>JBCNOP010000184.1:0-10750 GCA_039593775.1 Pseudoduganella sp.
TCGTGCCGGCCGGCCCGATGACTTCCGGCCTGTCGAATAAAGAAAAAGCGGCAATCCGCCAGCGCTATGCGCAAGGCAAGGCGACCCGTGAAGAACTGCTGGAAGGCGAGGCCCAGTCCTATCACGGCGCCGGCACCTGTACCTTCTACGGTACCGCCAACTCCAACCAGCTCCTGATGGAAATCATGGGCCTGCACCTGCCGGGCGCTGCCTTCATCAACCCGGGCACGCCGCTGCGCGATGCGCTGACTGCTGCAGCCGCACAGCGCGCGGCGCAGATTACCGAGATGGGCAAGGAGTACATCCCGGTCGGCCATATCGTGGACGAGAAATCCATCATCAACGCCGTCGTGGGCCTGCTGGCCACCGGCGGCTCGACCAACCATACCTTGCACCTGGTGGCGATTGCCAAGGCGGCCGGCATCGTGATCGACTGGGACGATTTCAATGAGCTGTCGGCGGTAGTGCCGCTGTTGTGCCGCATCTACCCGAACGGCGATGCGGACGTGAACCATTTCCACGCTGCCGGCGGGACTGGTTTCGTGATCCGCGAATTGCTGGATGCCGGCCTGCTGCACGACGACGTGAACACCATCCTGGGCAAGGGCTTGCGTGCGCACTGCGCCGAGCCGTTCCTGAATGACGATGCGACTGGCGTGATCTTCAAGGAAGCGCCGCTGAAGAGCGCCGACGAGAAGGTGCTGCGCGGCGCGGCCGAACCGTTCTCGAAGGATGGTGGCATGGTGCTGGTGCAGGGCAACCTGGGCCGCGCCATCATGAAGGTGTCCGCGGTGAAGGAGGAACACCGCACGGTGGAAGCGCCTGCGCTGGTGTTTGATTCGCAGGAAGCCTTTATGGCTGCCTACAAGGCCGGCAAGCTGGATCGCGACTTTGTGGCCGTGATCCGCTTCCAGGGACCGAAAGCCAACGGCATGCCGGAACTGCACGCGCTGACCCCGGCGCTGGCCAACCTGCAGGATGCCGGCCGCAAGGTGGCCCTGGTGACCGATGGCCGAATGTCCGGCGCTTCGGGCAAGGTGCCGGCTGCGATCCACGTGTCGCCGGAAATCCTGGCTGGCGGCCCGCTGGGCCTGGTG
This sequence comes from Pseudoduganella sp., assembly GCA_039593775.1. GTDB lineage: Bacteria > Pseudomonadota > Gammaproteobacteria > Burkholderiales > Burkholderiaceae_D > Rugamonas. The sequence goes on from JBCNOP010000184.1 coordinate 1,098, forward strand.
CGCGACGGCGACATCATCCGCCTCGACGCAGCCAGCGGCACGCTGGAAGCGCTGGTGTCGTCCGATGTCTGGCACGGCCGCTCGATGGCGCAAGCGGACCTGTCGCCAAACCAGATCGGCATGGGCCGTGAATTGTTCACCATGTTCCGCAATACCGTGTGTGCGGCGGAGCAGGGCGCGACCAGCTTCCCGCTGCCGTCGCCGATCCAGACCACCGTGCCACTGCACGGCGAAGACAACGTGGGCAATACCGTGCCCGGTTCCGATGAAGATTTCCTCGCAAAGAAAGCCTGATATGACCCTGCTCGAGATTATGCGTACTTCGGCCGTGATCCCCGTGATCGCGATTGACGACCCTGACCATGCTGTGCCGCTGGCGAAAGCCCTGGTGGCAGGCGGCATCCGCGTGCTGGAAGTAACCTTGCGCACCCAGCACGGCCTGGGCGCGATCCGCGCCATGAGCCAGGTGGAAGGCGCCATCGTCGGCGTCGGCACGCTGACCCAGCCTGAGGAATTTGCTGCTGCACGCGATGCCGGCGCGGTATTCGGTGTGTCGCCGGGCCTGACCGATGCGCTGATCGGCGCCGCCAAGTCGAGCGGCCTGCCGCTGCTGCCAGGCGTGATGACCCCATCGGAAGTGATGAAGGCGCGCGAGCAAGGCTTCAAACAACTGAAGCTGTTCCCCGCAGTTCCTGCCGGCGGCGTCGGCATGCTGAACGCGATCGCCGGCCCGCTGTCGGACGTGGTGTTTTGCCCGACCGGCGGCATCTCGCAGGACACTGCGCCAGCCTTCCTGTCGCTGAAGAATGTGGCCTGCGTAGGCGGCTCCTGGCTGACGCCGAAGGATGCCATGCAAGCCGGCGACTGGGACCGCATCACCGCCATTGCCAAAGCGGCCAGCGCGCTGCACCACTGATGGAAGTCATCGCCCGGCCATTGACGGCGGGCGAGATCGCGCTGGCCCGGCTGGTATTCGGCAGCGCGATCGAGTACCAGCGGGTGCGCATCCATAACACCCGATTCATTCCCTTCCTGCAGCGTAAAGACGTCTGCATCACGCCTAACGGCGAGCTGTATTTCCACATCTCCCGCTACCGCCCCGATTTCTCGCTGGCCGGCGAACGCGAACAGCACTGGTTCATGCACGAGATGGCCCACGTCTGGCAGCACCAGCTTGGCTACCCTGTGCTGTGGCGTGGCGCCATCCGCCTGGGCTTGCGCTATGACTACGAGGTTTCGCCCGAGCTGCGGCTGTGCGACTTCAATATGGAGGCGCAGGCCGAAGTGCTGGCCGACTATTTCGTCCTGGTCTGCCTGCACAAGCAGGATGCGGGCTTGTACCGGGACATGCTGCGCGACTTCCTGCGCGATCCGTCATCGCCGGCCAACCTCCCGCGTAGGCTTTTTGCTAACAGTGTGATATCGTAGTTGCTTTAAAGCCTACTTTGGGCACTCATGCATAACCCTTACCAGGCACCCGTTGCCGATCTCGATCTGCCCGCACGGGATGACGGTCTTGCGACTCCGAATGTTGGCGGCTTCTGGCTGCGCGTCGGCGCAAAGATCATCGACTTCCTTGTTCTGTCACCGATACTCGGCCTCACGTATTGGCTGAGCTCATTGTCCCGCTCCTTCTATCTGTGGTCGGTCATCCCGTCCATGCTGCTGGCATTGTTCTACTCGATTTACCTGGTGCGCCGCTACGGCGGGACTCCAGGCAAGCTTGTGTTGAAGTTGCGTGTCCAGATGACGGACTACGCGCCGGTCACGTTCAAGGCGGCCCTGATTCGTGAAGCGCCGATAATGTTGATGAGCGCGGCAAGCAGCCTCGGGCTCGGCCTGGCGGCAATGAGCATGGATGACGCGACATACCAGGCTTATGGCTTCTTTGAGCGCAGCGCAGTGCTTGCCGGATCGGGACCAGAGTGGGTGCCAATGATTAGCTGGCTGATTAATGGCTGGACCTTGGCAGGTGTCATAGTCATGCTGGTCAACAAGCGCCGCCGCGCTGTGCACGACTTCCTCGCCGGCACCGTGGTGGTGAACATCAACCAGCAGCGCTGAGTCCTCGCTGTGATGAATGCGCCAAACCCGTTTGCCCCGCCTTCGGCTGACCTGAGCCCACACCCGGATTCGCGAGCTGCTGCTCGTAAGCCGTATAGTGTCTGGGCGGTACAGATTGTCGGCGCGCTAATTGCGGCCTGGTGCACCTTGGGCCTGGTGCTCATTACGCGCCTGGCCATGATGGGGCAACGGGTTTCCGGCTACGGCATGCCGATCTGGCTGCATCTCTTTCTCCAGGCGTGCCTTGCGGCGCTGCTGTACGTCATGCTCTGGCATTTATCGAAGCGCTCCAGGCTGGGGCGCAACCTCGGACTCGGCCTGATTGCGCTCCTGGCTATTCCAACCGGTATCATAACGTTCTACACGCCATCGGAACCTGACCAGCCAGCAGTTAACTGGCTTGTTACCTTACTGTTTGTGGCGCCCTTTGTTTACTGGGCATTTGCTTTTGCATTTTCCAGCAAGGCGCGGCGATATTTTGCCGCGGCGACGGCGCGTGACTGAGCGAAAACCTTCATCCCTGGCAGCGGCATTCGTTGGCGCTTTGCTGGGCATTGTGGTTGCCGCCATGGCGAAAGGCGCCCTGATCGGCTGGGACCAGACGGATGCGGGCTGGGGCTGGCTGTCGGTGCCGGTCGGATTGATTTCCGGGCCATTGCTGCTGTTCGCCGATCTCCTGGCCCTGGTGGGGCCACCGGGCGGTACGCTGATAGTGTTGCCATGGTGCGCCATCGGCGCAGCCATTGGGGCAATTACAGGCTTGCTTAGCAATAAAGATCAATAATTTGCTAACATCGAAGCTTTGCAATTGGCGGAGCAGCGGCGATGGGGATGGAGATTGAAGCGGCAGGCGACCTGGTGACGGCCAGCCTGGTGGCTAAAGAAGTAGAGGGGCACGCGGGCCAGCACGGCGAACACGGGCACAGTGCGCCGTGCGCCAACTGCGGCACGCCAGTCACCGCCACGTATTGCGGCAACTGCGGCCAGAAAGGCCACCTGCACAAGTCAGTGCTGCACCTGGGGGAGGAACTGATCCACGGCCTGCTGCACTTCGATACCAAGGGCTGGCGCACCTTGCCGCTATTGGTTGCACGCCCCGGCCAGCTGACACGTCGTTATATCGACGGCCAGCGCACACGCTTCGTTTCGCCACTGGCGCTGTTCCTGTTCATGATGTTCTTCATGTTCTTCGTCTTCTCCCTGACGATGGGTACCAGTTCGGGCCCGAGCACGGGCAAGGTCGCCGAAGGCAAGAACGGCAAAGCCGCCTTCGAGCAGAAGATGAATGAAAAGATCGCCGACCAGAAAAAAGTGGTCGCAGAGGCGGAACAAGACCTCAAGGAAGCAGAACCTGGCACGGCGGAAGTCCCGAAAGCCCAACAGCGGCTGGATGAGGCCAGGAAAACGCTCGAAGGCCTGAATAGCGCCCTGGCGGCTGGCAAGATCGCCATGACCAGCACGGCCAAGTTCACCGAAACAATCAAGCCGGCCAAAAAGGGGGGCGAGAAGGATAAGGCCAAGGATAGCGCGCAGGAAGGCGTAAAAACGAAGGAGCCGGGCATCATCGAGGAAATCCTGCACGACGTCGCGGAAGGGGTTACCGATCAAGACATGGCCGGCAACAGCGACGCTACGCATTCCGACTCCGGCTGGTTTAGCAAAGGCATCAGGCATGCGATGGAAAACCGGGAGCTGGCGCTCTACAAACTGAAGAATGCGGCCTACAAATACTCCTTCCTGCTGGTGCCGATTTCATTGCCATTCCTGTGGCTGATGTTCTTCTGGCGCCGCGGCGTCACGATGTATGACCACGCCGTGTTCTCGCTGTATTCGCTGTCGTTCATGTCGCTGCTGTTCACCATCGTCGCGACACTGAGCTACTTCGAACACGGTGGCTTGGCTGCCTCCCTGTTCGTGTTTGTTCCGCCGGTGCACATGTTCATGCAGTTGCGCGGCGCCTATGGCCTGTCGCGTTACGGTGCCTTGTGGCGCACATGCTTCCTGCTGCTCATGACGTTCATCGTGCTGACGATGTACGCCGTGGCCGTGCTGGCGCTTTCGGCCACTTAGTCCTGCAGCAATGCCGCGCCGGCGCGGGCGATTTGGGCGTCTTGGGATGCCTGAACGCCCGCCACGCCAATGGCGCCGATCACCTTGCCGTTGGCCACCAGGCGAACGCCGCCTTCTACCGGTAGCGAATCAGGCAAGCCGAGTACGACGGCGTTTCCTTTTTCCAGTATGTCCTGGTGAAACTTGGTGTCGCGGCGGTAGTTGACGGCGTGGCGCGCCTTGCCTTGCGCCACGGTGACCGTCGAGTTGGCCGTATCGTCCATGCGGATGAAGTGCATCAACTGGCCCGCTTCATCGACGATGGCGATCGATACGTTCCAGTTGTTTTTCCGCGCTTCCGCCTCAGCGGCGGTGGCGATCTGTTTGACCACGTTCAGGTTCAATACTGCGCGCTGCGTAAGCTGGGAGTTCAGCGGCGCGGCGCTTGTGGCCATTGTCAGGACGGTCACCAGGCAAAACAGTGCGGTTCGCAGCATTGTGGTCTCCAAGGTTAGAATGCTCGCAATTCTGTCATAGATTGCATATGAAAGTTGACGTTCAACGAATCCGCGCCGGCGCTGCAGGGGCGGAAGCTGCAGGCTTCCTGCTGCCAGACCAACAGTCGCTGATCCACCAGCAAGGCTGGCTGAAGATGCTCGCGCCGCGCGCTGCCGGCGGGGCGGAATTGCCTTTGACCCGAGTTGTGCGGCTGGAAGAGGCGATTGCCGAGGCGGATGGCAGCATGGGGTGGGTGGTCACGCTGTGTGCAGGCGCCGGCTGGTTCGCTGGTTTCCTGCCGCCGGATACGGCGCGCGAGATCATCTCGACTCCAGATGTCTGCCTTGCAGGCAGCGGCGCGCCGACCGGTTTCGCGGATAAGGAGGGCGAAGGCTATCGCATAACAGGCCGCTGGGATATCGCCAGTGGCGCACCCATGGCGACGCATTTCACGCTCAATGCGGTGCTGCGCGAGAACGGCCAGCCGCTCGCAGGGCCGGATGGCGCGCCTGGGATCCGGGCCTTCGTGGTGCCGGCGGCGCAGGTGGTGGTTGAGCCGACCTGGCGCAGTTTCGGCATGAAGGGCTCGGCCTCGCACAGTTACCGTTTCGAGGGCGCCTGGGTGCCGGCTAGCCATGGCTTCACCATTGATCCTGCCCACGCTACGGCGCCCGGAACGCTGTACCGTTTCCCCTTCATGCTGCTGGCATGGGTGACGCTGGCAGCTAATTTGTCCGGCATGGCGCGGCATTTCCTGGCGCTGGCACAAGAAACTGTTGCGGCGCGACGCCAGCCGCCGGCCGGCGCGCAGGATGCGCTGGCGCGCGCTGCCGTGGCGCTGGAAGGTGCGCGGGAACGCATGTACGCGCTGCTCGACCAGGCCTGGGCGCAAGCCGAGGGGGAGGGCGGTTGCGTCGATGAGGCGCTTGATGCGCAATTGCGCGAGGCTTCGATGGCACTGGTGCTGGCGGCACGCCGGGCGGTGGGAGATATCTATCCCTACTGCGGGTTGCGGGCGGCGCAGGAAGACTCTGTGATCAACCGCGTCTGGCGCGATTTCCATACCGCCAGCCAGCATGCCCTGTTCACGCCATGATTGAATTCCTGTTCGAACTGGTTGGCGAATTCCTGCTGCAAGTGCTGGTTGAGGCCCTGGCGGAATTGGGCCTGCATTCGCTTGGCGAGCCATTCCAGCGTAAGCAAAACCCGTGGCTTGCAGGCCTTGGCTACGCCATTTTCGGCGCCATTGCGGGCGGCATTACGCTTTGGCTGCTGCCCGACCACCTGGTACGCAATGAAGTCCTGCGCAAACTTAACCTGCTGGTCACGCCGCTGGCGGCTGGCGGCATGATGTGCCTGATAGGCGCCTGGCGAGCACGCCGCGGCGATGACGTGCTGCGCATCGACCGCTTCGCCTATGGTTATGTGTTCGCGCTGTCGCTGGCGCTGGTTCGCTTTATTTTTGCACAGTAGGAGGGCGCCGATGGCCTGGCTGATTTTCAAGTACCTGGTAACGGCTGGCGTTGTGGTCGCGGTGTCGGAATTTGCCAAGCGCAGCGACCGCCTCGGCGGCTTGATCGCTGCGCTGCCGATGGTCACCGTGCTGGCGCTGATCTGGCTTTATGTCGAACGGCAGCCGCAGGAAAAGATCGCCAATCACGCCTGGTACACCTTCTGGTACGTGGTGCCGACGCTGCCGATGTTCCTGGTCTTTCCATGGCTGTTGCCGCGGCTCGGCTTCTGGCCGACGCTGGGTGTGAGCGTGCTGCTGACGATTGCCTGCTTCGCCCTGTTCGCAATGTGCGTGCGGCGCTTCGGGATCGAGCTGCTTTGATCAAAGCGAATGCACGCGGTTGCGGCCGCAGGCTTTGGCCTGGTAGAGGGCCCGGTCGGCGGCGTTGATCAGCTCATACACTTCGCCGGCGTTGCTGCTGTCGCTGCTGGCGACGCCAATGCTGATGGTGACGATCCGCTCGTCCGAGCGCGAGGCCTGGTGCGGGATGCGCAGGTCGCGCACCTTGCGGCACATGGCGTTGGCCATCATCACGGCCGCATCGGCCGGCGTGTCGGGCAGGATGACAGCGAATTCCTCGCCGCCGTAGCGCGCGAACAGGTCGGCCGGGCGCTGCTGCATGGTCGACAGCGCGGAAGCCACCGCCTCCAGGCAGGCATCGCCTTGCTGGTGGCCGTAATGGTCGTTGTAGGCCTTGAAGTAATCGATATCGAGCATCATCAGCGAGAGCGGAGTGCCCATGCGCCGCGCACGCCGGGTCTCGCGGTCGATCGCCATGTCGAAGTGGCGGCGGTTGGCAACGCCGGTCAGGTCGTCCAGCAGGGTCTGCGAGCGCAGGGCCACGGCCTGTTCACGCAGCAGGTTTTCGCGCTGCACGGCGGCGGTGACGTCGCTCACCTGGATCAGGCAAAAGCGCTCATTGTTGCCCAGGTTGAGCGGGGAGACCGTGATCTGCTGCTGCATGCGCTCGCCTTTTTCGGCGGCGGCCTTGTTGGCATACAGGGGCAGCGGCCAGCGATTCAGGGTTTGCGACAGCAGCGAGGGCAGGTTGCTGCGCAGCGCCTGGCCGATGGCGGCCTCCAGGCGCTTGCCGCGCTGTTCGGGGAACAGGTCGAAGAAGCTGCGCTCCAGCGTTTCAGCGCCCAGCACGCCGGAGTGATGTTCCATCCAGCGGTTCCACAACACCACGCGTTCGCTGGCATCGAGGACCAGCGTGCCCACGTCGATGCAATCGATAACGCCCTGCAGCAGCGGCAGGGACTCGAGCGAAGACTTCATGGCTGCGCTCCACCGATGGAACGGTCGAGGAAATCCGCCACATGCTGCTTCAGGTCGTGCAGCGCCGTCATGTCCATGATGAAGGCGACGTCGCCGGCAATTTGCTGGCGCTCGATGACGAACTCGATATGCAGCATCAGCACCGCAGTTTCGGCGCTGCCGGCCTGCGCCAGGATCTCTTCGCTGTAGCCGACGTGGTAAGCCGGCAGCGAGCCATGCAGCTCGTGCCCCAGCAGGTTGGCCAGTGCGCCGACGCAGCTGTTCAGCAGGATATTGCCGATCTCGCTCATCGCTTCCTGTTCCATGGCCGACAGCTCGGCCAGCGGCATCGCTTCACCCACCATCAGGCGCACGATTTCCTGGCTCTTCTCTTCCGGGAACATCAGGATCGCTTCGGTGTCGAAGGCGCCGCTGTAGTGCTGGCTGATGCCGCACAGCCGGCCGTTGCCGCTGCTGCGGCTGGTCAGCAATTTGGCGGCCGTGGCGCGGGTGAGGAAACTGATGGCAGGCACCGACATGGTGACCGTTTCGTTGACGATCTCGCTCATGGCGGAGGCAGCCTGGCCCACGCCAATATTGAACAGCTCGACGAGGGCGTCGTGCTCCAGTTCGGTGAGCCGGACCATGGTCAGGCTTCCAGCGGCGCAATCAGTTGCGCGATGCGCTCGGCGGTAATCGGTTTCTCCATGAAGCCAACGCCGATCTCTTCGGCGCGCTGGCGGGTGGCTGCCTGGACGTTGGCGGTAAGCAGGGAAATGTGGGCATTGGGCAGCATGGCGCGCAGCGCGGCGGCGGCATCGACGCCATTCATGCCCGGCATGTTCACGTCCAGCAGCACCAGGTCGGGCTGCAATCCCTTGGCCTTGGCGATCGCTTCATCGCCGTTGGCGGCTTCCTCTACAACCCAGTCGGCGTGGCGCACCTGGATGTGCTGGCGGGTCAGCATGCGCGACACGCGGCTGTCATCCACGATTAATACGGTACTTGGCTTCATTGGCGTTTTTCCCGGGTCAGTTGACAGTTCGGATAAAATAGGCAACCTTTATTGAATCCATTGTAACTATGACGCAAGACAAATTGAAACAGGCTGTTGCTATTTCGGCGATCGAGTACGTGATCGACGGCGAAATCATCGGCGTTGGCACCGGTTCCACGGCGAATTTCTTCATCGATGAACTGGGCAAGATCAAGCACCGTATCAAGGGTGCCGTTGCCTCGTCGGAAGCGACTGCAGCCCGCCTGGCCGGTCACGGCATTCCTGTCTATGATCTTAACGAGGTTTCGGAAATCGCGGTGTACATTGACGGCGCCGATGAGATCAATGCGGCAGGCCACATGATCAAAGGCGGCGGCGCAGCACTGACCCGCGAAAAGATCGTGGCTTCGGTATCGAAGCAATTCGTCTGCATCGCAGATGGTTCCAAACTGGTAGAGACCCTCGGCAAGTTCCCGCTGCCGGTTGAAGTGCTGCCGATGGCCCGCAATGCGGTCATGCGCCAGCTGGCAGCCCTGGGCGGCCAGCCGAAGGTGCGCACCAAGGCCGGTTCCGACGACATCTTCGTGACCGACAATGGCGGCAATATCATCGACGTGGCTGGCCTGTCGATCACCGACCCGGTCGCGCTGGAGACCCAGATCAACCAGATCGTCGGCGTGGTTGCCGTCGGCCTGTTCGCGGCCCGCGGCGCCAATGTGTGTCTGCTGGGTACCCCTGACGGCGTGCGTACCGTCAAATACTGATCCTTCCTTTTAGAAAGAGCCCATGAAACGACTGTTCCTGCTGTTGCTCGCTGCTGGTGTGCTGAGTGCTTGTGCTTCCAAAAAAGAGGTCGCCCAGGCGCCAGTGAAGCGTAAATCTGTGCTGGAGGCGGAAGCTGTTGCCAAGCGGTCCATGATCGATGGCGTGCCGGTGGAGAAGGTGGAGTTCCGTGCGGGTGTTTCGTCGGCAACGGTGGAGCGTTTGGCCAATGCGGAAGAATGCCGCGGCGGGCGCGGGGCAGGGCTGGTGACTGAGCGTGGCCCGGTAGAGATTTACCGGATGTCTTGCGCTAATGGGAAGGTGTTCATGGCGCGCTGCGAGCTGCGCCAGTGCAAGCCGATGAATTCGGATGTGGCAAGCCGCTGAAATTAAATGGGGTACGTCCCCATTTAATTTCAGGCCGACGGCGGCACGTAGCCGGCTGCCTGGTCTGCGCCTTCGCCGAAGAAATGCTTTTCCATCTGCGCCGCCAGGTACTTGCGCGCGCGCACG
>JBCNOP010000185.1:0-10740 GCA_039593775.1 Pseudoduganella sp.
ACAATCCCGCCCGGCACATCCCGTACGGCCGAGCCCGTGTCACACCCTGGGGTCAGGCACCAAGGTGTGACACGGGCTGAGCCGCGTGATGGCTGGCGCATGGTGCCGCTGATCGAACTGGCCTGGGCGCGCAGTGGCGACAAGGGTGACACGTCCAACATCGGCGTCATCGCGCGCCATCCGGACGATTTGTCGTTGCTGCGCGAACAGCTCACGCCGGAGGCAGTGGCCGCGCACCTGGCCGACAAGGTGCGTGGTGCTGTGACGCGCTACGAGCTGCCCGGCATCCACGCCTTCAACTTTGTCTGCGAGCAGGCGCTGGGCGGGGGCGGCATGGCTTCGCTGCGCCACGATCCGCTCGGCAAGGGGATGGCGCAGTGGCTGCTGGCGATGCCGGTCGCCGTCCCGCCCGCGTTCACCAGCCGGAGAACTTGATGGAACAAGACCTGCGCGCCACCGTGCGCCGCTTCGTGGAACAGGAGCTGCGTCCCCACATCATCGACTGGGAAGAAGCGGGCGCCTTCCCGCGCACGCTGTACCAGCAGGCCGGCGAGCTTGGATTGCTTGCCCTGGGCTTTCCGGAAGCAGACGGCGGCATCCCCGCCAGCTACCGCCAACTGCAAGTGCTGAACGAAGAACTGTGCCGCACCGGCTGCGGCGGCCTGCTGGCTTCCCTGTTCAGCCACCGCATCGGCACCCCGCCCATCGTGCATGGCGGCTCGCCCGAACTGCGCGCGCGCGTGCTGCCCGGCATCCTGTCCGGCGAAAAGATCAGCGCCCTGGCCGTGACGGAACCGGGCGGCGGCTCGGACGTCGCGAACCTGGCCACGACTGCCGTGCGCGACGGCGACCATTACATCGTCAACGGCAGCAAGACCTTCATCACTTCCGGCATGCGCGCCGACTGGATCACGCTTGCCGTCCGTACCGGCGGCGCCGGTGCCGGAGGCGTGTCCCTGCTGCTGGTGCCCGGCGACACGCCCGGCCTGGCGCGTACGCCCCTGAAAAAGATGGGCTGGTGGTGCTCCGACACGGCCGAACTGCATTTCGACCAGTGCCGCGTGCCAGCCGCCAACCTTCTGGGTGCTGAAAACGCCGGCTTCGCGCTCCTCATGCGCAACTTCAACGACGAACGCCTGATGCTGGCCATGCACGCCTGCTATCTGGCGCAAGCCTGCCTGGACGAAGCGCTGGCCTGGGCGCAGCAGCGCACGACTTTCGGCAAGGCGCTGGTGCAGCACCAGGCCGTGCGCCACAAGCTGGTGGAGATGGCCACGCGCATTGAAGCAACGCGCGCCTTCATTGACAGCATCGTGGCGCGCATGGATGGCGCGCCGGGCGCTGCTGCGGCGGCAGTGGCGCAAGCCTGCATGCTGAAGAACTTCGCCGCGCAAACCATGCAGTCCTGCGCCGGCGAGGCCGTGCAGATCCTGGGCGGCATGGGCTTCATGCGCGGCACGATTGCGGAACGGGTGTACCGCGACGCCAAGGTGTATATGATCGGCGGTGGCGCCGAAGAAATCCTCAACGACCTGGCCGCGCGCCAGCTCGGCTGGTCCTGAAAGGAAGCGGAATGTACCAATCGATCTTCAAACCCGGCCTGTTCGAGGGACGCACCATCGTGGTCACGGGCGGCGGCAGCGGCATCGGGCGCTGCACTGCGCACGAACTGGCGGCCCTGGGTGCGAACGTGCTGCTGGTGGGGCGCGATGCGGCCAAGCTGGATGCGGTGCGCACCGAGATTGCGCGCGCCGGCGGCGCCGCCCACGGCTACAGCTGCAATATCCGCAGCGAGGAGGCGGTACGCGAGCTGGTGGCGCAGGCGGTAGCGGCGCATGGCCCGCTGCACGGCCTGGTCAATAATGCCGGCGGCCAGTTCCCGGCGCCGCTGCGCGAGATTTCGCAGAAGGGCTGGGAGGCGGTCGTGCAAACCAACCTGACCGGCGGCTTCCTGCTTGCGCGCGAGTGCCTGAACCAGAGCATGGCGGAGCATGGCGGCGCCATCGTCAACATCGTGGCCGACATGTTTGGCAGCATGCCGAACATGGGCCATTCGGGCGCCGCGCGGGCCGGCATGGTAAGCCTGACAGAGACAGCGGCCTTCGAATGGGCGCAGTACGGAGTGCGCGTAAATGCCGTGGCGCCGGGCTACATCGCTTCTTCCGGCATGGACCAGTACCCGCCCGAAATGCGCGACACCATCCGCGCTTTCCCGCGCACAGTGCCGCTGCACCGTTTCGGCACCGAATCGGAAGTGGCGGCGGCGATTGCCTTCCTGCTGTCCGACGCGGCAGCCTTCATCACCGGTACCACCTTGCGCGTCGACGGCGGCCGGCCGAACGTGCGTCCCGGCATGCCGATGCCCATGCCGCGCCAGCCAGGCGCCACGGCGGCTTTCAACGGCTTCCACCTGGCGGGCACGCCGCGCGTGCTGGAGGGCGAGTGATGCCCGCGCTGGAGAGCCGCATCGCGCCGCAGGGCGAAGCCTTCCAGGCCAACAGCGCCGCACTGGAAGCGCAGCTGGCGCGCCTGCGGGCACTGGAGGCGCGCGCGCGCGACAAGTCGGCCGCCTCGGCGCCGCTGTTTGCCAAGCGCGGCCAGTTGCTGCCGCGCGAACGTCTTGGCGCCCTGCTCGATGCCGGCGCGCCTTTTCTGGAACTGGCCACGCTGGCCGGCTACTGCCTGGACCATCCCGATCCCGAACGCTCGGTGCCCGGCGCTGGCCTGGTGGGCGGCATCGGTTTTGTCAGCGGCGTGCGCTGCATGGTGGTGGCCGACGATTCGGGTATCGATGCCGGCGCGGTGCAGCCGATGGGGATCGAGAAGTTCCAGCGCTTGCAGCAGGTGGCGCTGGCGCAGAAGCTGCCCTTCATCCACCTGGTCGAATGCGCGGGCGCCAACCTGCTTGACTACAAGGTGGAAACTTTTATTCACGGCGGCAGCGGCTTTTACTGGCTGGCGCGCCTGTCGGCGGCCGGGCTGCCGGTGATCAGCGTAGTGCATGGCTCGAGCACGGCGGGCGGCGCCTACATGCCGGGGCTGTCGGACTATGTAGTGATGGTGCGCGAGCGCGCCAAGGCTTTCCTGGCCGGGCCGCCGCTCTTGAAGGCGGCCACCGGCGAAGTCGCCAGCGAGGAAGAGCTGGGCGGCGCGGAAATGCATGCGGCGGTTTCCGGCCTGGCCGAATACCTGGCCGAGGACGATGCCGATGCGCTGCGCGTCACGCGTGAACTGGTGGCGAGCCTGGGCTGGGACGCCGCGCCAGCACGCGGCGCCAGCTACACGGCGCCGCGCTACGACGCCAGCGAACTGCTCGGCATCGCTCCTTGCGACCAGCGCAAGCCGCTCGACATGCGCGAAGTCATCGCCCGCGTCGTCGACGGCTCGGCCTTCCTGGAGTTCAAGCCCGGCTATGGCGCCGCCACAGTCATGGGTCACGCGGCCATCTGCGGCATGGCCGTCGGCATCCTGACCAACAATGGCCCGCTCGACCCGGCCGGCGCCACCAAGGCCGCGCACTTCATCCAGCTATGCTGCCAGTCCGGCACCCCGCTCGTTTTCCTGCAGAACACCACCGGCTTCATGGTCGGCAAGGCCTACGAGCAGGCCGGCATGATCAAGCACGGCTCGAAGATGATCCAGGCGCTGGCCAACGCCAACGTGCCGCGCATTACCGTGCATTGCGGCGCCTCCTTCGGCGCCGGCAACTACGGCATGTCCGGGCGCGGCTTCATGCCGGACTTCTGCTTCAGCTGGCCCAATGCGCGCACCGCCGTGATGGGCGCCGAGCAGGCTGCCACCACCATGGCCATCGTGATGGAGGGCAGCATGCGGCGCAAGGGCGTGGAAGTCGACCACGCGGCGATTGCCGCCATGCGCGCCAAGGTAGTCGACACCTTCGAGCGCCAGACCGACGCTTTTTATACATCCGGACGCCTGCTGGACGACGGCGTCATCGACCCGCGCGACACGCGCAAGGTGCTGGCCTGCGTGCTGGCAGTGTGCGACGAAGCGCGCCGGCGCGAGCTGCGGCCGGTGCAATTCGGCGTCGCACGCCCATAAAAACTGGAGACCCCATGGAATACAGCCACGAACACCTGGAACTGCAGCGCAACCTGAAACGCTTTATCGACAGCGACATCAATCCTTTCGTTGACGAGTGGGAGGCGGCCGAGATTTTTCCGGCCAAGGAGGTGTTCCGCAAGCTCGGCGCCCTCGGCATGCTGGGCGTGTCCAAGCCGGTGGAGTATGGCGGCCTTGGCCTGGACTATTCGTATTCGATGGCGATGGCCGAAGCGCTGGGCCACATACGCTGTGGCGGCGTGCCGATGGCGATTGGCGTGCAGACCGACATGGCCACGCCTGCGCTCGCGCGCTTTGGTTCGGACGCGCTGCGGCGCGAATTCCTGGCGCCGGCCATTTCTGGCGAGGCTGTTGCCTGCGTCGGCGTGTCAGAGCCGGGAGCGGGGTCGGATGTGGCGGCCATCCGCACCACCGCGCGCAAGGATGGCGGCGACTACATCATCAACGGCAGCAAGATGTGGATCACCAACAGCCTGCAGGCGGACTGGATGTGCCTCCTGGCGATTACCGGCGACGGCCCGGCGCACCGCAACAAGTCGCTGATCATTGTGCCGATGGATACGCCGGGCATCAGCGTGGGCAAGAAGATCCGCAAGATCGGCATGAATTCGTCGGACACGGGCCTGATCCACTTCGACGAGGTGCGCGTGCCGCAGCGCTACCTGGTTGGCGAGGAGGACAAAGGCTTCACCTACCAGATGCTGCAATTCCAGGAAGAGCGCCTGTGGTGCGCGGCCAATATCGTGCAGCAGATGCAGAACTGCATTGACGCCACCATCGAATACACGCGCGAACGCAAGATCTTTGGCGCCAGCGTGCTGGATAACCAGTGGGTGCACTTCAAACTGGCCGAAATGCAGACCGAGCTCGAATCGCTGCGCGCCCTGACGTACCGCGCCTGCGGCATGTACATCGGCGGCGCCGACGTCACCGAACTGGCGTCGATGGCCAAGCTGAAGGCTGGCCGCCTGGCGCGCCAGATCACCGACGGCTGCATGCAGTTCTGGGGCGGCATGGGCTTCACGCTGGAGAACCCGGTGTCGCAGTTCTACCGCGACGGGCGGCTGACGTCGATCGGCGGCGGCGCCGATGAAGTCATGCTGGGCATCATCTGCAAGTACATGGACATCCTGCCGGGCCGCAAAGCGTGAAAGCCTTCGACACCATCCTGGTCGCCAACCGCGGCGAAATCGCGCTGCGCGTGATGCGCACCGCGCGGAGCATGGGCTACCGCTGCGTGGCCGTGTACTCCGACGCTGATGCCGGCGCGCCGCATTGCGCCGCCGATGGCGCGCACGAGTCGCTCCGCATCGGCGGCCCCGCGCCGGCCGACTCCTACCTGAACATCCCGGCACTGATCGCTGCCGCACGGGCCAGCGGCGCGGGCGCCGTGCACCCCGGTTACGGCTTCCTGGCCGAAAGCGCAGAGTTTGCGCAGGCTTGCGCCGATGCAGGCCTGGTCTTCATCGGCCCGCCGCCGGCTGCCATCGCAGCCATGGGCAACAAGGCTGGCGCCAAGCGCCTGATGCTGGAGGCCGGCGTCCCTTGCGTGCCGGGCTACCAGGGCGAGGACCAGTCGGTCCAGCGCATGGCGGAGGAAGCCCGCCGCATCGGCTTCCCGGTGATGATCAAGGCGGCCGCCGGCGGCGGCGGGCGCGGCATGCGGCGGGTGGACGATGCCGCCGCATTCGGCGCCGCGCTGGCCTCGGCGCGCTCCGAGGCACTGCACGCTTTCGGCAGCGCGGAAGTGATACTCGAGCGCGCAATCATCGAGCCACGCCACATCGAGATTCAGGTATTCGCCGACAGCCACGGCAACGTGGTGCACATGGGCGAGCGCGATTGCTCGGTGCAGCGACGGCACCAGAAACTGATCGAAGAATCGCCCTCCCCGGCCGTGACGCCGGAACTGCGCGAGCGCATGGGCGCGGTGGCCGTGGCAGCGGCGCGAGCGATCGGCTACGTCGGCGCCGGCACGCTGGAATTCCTGCTGGACGGCGACGGCGCCTTCTACTTCATGGAGATGAACACCCGGCTGCAGGTCGAGCATGCAGTAACGGAGGCGATCACCGGCATCGACCTGGTGGAATGGCAACTGCTGGTAGCGGCGGGCGCCCCGCTGCCGCTGACGCAGTCCGAGCTGGATGGCCGGCGTGCAGGCGGCGGGCATGCCATCGAAGTGCGCCTGTGCGCGGAAGACCCGCAGCTGGACTTCCTGCCACAAAGCGGCGAAGTATTGCGCTGGACCGCGCCAACAGGCGTGCGCTGCGACCACGCCCTGGTCGACGGTGCCCAGGTGCCGCCCTTCTACGACTCCATGCTGGCCAAGCTGGTCGCGCATGGCCGCGACCGCACAGATGCACTGCGACAGTTGTGGCGCGCGCTTGACGAGTGCGTGCTGCTTGGACTGCCCAGCAACCGCGCCTTCCTGGCGCAATGCCTAGCGCACCCTGTATTTGCCGCGGGCCAGGCCAGCACCGGCTTTATCGCCCAACACCTGCCGGCCGATCGGCGCGCCGGCGTCGGCGCCAATGCGACGGCACGCATCCTGCCGGCAGCAAGCGCGCTGCTGGCCTGGCACAGGTCGCAGCGCCATGCGCACAGCCACCCTGCTGAACTGCATGGCTGGAGTTCCAGCCATGCCATGGCCCAGCCCCTGCGCTTCACACTGGACGGCACTGAACACCGCGCCAAGGCCAGCGCCGACGGTACGGACGCCTGGCGCCTCACTGGCAACGGCGCCGGTGCCGGCGAAAGCATCAGCGCAAGGGCTGCCCCCATCCGCGTCACAGTGGTCGAATCCGGCTCGGGAGCGCTGCAACTCTCTCTCGATGGCGGGCCCGCGGCACTGCATTTCGCTGCCGACGGCGCTCGGATATTCTTCCTGCTGGACGGCGCGGAACACGTGCTGGACGACCTCGGCGACGCGCCGCCGCGCGTGGCGGGTAACGGCGCCGCCGACGGCCGCATCGCAGCGCCAATGAACGGCCGCGTGGTCGCCCTGCACGTGCGGGAAGGTGAACAAGTCAGCGTTGGCCAGCCGTTGCTGGCGTTGGAGGCGATGAAAATGGAACACAATATGCTCGCTACGCGCGACGGCAAGGTGTCTTCGCTCGCCACCGCCCTCGGCACCCAAGTGGCGACCGGACAACTGCTATTGGAAATCACCCCCTGACGGAGAACCCATGACTACGCTGCAAGGCAAGACCCTGTTCATCACCGGCGCCAGCCGGGGCATTGGCAAGGCGATCGCCTTGCGCGCGGCGCGCGACGGCGCCAACGTGATCATCGCCGCCAAGACCACCGAACCTGATCCCCGCCTGCCGGGAACCATCTATTCCGCCGCTGAAGAGATCCGTGCCGCCGGCGGCAATGCGCTACCGCTGCAGGTCGACATCAGGGAAGAGGAACAGGTCATCGCCGCCATCGAAAAAGGCGTCGCGGAGTTTGGCGGCATCGACATACTGGTCAACAATGCCAGCGCCATCAGCCTCACAAATTCGCAGAGCACCTCGATGAAGCGCTACGACCTGATGATGGACATCAACGTACGTGGCACCTTCCTGTGCGCCAAGCACTGCATCCCCTACCTTCAAAACGCCAGCAACCCGCACATCCTGACGCTCTCGCCGCCAATCGACCTGAACCCGAAATGGTTCGCCCGCCACGCCGCGTACACAACGTCGAAGTACGCGATGAGCATGATCGTGCATGGCCTGGCCGCCGAGCTGGCGGAGGACGGAATCGGCGTGAACGCCTTGTGGCCACGCACCATCATCGCAACCGCAGCCCTCAACGTCGC
The DNA here is from genome assembly GCA_039593775.1 of Pseudoduganella sp. Lineage (GTDB taxonomy): Bacteria > Pseudomonadota > Gammaproteobacteria > Burkholderiales > Burkholderiaceae_D > Rugamonas. Next base: position 7,886 of record JBCNOP010000185.1, read on the forward strand.
CCTGCCCGGCGGCGCCCAGTACGGCCGTACGCCGGGAATCATGGCCGATGCCGCCCACCTGATACTGACAAGGGAAAGCCGCGCAACGAACGGCAATTTCTTCATCGACGAACAGGTACTGCGCGGCAGCGGCATCACCGACTTTTCCCAGTACCAGGTGACGCCAGGCGTGGAGCCAATGATCGACCTTTTTGTGGAGGCAGGCCATGACTGAACGCATGCAGGACAACCTTGGCAACCTGGTGTCCCGAAGCGCGCGCCGCAACGGCATCGCAACCGCACTGCTGGAGAACGGCCGCAGCATGTCTTACGCCCAACTTGACGAGGGCAGCAACCGCTTCGCGCACTACCTGCTCGCCAGCGGCCTGCGTCCCGGCGACAAAGTGGCAATGCTCAGCCCGAACTCAATGGAGTTTTTGGTGGCCGCTTTCGGCATCCTGAAGGCTGGCCTGGTATGGGTGCCGATCAACGCCATGTTGTCGCCCACGGAGGTAAGCTACATCGTGCAACACGCCGAAGCACGGCTGCTGGTGGCGGACGCGCAGCTTGCCGCGCATCCGGCATGGAGTGCCGCACTGCCTGCCCTGGGCGTGCCGCAGCTCCACTGCGCCGTCGACGCCGCCACGGCTGACGCACCGGGCGGCGTCCGCAGCCTGCACCAGGCACTCGCCGGCCAGCCGGCAACGCCACCCGATCTGGAGATCGACGAGCAAGCGCTGGCCCTGATCATGTACACCAGTGGAACCACAGGCAACCCGAAAGGTGCGATGCATTCGCACCGTTCCGTGCTGGCCGCCGTGATGTCGAACGCGATTACCGTCTCGATCGTGCCGCAGGACGTGCTGTCCGCAATCCTGCCCCTGTTCCACTGCGCCCAGTTCAGCATGGCCGCAGCGGGCCTGGCATGCGGCGCCGCCATTTCGATTTCGCGTAGCTTCGACCCGGCTGCCGTGCTGGCAACAGTGGCGCGCGATCGCGTGACCGTGGTCGCCGCGCTGCCGGCAATGTATGGCGCCATGCTGCAGCATCCGGCGCGCGCGCAGATCGACCTCTCCACGCTGCGGCTGGCCATCTACGCCATGGCCCCGATGGCGCCCGAACTGCTGGGACGCCTGATGCAGGAGTTCTGCCCGCGTTTCGCTCTTGGCAGCGGGCAGACGGAAATGTTCCCGATGACGGTCTACTTCCCACCCGAGCAGCAGCACCGCACCGGCAATTGCTGGGGCCTGTCGACGCCAGTCAACGATACCGCCATCATGGATGCCGACGGATGCCTGCTCGGCAGAGGGGAAGTAGGCGAAATCGTGCATCGTGGTCCTAACGCCATGCTGGGCTACTACAAAGAACCCGAAGCAACAGCCGCTGCGCGCCGCTTCGGCTGGCACCATACGGGCGACCTGGGCATGTGGGACGAGGACGGCTACCTGCACTTCAAAGGCCGCTTGAAGGACATGATCAAGACCGGCGGCGAAAACGTTCCCGCCATCCGTGTGGAAGAAGCCCTGCTCGGCCACCCGGCCGTCGCCGTAGCCGCCGTAGTCGGCCTGCCGCATCATGAATGGATCGAAGCGGTGACCGCCTTCGTCTGCCTCAAGCCCGGCCAATTCGCCGACGCATGCGCGCTGCAAGAGCACTGCCGCAGCACGCTGGCTGGCTTCGAGATTCCAAAGCACATCGCCATCGTGGATGCACTGCCGATGACATCGACCGGCAAGATCCAGAAGCACGTGCTGCGCGCAAATCACCAGGCATTTTACGGCTAAGAGGACGATGCGCCAGGCGGCGCGGTGCGTTCAGCTTTGCGCTTCGCTGTGCGGAACGCATGCGCCATAGCCGCGTGGCGCAGGCGCATCGCCGGCGTCCAATCTGTGTCGCCGGGAAGCTGTACGCAGATCACCTTCCATGCGTTGCCCGTGTTGCCCAGGCTAGCGGTAACAAACTGATTCGGCGAAACGGAGAGTGACTCGTAGAGCAGTTCACCGGCCACCACCTCAGCGTAGTGCTTGCCTGTGCTACTGGAGATGCGCAACCGGGTTCCATCCGGCAGAAACACCGTTTTCCAGAAATAGCCCTTTGGCTCCAAAGGCCTGTTGAAAGTGCGGTGGCGCTGCAGCCATTCCAGGATGGCAATATCCGCCAGATCCGCAAGGGAGAGATCGCCCGCCCGCTCAGCCTGGTAATCCAGTAGCGCGCGCAGCGTGGGGAGGCTTACCTCCAACGTCGCTCTGTAAGTCATACTGAAAGCTCCTGAAAATTTTCCCCTTAGAGCGCTATCACGGCCAAAAAGTTCAAATTTCAGTAGTTTTCAGTAGTTGTTTCAGTAGCTTTCAGTAGTAGTCCGCGACAGCCGTGCACTGAACTCCCGAAGCCGCAACCGGATGGCGGGCTCGGCCAGCTCTTCGATGAGAACCGGCCCGCCACCCGAGTGAAAAAGACATGCTGTTCCTGACGCCGAATCTCAGTCAGCTGACGGCTCGCCAGCCGGTTCGCGTGGCTGTTTCGGCGGAGGCGGGCCCTTCTTGCCCCGGTAGCGCAGGCGGTGTTCCATGTCCTTCACGATGGAACTTGTGGCCCGCACCTCGTCCCAGATGCCATGGTCAAGGCGCATCTTGTAGTTCATCGCGCTCATCATGGGCAGCAGCACCTTTTCATAACTGTCGGCCAGGCGCTGCAGGAGTTCGTGCAGCCGGTCCTGTTCCGGCACATGCACCGCCACTTGCGGCGCCATGCGGCTGCCCAGTGCAGCGATGCCGGCACCGATCTCGGCCAGGTGATCGGCCACCCGCGTTTCGCCTTCCGCTTGCCCGCCGTTCTTGCGCAGGCGGACGAATTCCTCCACCAGCTCATTCCAGCGC
>JBCNOP010000186.1:0-10709 GCA_039593775.1 Pseudoduganella sp.
GCTGCCGTTCGACTTGCATGTGTAAAGCATGCCGCCAGCGTTCAATCTGAGCCAGGATCAAACTCTTCAGTTCAATCTCTGTTTTTCGCTATTGCTAGCGAGGTCACTCACTCAAAATACTGACGAAATCTCTTTCGAGATTTACGTTTAATTTTGTGCGAGCGTTATAACGTATATTTTGAGCATCAGGCCCGAAGGCCTGGGCATATCGTCAAACGCCCACACTTATCGACTGTTGATTTTTAAAGATCGCTGCTTTTTCGTTACGAAGCGTTGTGTTCGTTGCAGCAGAGAAGCGAGATTATGCAGTGTTTCGTATAACTCGTCAACCCCATCTTTTCTCGCTTCGTTTCGCGCTACTTGCTGCGTCTCGTTGCGAGGGACAGAACTATAGCAAACGATCCGACTGTCCGCAAGGGCATTCTTCTATTCCCGTATTTCTGCATTCTGTCGCACACCGGTGGCGGCTTTCCGCAAGGTTATCTACACTTGCCCCATATTCAATAGAAAGTCGCGCATGTTTCCAACTCCGAAAGCCCAAGACACAGCAAAAACGATCCTGGCATGGCTGCACCGCGGCTTTGATGCGACGACCGGCTGGGTGACGCACCTGTCTTGGTGGAAGTTCTTCCTGTTCGCCGCGCTGTCGATGATTGCGGCGTCGATCTTGCAGGACGAGCTATTCTCGCCTTCCCGCGACGAAGAAATGGTGATCCGCTCGCATAAGCGCACAAAGTCGGGCAACACGGATCCAAATATTACGATTGACGACAGTGGCATTCACTTCAACCCGCGCGCCGGCAAGATCAAGAAACAAGCCAGCGCAGAGGCGAGCAGCGACGAGTCTGCGAATGCCCATGAGGACACGGATGCGGCTGAAGCAGCCGCTGCCGAGGCCGCCGCTCCCGCCATGCCGGCGGAACCGGCAGCTCCCGCAGCCCCAGCAGCTCCGGCGCACCCTGCCGCACCGGCGGCGAAAGCTCCCAAAGCAAAACCGGCCGCGCCAGCCGCTCCCGCCGCACCGATGCCAGGTGAAGAAGTCCATATTGAGCTGCCCCCGCAGATTGGCGAGGAACTGTCGAACGCACTCGAGCAAGCGGTGGACAGTGCAGCCGAGGAAAAAGTCTCGCGTTACCACAAGCAGGCATCGACCTGGTTCACCAGCTTCATCACCCTGCTCCTGCTGGCGCTTTTCGCGATGAAAGCGCTAGTTGGCGGCAAGAAGAAAGCAGAAGCGGAGGCGCAAGTGGCCAATGCAGCAGCTGAGCGCGAATCCATGCAGCGCCAGTTGAGCGAAGCGAAGATGCAAATGATGCAGGCCCAGGTCGAGCCGCATTTCCTGTTCAACACCCTCGCCTCGGTCGAGCACCTGATCGAAACCGACCCCCCGCGCGCCTCGGCCATGCAGCGCAGCCTGATCAAATACCTGCGCGCGGTGCTGCCGCAAATGCGCGAGAACAAGCTGACCAGCACGCTCGGCAGCGAATCCGATATGGTGGTGGCCTACCTGGCCCTGCTGAAGATGCGCATGGAAGAACGCCTTACCGTCGACTTCGACGTGCCCGAAGGCCTGCGCACCGCCGCCTTCCCGCCGATGATGCTGCAGTCGATGGTCGAGAACGCCATCAAGCACGGCCTGGAAGGCAAGCCGGAAGGCGGCTACCTGAAAGTTCGCGCCGAAGTGGCCCATAGCAAGCTGCGCGTGACTGTGACGGACGATGGCCTGGGCTTTGGCGCCAAGCCCAGCACCGGCACCGGCCTGGGGCTGACCAATATCCGCGAGCGCCTGAAGCTGCTGCACGGCGACCAGGCTTCGCTGAAAATCGAGCCGAACCAGCCAAGCGGCGTGATCGCCATTATCGAGGTGCCATACCAGTTGGCGCGCTCAGAATAAGCGATTGCCTTGCGCTGCGATCCATTGAATAATTGATACTTCTTATTTCCTAATATTGAGCACTATGCCCACAGCAATTATTGCCGACGATGAGCGACTGATGCGCGACCAGCTGCGCATGCGGCTGGAACAAGTATGGCCGGAACTGGAGATCCTCGGTGAAGCAAAGAACGGCGACGAAGCAGTTGAACTGGTCAATGAACTGAAGCCTGATTTCACCTTCCTCGACATCCGCATGCCGGGCAAGACCGGCATGGAAGCTGCCGCCGAAATCGGCAACAAGAGCAACGTGGTTTTTGTTACCGCTTATGACGCCTACGCGGTGGAAGCATTTGAGCGCGGTGCGGTCGACTACGTGCTGAAACCACCTGAGCCTGAGCGCCTGAAGATCACCGTCGAACGGCTGAAAGGCCGGCTGTCTTCCCCTGCAGCCAGCGCAGCACAAGGTGCGGACATGGCTGCCATCCTGAACCAGCTGGCAGAGAAGATCGCTTCCCCCAAACCGAAATTCCTGCAATGGATCCAGGCCAGCATCGGCTCCGACCTGCGCATGATTCCAGTCGAGGAAATCCTGTTCTTCCGTTCTGATGAAAAATACACCTGCGTGCAGACCGACAAATTCGAAGCTCTGATCCGCAAGCCAGTGCGCGACCTTGCCGAAGAACTCGACCCTTCCCTGTTCTGGCAGATCCACCGCGCGACCCTGGTCAACGTGAACGCCATTGAAGGCGTAACGCGCGACATCCGCGGCCGCCACCTGGTTATGATCAAAGGCCGCCCAGACAAGCTGGAAGTCAGCCGCTCCTTCCTCCATCTGTTCAAGCAGATGTGATCCAGATCAAGCCGTCCGGCGGCTTGATGTAATACGGTGTCCTGGTGGCTGCAGCCGCCAGGAGCCCAACTTGAAAAATCCTCGCTCTCGCGTCCAGGGACGCCGCTCCACCGATTCCGCGCTGGCGGAAATCCGCGAGGATGAACGCGTCCACATTTCGCGCGAACTGCACGACGACCTGGGGCAGTTGCTGGCCACACTGCGCGTCGAACTCACTCTCCTGAAGCAGCTGCCTCCGGGCTCGCCCGATGCCGAGGCCCGGCTGGCCAGCATGGACAGCCTGCTCGTCACAGCCATCGGCTCCCTGCGCCGCATTGCTGGAAACTTGCGCCCGCGCGCGCTGGATGAAGGCGGCTTGTACTTTGCGCTGGAATCGCTGCGGCGGGAGTTCGAGAAACGGCACGGCATCAGCTGCCTGCTCGATGCGCTCCCGGATGCCCTGGTGCTCGACGAGCGCTATAGCACCGCCATCTATCGCCTGGTCCAGGAGTCTTTGACGAATATCGGCCGCCACGCGGGTGCCTCCACAGCCGAAGTGCGTTTCCGGCGTGATGGCAAGGAGCTGCTCATTGACATATCGGATGATGGACGAGGAATCGCCGTCGGCGATATGGCCAAGGCAGACGCGTTAGGCCTGCTCGGCATGCGCGAACGTGTGGCCGCACTGCGCGGCAGCATGAACGTCGATGGCAGCAGCGGAACGCGCATAACGATCCGCATTCCCCTCCCCTTGGGCCCATAAAAAAAGGGCGGGTCCGAAGACCCGCCAAAGATCATGAATCACCTCGAGAGAGAGTGGTACTGCTTGCTACAAAAACTGCTTAGAAGGCGTGACGGATGCCCAGGTTGAAGGCTTTGTCGCCAGTACCGGCTTCGGTGTTGTTGCCAACGGTGTAGCCAGCGCCGTTCTTGTTCTTGATCTTGGCGATCGCGGTGTAAGCGGTGGTGCGCTTGGACAGCGCGTACAGGTAGCCGATGCCGAACTGGTTGGCGTCCTGGTTGTTGGACTTGTCGTCCTTGCGGATGTAGGAAGCAACCAGGGTGCCGCCGCCCATTGGCACGCCTACGCCCAGCAGCAGTTCGTTGCCGTCAGCGGAGGCTTTTGGAGCAACAGGCAGGCCGTATGCGTTAGCCACTGGCAGGGGGGCCGAGCCTGCGCCTTTGTCTTTTTCGTAGCCGAAGTAGACTTTCGCAACGCCGAAGTCGTAGTTGGCAGCCAACAGGGTGTTCTTGGCCTTGTCTTTGCGAACAGCCGGGGTGGCGCCTACGGCTGCCACGTCGTTGTTCTTGTTGTTGTGAACCAGGCGTACGTTCAGTTCTTTGCTGGTGTAGTTCACGCCAAAGCCGAACTGGCGGCCAGCGGTGTTGTCGCCAGCTTGCTCGCCCATGCCGTACAGGGCATCGAAGCTGAAGCCCGAGAACACTGGGGAGTTATAGACGATGGAGTTCGACAGGCGGGTGTTGACGCCGCCGGTAGGGAACAGGTTCTTCGCGCTGCCAGCGTAGCCGGCGCCGAATGGGTCGGCAACTTGCGACAGGGCGTTGTACAGCATGGTGTACTGGCGGCCAAGGGTAATCTGGCCGGCTTCAGTGCTCTTCAGGCCAACGAAAGCCTGGCGCTGTGCGAATACGCCTGCAGTGTCCTGGTCGCCGGTGTCGATCTTGACGCCGGATTCGATCGTGAAGATAGCGGAAGTGCCGCCACCCAGGTCTTCAACACCTTTGAAGCCCAGGCGGGAAGCCGAACCCACACCACTGGTCACCTTGTTGACGCTGCCGTTCACGCCGCCACGCTCTGCGACGAAGCCTGCGTCAGCGATACCGTAGATGGTCACATTGGACTGGGCTTGAGCTTGTGCTGCGAAACCGCCGATGATCAGTGCTGCCAGAGTAAGTTTTTTCACTTGTTGTCCTACGTTGTTGAAGTTGAGGGAAATGTTTCAAACGCAGCTATATTGCCCCTCAATTACTTCAACAATGTGACAGGAAAAAAATTACTTCAGGCGGGATGTCACAACCCAGTAATATTCGGACCGCAAGACCTTGATTTCACGCGCAGCGATGCCGAGGCGCTTGCGCAGCCAGCTGTCGGACGGATAATTCTTCATCACCTCGAAGCGGTTTCCGTCGTCATCTTTCTGGAATTCGTAGGTATTTCCGTGCTGGTCGGTACGTGCGACCGGGAAGCTCTCGCCATCGACGTAGTCTTCACCCATCAAAACCAGCAGGACATCCTTGCCAACCTTGTCACGAAGCTGTTTCAGGAACTTGTCCTGTTTCTCGCGCCCCAGCTGGGCCCACAGGAATTCGGCGTAGACGGCCGTGTACTGGCCGGGCGCTGCGTCCAGGCTATCCAGGTCAAGGCTTTCCAGCTGCAGGACTTCATGGCCATCCAGCAGTTCTTCGATGTGCTCGCGCACCTCATTCAATTCTTGTTCGTTGATCACAGTTCGTAGTTCTCATGTTCGCCCTTCATCGCCTGTTCGATCAGCTTGCGGTTGAGCGTCGGCGCCAGCAGCTCGATGAAGGTATATATATAGGATCGCAGGTACGCGCCCTGCTTCACAGCCACGCGCGACACATTCATGCCGAACAGGTGGCCGGCAGGGATGGCCCGCAGGTTGCGGTCGCGCTCAGGGTCGAAGGCCATGCCGGCGATGATCCCGATGCCCATGCCCAGCTCCACATAGGTCTTGATCACGTCCGCATCGATAGCCTCCAGCAGCACGTCCGGCTTCAGGCCCCGCTTCTCAAAGGCCTGGTCGATGCGCGAGCGGCCGGCGAAGGCGGCATCATACGTGATGATGTGGTGCTCGGCCACTTCTTCCAGCGTGACAGACTTGATTCTTAACAGCGGATGGTCCGGCGGCACCACCACCACGTGCTCCCACTGGTAGCACGGAAGGGTAATCAGGCCGTCGATGGCGGCGATGGATTCGGTGGCGATGGCCAGGTCGGCCTGGTCGCGCTGCACCATTTCCGCTATCTGCTTCGGATTACCTTGCAATAAAGACAAGCGCACCTTCGGGTACTTCTGCATGAAGGCCTGTACTACTTTAGGCAAGGTGTAACGCGCCTGGGTGTGCGTAGTGGCGATGGTGAAGCTGCCCGAGTCCTGGGCCGCGTACTCCTTGCCGATCCGTTTCAGGCTGTCGATCTCCTGCATGATCAGTTCGACCGAAGACAAAACCAGCCGGCCAGGCTCAGTCAGGCCGCGAATACGCTTGCCGTGCCTTGTGAAAATATCAACTCCGAGCTCCTCTTCCAGCTCGATGATCGCCTTGGAAACGCCCGGCTGGGACGTAAACAAGGCCTTGGCGGCGTCGGTCAGGTTGTAGTTCTGGCGCACGGCTTCCCGCACGAATCGCAGTTGGTGAAGGTTCATTCTCGCTCTCGTTGGACTCCCCAGCGCATATTTTACGCTGATGCTTATGCCTTAACAGCATATAAGCAAATAAAGACTATGTTGTTTGGAATAAGGCACTAGTTTATTACCATTGATTCCACTTTGGGCATGCCTTACTGGGAAAGCTATGTATCAATACGATCAATACGACCACCTCATCATCCGCGAACGCATCGAGCAGTATCGCGACCAGGTTAAACGCCGCCTGAACGATGAGTTGACCGAGGCAGAATTCCTGCCACTTCGCTTGCAGAATGGCCTGTACATGCAGCGTCACGCTTATATGCTGCGTATCGCCGTCCCTTACGGCCTGCTCAGCTCCAGGCAAATGCGCATGTTCGCGCACATCGCCCGCAAATATGACCGTGGCTATGGCCACTTCACCACCCGCCAGAACATCCAGTTCAACTGGATCAAACTGGAAGAGACCCCGGACATCCTGACTGACCTGGCTTCGGTGGAAATGCACGCCATCCAGACTTCGGGCAACTGCATCCGCAACGTGACCTCCGACGAATTCGCCGGCGTGGCCGCCGACGAGATCATCGATCCGCGTCCTTACGCCGAAGTGCTGCGCCAGTGGTCGACCTTCCACCCTGAATTCATTGCCCTTCCCCGCAAGTTCAAGGTGGCGATCAACGGCGCGGTGGAAGACCGTGCCGCCATCGCCGTGCACGACATCGGCCTCACCGTGGTTAAGAACGAAGCCGGCGAAATCGGCTTCAAGGTAATGGTCGGCGGCGGCATGGGCCGTACCCCGATCCTTGGCAGCGTGATCCGCGAGTTCCTGCCGCGCGAACACCTGCTGACCTATACCGAAGCAATCATGCGCGTGTATAACCTGCACGGCCGCCGCGATAACAAGTACAAGGCCCGTATCAAGATCCTGCTGAAGGCGCTGGGCGTGGAGGAATTCACCCGCCAGGTGGAAGCCGAGTGGGAAGACCTGAAAGGCACCGAGCAGACCCTGACGCTGGAAGAAATGGAGCGCATCATCGCCTACTTCCAGCCGCACGGCTACAAAGCCCTGCCTTCTTACGACGCTGCGGCCGCACATGCAGAGAAACCATTCCACAACTGGCTGAAGCGCAACGTGAAGCCGCACAAGGTGCCGGGCTACGCCGCCGTCGTGCTGTCGCTGAAGAAGACCGGTGTGCCGCCGGGCGACGCGACTGCGGAACAGATGGATTTCATGGCCGACCTGGCCGACCGTTACAGCTTTGGCGAACTGCGCGTGACCCACGAACAGAACATCGTCCTGGCCGACGTCGAACAATCCCAGTTGTTCGCGCTGTGGCAGGAAATCAAGGCGCACGGCCTGGCAACGCCGAATATCGGCCTGCTGACCGACATCATCTGCTGCCCAGGCGGTGATTTCTGCTCGCTGGCCAATGCCAAGTCGATCCCCATCGCGCAGGCGATCGCGGAGCGTTTCGACCGCATCGACTTCCTGCACGATATCGGCGATTTCGAACTGAATATCTCCGGCTGCATCAACGCCTGCGGCCACCACCACGTCGGCAATATCGGCGTGCTGGGTGTCGATAAGGACGGCAGCGAATGGTATCAAGTGTCGATCGGCGGCGCACAAGGCAATAACTCCGCTATCGGCAAGATCATTGGCCCATCGTTCTCCGCGCAGCAGATGCCGGAAGTGATCGACCGCTTGCTGCAAGTCTACGTCCGTGAACGCACTCCGGACGAGCGCTTCGTCGACACCGCGCAGCGCCTGGGCATCGCCCCGTTCAAGGAATTTGTATATGCCACGCCGATTGAAACCGCTGGCCGCCTGGTAGGAGAAGACGAATATGCCTAAGCAAATCATCAAGGGCCGCGAAATCGTGGCCGACGACTGGACCCTGCTGCGCGCACCGGAAGCCGCCGAAGGCACGAGCGCCGAGGATGCCGCGACTGCCGTGGAAGCCCTGAGCGTGCCGGCGGGCCGCGTAATCGTACCGCTGGCGACCTGGCTGGCGCAGCGCGATGCGCTGGCCGCCCGCGCCGCCGCCGGTGAAATCGGCGTGTGGATCGCTCCCGACGAAGATCCTGTCGCCCTGCGCGGCGACCTGCCACGACTGGCGCTGGTGGCAATCGACTTCCCGAAATTCACCGATGGCCGCGGTTACTCCCACGCCTGGAACCTGCGTTCACGCCTGGGCTGGACCGGCGAGCTGCGCGCCATCGGCGACGTGCTGCGCGACCAGCTGTTCTCGATGCAGCGCGTGGGCTTCGACGCCTACGACACCCGTCCGGACCGCAGCATCGAAGACGCGCTGAAAGGCCTGACGGTGTTCAGCGAAACCTACCAGGCATCGGTCGACCAGCGCGTGCCGCTGTTCCGCCGCCACGCCCGCCCGGCGCCTGCTGCCGCAACGACCGAGGCATAACCATGAGCGAGCTCGCCACCCGCGTGCGGGATACGCTAGCCACGCTCGAACGCGTTGCAGAAGAGTTCTCGCCTGCCGTTTTCGCCTCCAGCCTGGCCGCCGAGGACATGGTCCTGACGGACCTGATCCTGAAAGCCGGCCTGCCGATCGGCATCTTCTCGCTGGAGACCGGCCGCCTGCACAAGGAAACCCTGGGCATGGTGGAGCGCGTGCAGGAGCGTTACGGCTACGAGATCGCGCTGTATCGCCCGCTGCAGGCCGACGTCGACGCCTACGTGGAAAAGAAAGGCCTGAACGCCTTCTACGACAGCGTTGAATTGCGCAAGGAATGCTGCAATATCCGCAAGGTCGAGCCGCTGGGCCGTGCCCTGAGCGGTAAAAAAGCCTGGGTTACAGGCCAGCGTCGCGCCCAATCTGCAACCCGCTCCGACCTGTCGGTGCAGGAGTATGATGGTTCGCACAGCATGGAAAAGTTCAATCCCCTGGCCGATTGGTCGGAACAGGAAGTGTGGGACTACATCCGCGCCAATGACGTGCCGTATAACCCGCTGCACGACCAGGGCTATCCGTCGATCGGCTGCGAACCTTGCACCCGCGCCATCCAGCCGGGCGAAGATGTGCGCGCCGGCCGCTGGTGGTGGGAAAACCCGGACTCCAAGGAATGCGGCCTGCACCTGGTAGACGGCAAACTGATTCGAATTAAGAAAGCAAGCTAAATGAACGCACTGGTAGAACAACACGTCAATTCGCGCCACCTGGACGCACTGGAGTCGGAAGCCATCCACATCCTGCGCGAAGTTGCCGCCGAGTGCTCGAACCCTGCCCTGCTGTTCAGCGGGGGCAAAGATTCCGTGGTCCTGCTGCGCCTTGCGGAAAAGGCTTTCCGTCCAGGGAAGTTCCCCTTCCCGCTGGTGCATATCGATACCGGCCATAATTTCCCGGAAGTGATCGAGTTCCGCGACCGCCGCGTGGCCGAACTGGGTGAACGCCTGATCGTGGGCTCGGTAGAAGACTCGATCAAAAAAGGCACCGTGCGCCTGCGTAACCCGGCCACCGATTCGCGCAACGCCGCGCAAGCCGTGACGCTGCTGGAAACCATCGCCGAACACGGCTTCGACGCCTGCATCGGCGGCGCACGCCGTGACGAAGAGAAGGCCCGCGCCAAGGAGCGCATCTTCTCCTTCCGCGACGAATTCGGCCAATGGGACCCGAAAGCACAGCGCCCGGAACTGTGGGACCTGTATAACACCCGCGTCCACCCAGGCGAAAACATGCGCGTGTTCCCGATTTCGAACTGGACCGAGCTGGATGTGTGGCAGTACATCGCCCGCGAAAAACTGGCCCTGCCATCGATCTACTTCGCGCACGAGCGCCAGGTGATCCCGCGCAACGGTCTGCTGGTGCCGCTGACCGACCTGACCCCGGCCCGTGAAGGCGAGATGGTGGAAACCCAGGTGGTGCGCTTCCGCACCGTGGGCGACATCTCCTGCACCTGCCCAGTGTCTTCCGACGCTGCCGATGTGGACGCGATCATCGCCGAAACCGCAGTGACCCAGATCACCGAGCGCGGCGCCACCCGGATGGACGACCAGACCTCCGAAGCCTCCATGGAAAAACGCAAGAAGCAAGGATACTTCTGATGAACGCACTGAACGAAAATATCAACGAACGTAGTCTCCTGCGTTTCATCACCGCCGGTTCCGTCGACGACGGCAAGAGCACCCTGATCGGCCGCCTGCTGTTCGACAGCAAGGGCATCTTTGCCGACCAGCTGGCAGCCGTGTCGCGCGCCAAGCATAAGCGCACCGTGGGCGACACCATCGACCTGTCCCTGCTGACCGACGGCCTGGAAGCCGAGCGCGAGCAGGGCATCACCATCGACGTGGCCTACCGCTACTTCGCCACGCCGAAGCGCAAATTCATCATCGCCGACACCCCAGGCCACGAACAGTACACCCGCAATATGGTGACTGGCGCATCCACTGCCGACGCCGTGATCATCCTGGTCGACGTGTCTAAAGTGAAGCTGCGCGAAGACGGCGGCGTAGACCTGCTGATCCAGACCAAGCGCCACTCCACCATCGCCCACCTGCTGCAGATCGAGCACGTGGTGGTGGCCGTCAACAAGATGGACCTGGTGAACTACGACCAGGACGTGTACGAGCGCATCGTCAAGGCTTACCGCGAATT
>JBCNOP010000187.1:0-10688 GCA_039593775.1 Pseudoduganella sp.
AGCTGGCGCAGGCCGCCGCGCAGGCGCAAGCCAACCTGACCTTGGCCCATATGCGCACGCACCAGAAGGTGCTGGCCCTGCTGACCCCAGAGCAGCGCAAGCAACTGGACGAACGCAAGGCCCGCCAACAGCGAGGAGGCTTCAATGAACGTTAATTCGGTCGGTTTCAGCAGCTACACCAGCCAGCTCTCCAGCAGCGGCACAGACCAGGCGCGCCAGGCGCCGCCGCCACCGCCACCAGGCCCGCCGCCGGGCGAGGGTGGCTTTATCAACGCGATCGGCTCGGCACTGGAATCGCTGGGCGTGACCGATGTTGCGGCCAGCGACAAGGAAAACGCGGCGTCGTCGTTGGGCAGCTTCCTGCAGGAGCTCATGACTTCCCTGCACGAGCAGGGGGAGGCCAACGGCGCGGGCCCGGAAGGCGCTGGAGGACCGGGCGCTGGACCCGGCCGCCTGGCGGAAGACTTGCAAAGCCTGATCTCCTCGCTGCAGGACGATACGTCCGGATCCAGCGGCACGTCTTCACTCGAGTCTTCGTTCTCATCGCTGCTTTCGTCGCTTGGAGCGGACAGCAGCGATTCAAAGTCCAAGCTTGCCAGTTTCCTGCAAGCGCTGGCGGATAAGCTGCCGCAAGCAGGCAGCAGCGGCAACCTGATTAACACCATGGCATAAAAAGGAGAACTTCATGCACGCGCACGACCACGGCCTGGCAGCGGACCTGGAAGTAATGATGAATATGGACAGCACCCGCCGCCGCTCTCTGCGGTGGCTGCTGGCCGGCGCAGCTACGCTGCCGCTGATGGCCTGCGGCGGCGGGGCGGGCAGCGCGAGCACCGGCAGCAGTAGCAGCACCGGGACCGGCAGCACAGGAAGCAGCACTGGCAGCACCGCCACCGGAAGCTGCACGGTGATCCCTGAAGAAACCGGCGGCCCATATCCTGGCGACGGCACAAACAGCAATGCCAGCGGCATCGTCAACGTGCTGACGCAAACCGGGGTCGTGCGCAGCGATATCCGCAGCAGCTTCAACGGCGCCAGCGGCAACGCGGCCGGGATCCCGCTCACGATCAGGCTGAAGATCGTCAACGCCAACAACAGCTGTGGCGTGGCTGGCGGTTTCGCTGTCTACTTGTGGCACTGCGACCGCGATGGCCGCTATTCGCTGTACTCGAGCGGCGTGACGGACCAGAATTACCTCCGTGGCGTGCAGGCCGCGGACGCCAATGGGGACCTGTCCTTCACTACCATTTTCCCCGGCTGTTACGACGGCCGCATGCCCCATGTGCACTTCGAGGTCTATCGCAGCCTCGCACAAAGCACCAGCGCCTCAAACCGCATCAAGACTTCGCAATTCACTTTCCCGATGACGACACTGAACGAAGTCTATGCCACATCGGGTTACAGCAGTTCGGCAAGCAACCTGTCGCGCATCAGCTATGCCACCGACAATATCTTCAGCGACGGCTACTCCCTGCAGCTCGGCACCATGAGCGGCAATGTCACCGGCGGCTACGTCGTGAACCTGACGGTGGCAGTCGCCGCCTGATTCCCGCCGGGCGAAGCCGATTTCGCCCCGAATCGTCCTTTTTCGCCATTCCCGAAACCGCTTTCGCCGCGGCCAGCGCCTGCCCCAAGGGAGGCGCTGGCACGCGCCTTGCACTAATCCTTGCACGGATAAGGCACTGGAGAAAGCATGGACCGTTTGCTCAGCTATCGGCCGGAACTGGAACTGTCGCCGGCGGCGCCACAGGCGACGTGGCGCGATGAAAGCCTGCTGCAAGCAGCCGAACTGCTGGCGGCGCGCCGCGAGCGCCGTTTGCCGGCCTGGTTTCGCCACGTAGCGCCCGGCCTTGATGGTGTGCTGCCCAGGCTGGCCGAGCAGGTGCTTTCCGCCGGGCCCAGGGGTGGCCGCCTGCTCGGCATGGAACTCGAAGGCCTGAGCGCCGAAGACCGCGAATTCGAGACGGCGCGGCAGTTCATGCGCTTTGCCGGCCTGGCTGCACGCCGGGCAAGGCAGGCTGCGCGCGGCGACCCGCGCCAGGTAAGGCGCGCCGCCTTGAACATCGCAGCAAGGCAGTATGCGCCAGGGCTGCTGCCCACTATCGTATCCATCATGGAACGGCATCCCGTTCCACCATCCGCAGCATCACATCAAAGGGGGCTAATCATGCATGACATCGACCGTACCACCCTGGAATTCGGAAACGAAACTTCCTATGAAGGCGAGTATGAGTTTGGCGAATCGGAATGGGGCGGCGAAATGGGGCAGCAGGGGATGCTGACCGAAGCCGAGGAAATGGAACTGGCCAGCGAACTGCTGTCGGTGACCAATGAAGCGGAACTGGAGCAGTTCCTGGGCAGCTTCCTGAAGAAGGCGGCATCTTTCGCCGGCAACGTGATCCGCTCGCCTGTTGGCAAAGCGATCGGCGGCGCGCTGAAAGGGGTGGCCAAGAAAGCGCTGCCGCTGGCCGGCGGCGCCATCGGAGGCTATTTCGGCGGACCGCTGGGCGCCAAGATCGGCAGCGGCCTGGCCTCGGCGGCGGGCAGCGCGCTGGGGCTGGAGGCGGAAGGCGAAATGTCGGGCGAGGACCGCGAATTCGACGGTGCCCGCACTTTCGTGAAAGTGGCAGCCGATACCGTCAACCGCGCCGCCCAGGCACGCGGCGGCGATCCGCGCCAGATCGCCATGCAAGCGGCTACGGCGGCCGTACGCCAGCACGCGCCGGGCTTGTTGGCCAGGGCCGGGCAGCAGGGCGGCCAGCAGGGAGCCTCCGGCCGCGGCATGGGCGGTGTGGCTGGCGCGATGCATGGCAACGCCGGACGCTGGGTGCGCCAAGGCCGCAAAATCGTCCTGTACGGAGCTTGAGCCAAATGAGCCCGTACGCCGCCTGGATGCTGGCACAGGAGGCGCGGTCCTTGCTGACGCGCCTGGCCCGGGTGCTGCCATTCGCCCTGATCGAGCCGATGGTGCCTGCAGCCGCTTTGCTGCCGCGCGCGCAGCTTGGCATCGAGCGGCAACTGGTGGCAGGGCGGCGCGAGTTGCGGGCCATGGTGCGCGGCTTCCTGCACTGGCTGCGCGGCCCCGACGGGCGGCGCGCCAGCCCGGCCCACGCCCAGCGCCGCTTCACCTTCCTGCGCATGAAGTTCAATGCGGCATTGATCCAGTTCGACATGTTCAACGACGTGATCACACAGCGCAGCGAACATCGCAACGGCGTTTGGCTGGCAGGGCTGGACATTGCTTCGGCCGATGCCCTGGCGCTGCGGGGCGGCTATTACACGCCGCCGCCGGTGGTGTGCTACCTGGATCGCGGGCCTGGCGCGGCGATCCGGCGCGCCCGCACACGCCTGCCGGGAGGCGGCGACAATCCCGTCGCCATCATCCGGGTGCCGCGCGAGCGGATGGTGGGCGCCAGCATTGCGTCCTCGCTGTTCCATGAGGTCGGGCACCAGGGAGCTGCGCTGCTGGACCTGGTCAACTCGCTGCGGCCGATGCTGCAATCGCTGCAATCCGGCGCTACCGGGCCTGTGCAGGTGTGGAAACTGTGGGAGCGCTGGATTTCCGAAATCGTCGCCGATTTCTGGTCGCTGGCGAGGGTGGGGGTAGCCGCCACCCACGGCCTGATCGGCGTGGTGAGCCTGCCGCGCATTTTCGTCTTCCGCATCAACATTGAGGATCCGCACCCGGTGCCGTGGATCCGGGTTCTCCTGAGTTGCGCGATGGGCGAGCGGCTTTATCCGCACCCGCAGTGGCAGCGCATGGCACGCCTGTGGGAATCCTACTATCCCCTGGATGGCGTGCCGGAGCCGGACCGGCAGTTGCTGATGGCCCTGCGCGATTCGATGCCGGCGCTGGCGGGCATGCTGGCCAGCCACCGTCCAGCCCTGCTGCGCGGGGCTTCGCTGCCGCAAGCGCTGCAGGTGGAGCGACGCCAGCCCGCCTACCTGGCCTTGCTGTTCCGGCTCTGGCAGCGCAAGCCGCAGCGCATGTACGAGGCTTCACCGGTGCTGGTGTTCGCGGTGATCGGCCAGGCGCGGGCGGACGGGATCCTGAGCCCGGAACACGAAAGCATCCTGCTGGGGCGCCTGCTGACGCATTGGGCACTTCGCAACACCTTGACTGATATTTGAGGAGAGTTCCATCATGACGAAAACGAGTGCGGCAGCCGCCGGCGCAAGCGGCAAGATCGATGTCAACGTGCGGGCCCGGATATCGGACAACCGCTGGGTCCCGGTGGTGCATGCGCACCTGCTGCTGGTCCATCCTTCGGACGCGCAGCTGAAACAGCTACAGCAATTCAATGCGGCGGCGGGCAGCCCGGAAGAGGCCCGCAAGATGATGGCAGCCTGGCCTGTGCTGCGCCCGACCCATACGGGTCCCAATGGCCATGCGCGCTTCGACGGGCTGGACATCGGCACCTATTATGTGGTCTATAACAACGTCACGCCCTTCGACAAGGATTTCGAGCGCTATAACCGGATCGACATCCTGACGTCCGACACGCGCGGGGAGACCGAATTCCTGCTTGACCCGCCATTCAGGCTGGATCCGGTTTTCTTCGCCAACGGCGATGAGCAGGACCGGCCGCACGGCCTGGTCGGCGATACGGTCTGGGTAACGGTATCGCACGGCGTGGCCGGGCAAAAGAATCCGATGGACGGCACGTATTATGTGCCGGAGCCTCCGCTGCAAAGCCAGGCGCAGCAAGGCGTGAAGTCGAGCATGCGCCTGAATGCAACCGGCACCGCCGAAGTCGCGGTGCACGTCTATATGGCTGCGCTGGAACCGGATGGTGTCACGCCAGACCCGAACGACGCCGCCCATTATCGCGCCTCGGAGCCGATCATCGTCGACGAAGGCAGCGCAACGCAGGTGAGCGGCACCATCACCACCCAGGCCTCCCGCACGGAAGCCGAATTCCGCCCGGTGCTGGCCCACTGGACCCTGATCCGCAACAGTGCCGAGGCCTTGTCTTTCAATACCTACAAGCTGTTCATCGACCACCTGTTCTGCAACGACGCCGGCGGTGAAGTGCCCGAGTTTGAGCGCAGCCGCTTCAACGACAAGGAGCGCGCC
Organism: Pseudoduganella sp.; assembly: GCA_039593775.1. GTDB lineage: Bacteria > Pseudomonadota > Gammaproteobacteria > Burkholderiales > Burkholderiaceae_D > Rugamonas. Next base: position 5,078 of record JBCNOP010000187.1, read on the forward strand.
TTCCGGCTGCTGGAAAAGCGCCGCAGCCTGCCATTCAGTGATTCGGAATCGTACCGCGTGCTGAAGGCAGCAACGGAGGCTTTCGTCATGGTCAATTGCGGCGTGCTGCGTGCCCCATACGCCTTCCGCCCGCAGGAAGATGCCGATTACCTGGACCGCCGCGATTTGCCGGGCGACCGCAAGCTGGAAGACGAACTGGTCAAGCGCTACCTGACTTCCCTGGACCAGAATACGCGCATCCTGCCTTACCTGGCCCTGATCCGCAGCAAGCTGCCGGACGTCCGCATCCACATTGGCCACAAGGATCACCATGACGCCGAACTGTGCGCGGGCTTCATTCGCGACCGGCTGGTCAATCCCTGCATGATGGAACTGATCTGGTCCTATTGGCAGGAGGAAGGCATGCTGGTGCAGACGATGAACGCGATCACGCGCCGCTTCCAGAACGTGCGCTCAGCGGCACACGGCAACGGGCCGGATCCGCTGGCCAATATGGAAGTGGACATGCTGCGGCCCTTGAACAACCTGCTATGGGGCTATGTGCAGGATGAGCAGCACCGTTTGAGCGTGGTACGGCGCAATTACGAGTACGACCACCACTACGGCATCCACCTGGACGGCAAAGCGGTTCGCGACTTCCGGCCGGCCGACAGCCGCTCCAAGTTCATCGAGGCCTTCCACAACCTCTTGCGCCAACTGATGCCTTTCTATCGGCAGGACGACGACACTACCGTCAAGGCGGACGCCTTCCCGATCCTCAACGCGCTGAAGGAAGTGCACCTGATACTGTCGCAAGGGGCGCATAACCAGTTCGGCGACCTGCCTTCCACGGCGCGCATCGAAATGCTGATGCAGCAATGGATGCTGGCGCGTCCGGAATTCCGCGAATTCCTGCCGACCCGGCTGATGGTGGCGCATCCCGAGCCGTGGATGGACCGGGTGGATGCGATGAAGAAGGTGCAGGGCTGGAGCGACACCAGCATCGCACACTTCCGCGACCTGGCCATGTTCGGCGAGCAGTTGCTGCTGTCGATCCGCTACACCCATTGGAGCGAAGTGTACGACCCGACCGAAGCGTTTGCGTGGGCGCGCTTCTGGCGTCCGCAGGCACAGGGCTATATGCATGCCTACCGTGCCGTGACGGGTGTCGACCTGACTGCGGAAACGGCCAATCCGAAACTGGAGGCCACCATGCCCTCGGTGCTGCTGCGCCAGCGGCTGGAAGCCATGCCGCGCACAGCGTGAGGCGGCGGTGCGCGCCGACTTCACCAGCGCCCTGTACCTTGGCATGCGCCATGCGGCGCAGTCGCTGCCGGCCTGGGACGAGCTTACGCTGGGGAAGCCGGTCGCGCTGGAACCGGTGCCGGGCGAGCCGGAACTCGGCGCCGCCCTGGCGCGCCTGATGGATTGCGAGGCGGCCTGCCTGCTGCCTTCCAGCCTGCACCTGTTCTGGGATTTGTTCGGGTGGCTGGCGTTCGAGCAGGTAGCGCTGCTTGTCGACAGCGCGGCCTATCCTGTAGCACGCTGGGGTGCCGAACGCGCCTGCTCGCAAGGCGTTCCGTTGCAGTATTTCAGCCACTGCAATGCGCTCCAGGCGGCGGCGATGGCGCGCCGCTGGCACGAAGCAGGACGCAGGCCGGTGATCCTGTCGGATGGCTATACGCCGGGCGATGAGGCGGTTCCACCGCTGGCAGCTTATGCCGGCATTGCCGATTCCTGCGGCGGCCTGCTGCTGTTGGACGACACGCAGGCGCTCGGCGTGCTAGGGCCGGATGGCGGCGGCTCGGTGGCCGAGCACGGCCTTGGCGGCGGGCCCGTGTTGGCGGGCGCTTCGCTGGCCAAGGGCTTCGGCGCCCCGCTGGCTGTGCTGGCTGGACCACGCAAGATGCTGGGCAGTTTCATGGCGGCGAGCGCGACGCGGATTCATTGCAGCCCGCCTTCAGTGGCGGCGATTGCTGCCGGCCGCTGCGCACTGGAAGCCAACCGCAGGACAGGGCGGGCCTTGCGCGCGCGCTTGCGCGAACGGATAGCGCAACTGCAGGCTGCCCTGGCGGCACAGGGAATAGATTGCCGTGGCGGTGATTTCCCGGTGCAGCGCATCATGCTGCCGCCTGCCTGCGATGGCGAAGCCCTGAGGCGCGAATTGTCGCTGGCTGGAATAGAGGTGCTGTTGCAGGGAACACATGCAAGGCAAATCCTGACCTTGCTGCTGCGTGCCGACCACAGCGCACAGCAAGTCGCATATGCCGCCCGGTCAATCGGACAACTGATGGAGGTGCTCCATGTTTGAGACGATGGAATTCGAATGGCGGCCCAAGGGGGGCCGCGCAATGGGCCGTCCGCGTATTCGCCCATCCCGCAGACCCCGGCCGGCGCTCGTGTACGGCGGCTTCTGGCCTTACCGAGCGCCAGTGTTCGAACCACTGCCGCTGCTCGAGCCGCCCGCCGGGGACGAACCGGAGCCCGATGAAGGCGACAGCGAACTGCCGCCGACTATCGCCCAAGCCGTCGGGCAGATGCCGCGTGCTTTGCAGCCGGCCTATGTTCCGGTTGCCTCGCTTGACCGCGCGCCCGGCGATCCGCGCACGCATGGGCCAGGGCTGTACTACCTGGAATTTGCTGTCAATGGCCAACGCAGGGGCTATAGCGGCCAGGCCCGGCATATGGGGCAGCGCCTCGCGCAGCATCGCATCTGTGCGGGCATGATGGGCATCCGGCCGTCGCAAGTCAGCGTCTACGTTGCCGCGAACCTGTCCGACGATGCCGACCGCCGGAGGCGCGAACGGATGCTGCACGATACGATGTTCCGGCACCACCAGGGCGTGTTGACCAACCAGCGCCGCGAACTGGAGTTCGCGGTGCTGGGCGAGGAGCACGAAGCGCCCTGCGGCTGCAAGCGCTGCCGGAACGGCCCATTCAGCGAAGAGCAGGAGATGGCGCTGGCGATGGAGCTGCTTGGCGTGCAGGGCGAGGAAGAGCTTGAGCAGTTCCTCGGCAAGATGTTCAAGGGCGTCTGGAAAGGCATCAAGAAGGTCGCCAAGCCGCTGGGCTGGATCCTGAAGGGGATTGCGAAAAAGGCCTTGCCCTTCGTCGGGGGCGCACTAGGGTCATTCGTCCCAATTCCGGGCGTCGGCACCGCACTGGGACGCGCACTGGGCGGTGCGCTAAGCAATGCGCTTGAGATGGAAATGCGGGAAATGCCCGAAGTGGACCGCGAGCTCGAAGTGGCGCGCCGCTTTGTGCGCATCGCCGGCACTGCCGCTCAGGCGGCCGGCGACAGCGATGGCAGCCCGCAAGCGGTGCGGCGCGCTGTACTGGAGGCACTGCGCACCCATGCTCCGCAGTTCGGCAAGTCATGATCATCGACTGCCACTGCCACGCGGGCCCTGGCGACGGCTTGACCGGGCCGTGGGACAGCAATGCCGCGCTGGGACGTTATGCCCGGCGCGCGCGCGAAGCGGGCATCGACAAGACAGTGCTGTTGGCCGCTTTTCACTCCGACTACGGCGCCGCTAACGCCGGCGTGGCACGCCTGGTCGCGGCGGAACCTGAGCGCTACCTGGCCTTCGCTTTCGTCCATGCGCGGCGCGATGCGGGAAGGATTGCGGCCTTGGTGCGCAAGGCAGTGGAGGAATATGGCTTTGTCGGCATCAAGCTGCACCGGCACGACGCTCCGATCACCGGCGAGGTGTGCGACGTTGCCCGCCACTTTTGCGTGCCGGTGCTGTACGACCCGGTCGGCGTGACTTCGGTGGCGGAGCTGCTGGCGGGCCAATATCCGGATGTGAATTTCATCTTGCCCCACCTGGGCAGCTTTGCCGACGATTGGGCAGCGCAGCTGGCCTTGGTCGATCACCTTGCGCGCCACAGGAACATCTATACCGACAGCGCAGGCGTGCGGCGCTTCGACTTGCTGGAGCAGGCGATCCGGCGAGCCGGTGCGCACAAGGTCCTCTTCGGGACCGACGGGCCCTGGCTGCACCCGGGAGTGGAGCTGGAGAAGATCCGCTTGCTGCGGCTCGGGGCAGGGGACGAAGGGCTGGTATTGGGCGGCAACTTGCTGCGGCTGATCGGCAGGGACTAGCTTAGAGCGGCGCGTTACGGGCCTTGCGGCGCAGTTGCAGCGTGCGATCGGTCACGCCAAGGCGCAGGGCGGCGCGCTGGTTGTTGTCGCCTTCCTGCTGCAGCACCAGCTGGATCGCCGTGTCGGTGGCGGCCTGGCCGATGCGCGACAGGCTGACACAAAGATCCACCGCGCGCCCAATCGAATTGATAAAGGCGGCGTCTGGCCAGCAGGCACCGCCAGCGGCCGGCCGCTCTTCCGGCGGCACATCGCCGATGGTGAGCGGCCCTGGCCCGATATGGCGGTGCCAAAGGCGTGCCACGGTCTGCCGCAGGTCGCGCACATTGCCGGGATAGTTGCGGGTCAGCAAATACTGGCGCACAGCCGGATCGAGTTCGACGTCCTGTCCGCCAAGCTGGCGCAGGAAGTGCTGCACCAGCGGCAGGATATCGCCCTGGCGCTCGCGCAGGGGCGGCGTGCGGCAGCGCCAGGCTGCAATGCGGTAGTACAGGTCGGCCCGAAAGGCGCCGCGCTCGACCTCTGCCTCGAGGTCGCGATTGGTGGCGCACACGAGGCGGAAACGCGTCGGGTGCCAGTCATTGCTGCCGACGCGCCGATACTGCTGCTCCTGGATTACACGCAGGAGCTGTGCCTGCAGCGGCAACGGCAATTCGCCCACTTCATCGAGGAACAGCACGCCGCCATTGGCTGCGGCAAAGGCGCCATCGCGCGCACTGTAGGCGCCAGTGAACGCGCCGCGTTCGTGTCCGAACAGTTCGCTGCCCGCCAGCTCCGGCGACAGCGTGGTGCAATCGACGACGGTCAGGGGGCCTGGGCCACCTTGCAGTCGGTGAATGGCCTGGGCCAGCAGGTCCTTGCCGGTGCCGGTTTCGCCAGTGACCAGGACGGGAGAGTCGGTGAAGGCAGCAACTTCCACCAGGCTGCGCAGCATGCGCCGCCACGCCGCACTTTGCCCAACCAGGCAGGCGCGTATGCGATCGGAAGACATGAGTTGCGCGATTTCGTGCCAGCGCTCCAGGCGCGCCAGCACTTGCGGCAGGATCGCCTCGCCATTGCGCCACAGGAGCAGGTCGGAGGCGCCTGCCGCGAGCACTTCCCACATGGCGTCGGCTGCCAGTTCGGCAGGCTCGCAACAGATGGCCAGCATTTGCTGAGCACCCGCTGCCTGCAGGTTGGCGGCCAGTTCGGCGTCCCACTGTTTGAACAAGAGGATGGAAGCGTCGCTTTCCTGCGGCGCTTCGATGAGGGATACGCCAGCGTCGGACAAATCAGTCCGCAGCCTGTTGCTGGCATCGGCCGGCGCCTTCCCAGTCGCCAGGATGCAAGCTGAAAGCGCCATATAGTCGCCCCTTCGCAAGGACAGGACGTCAACTATAGGGCGAAATCGTGGGGAGCCGCGTTGAGCTTGCTCAATCGTGCGCCGGGGTGCGGCGCACGATCCACAGTGCAGATTTATTGCTTGACGCAGTCGACGAAGTAGTCTTTGCGGCCGTTCACTTCGCGCTTGACCAGGCCATGCACGTCGGT
>JBCNOP010000188.1:0-10683 GCA_039593775.1 Pseudoduganella sp.
CGATGCGCGATGGCGTCACGCCCAGCTACCTGTGGCTGCCGGAGGGCGACTGGCCGGACATGATCACCTTCATGTCCGCCAACTATCCTGCTGTGACGGAAGCCCAGTGGCGTGAGCGCATGGCGCGCGGCGACGTGGTGGATGGCAAGGGTGTGCCTGTGCAGCCCGGGTCCCGCTATGTGCGCGGCGCCCGCATCTGGTATTACCGCGAGCTCGATTACGAATTCCCGATCCCGTTTGAAGAAGAAGTGCTGCACCAGGACGAGCATATCGTCGTGGTCGACAAGCCGCACTTCCTGCCGACGATTCCGTCTGGCCGTTTCGTGAAAGAGACTTTGCTGGTGCGCGTGCGCCGCAAGCTGGGCATTGAAGACCTGGTGCCGATCCACCGTCTTGACCGCGAGACGGCGGGGCTGGTGATCTTTTCCTGCAATGCGCGCAGCCGTGGCGATTACCAGTCGCTGTTCCAGAAACGCCTGGTGCAGAAGGAGTATGAGGCGCTGGCCGGCCCGTTGCGGGGCCGTGAGTTCCCCTTCGTCTACCGCAGCCGCATGGTGGAGGGCGACAAGTTCTTCACCATGAAGGAGGAACCGGGCGAGCCGAATTCGGAAACCATGATCGATGTGATCGAACAGCGCGGCGAGCATGTGCTGTACCGGCTATGGCCGCACACCGGCCGCCAGCACCAGTTGCGCGTACATCTATCCTCGCTCGGCATTCCGATCGTCAACGATGTCTTTTATCCCGTCGCCCTGCCATGCAAGCAGGACGACGTGTCCTCGCCACTCAAGCTGCTGGCCAAGGCCGTCGGCTTCCCAGATCCGTTGACGGGAGAGTGGCGTTACTTCGAAAGCAAGCGGACCCTCTGAGCCAATTCCTTGCCTTCCTTCGACAGGAAGGGCGACAGTTTGGCATAGCTGATCTCAACGGTCTCGTTACAGTCGCGATGGTAATGCGGGTAATCGAGATCGAAAGCCATGCCGGTGGCACTCGGAAGCGATGGTGAAATGGATGGCTCCAGCCTGTCGCAGGCACTGGCTTTCTTCATGATCATCGCGCGCAGCGGTTCTTCGATCTCGCTGCTCTCGGCCAGCCAGATTCCCGGTTCAACCTTTTCGCCGGTTGCCAGGTCGAAGATCAGTGTGGAGTGGGACGAGGTGGTGTGCGTGCCGCCGCAATAAACGTCGGGCGCATCCACATTTACCAGCAGGTAATTGGCCAGCACTTTGTTGACAGTCAGGTTGTCTTGCCAGCCACCGCCACCATTACGCTCACAGAAATTGGCCTGGAGCAGGCGCTCATACTCCCAGCGTGCCACGTAGTCATTGATCTCACGCACCGCAGCGCTGCTGCCGACGAGATTGAAGCTTTCTCCCAGTGGGGAACTGGCGATGCGGACCGCCTGCTTGCCGGCTTTCCCATTGCTGTAGCGGGGTTTGTTGGCCGCAGCGATCGGTGCGTAGAAGTCGGGGCCGCAATCGCCATCTGCACCGAGGCTGGAAAGCCGGGTCAACTGGATGGCTGCCCCTTTGGTTTTGCCAGTGCCGATCCACTCGCCGGTCAGCAGCGTGGGCGTGACGCTCGTGATCTTCCATTTGCCTGTGGCTTCCCGCTTGACTTCCTCGCTCCAGGAATCGTGCTCGTCATCCACTTTTTCGAGCGGAATACCGTGCAGGTGCTTCAGGTAAAAGTAGTGCGAATCGCTGGCGGTAAAGCAGGCATTGATGCTGCTGTTACCGATCTTGCCGGTCCAGGCGCCATGGATTGGCGCGGCATCGCCGCCATGCGCCGATCCGGCGACGATGAGCGCAAAGTAAAACGCTGCTGATCTCTTCATATGAGAATCAGCCGAACATGTAGCGGACCAGCAGGCCGATAGGGAACCACATGCCGAACTCGATTGCGAGAGCAATGAACAAGGCCTGGTTCGACGGGCGCAGGCTGCCGGCGGCACCTTCGGAAATCATGCGGGTCATTGCTGCATGCGCTACCTCGCGCAGCGTCATGCCGGTGGTTGCAACCTCGGTGATGGTTTCTGCCAGCGGGATACGCGAGGTCAGGTTGCCAAGCAGCCATGGCAGAGGTTTCGGCAGGCCCGATTGCAGGTTCAGGAAGCTGCGCCAGCCGCTGAGGAATTTTTCCGACAACGGGCGGCCCGGTTCGTATTTCACGCTGCGCAGGAAGCTCTCCAGGATGCCTGCGCCCAGTTTGGCGAGAAGGCCTGACTGGCTTTCCACCACACGCGCCAGGATGCCCTGCAAGCCAAGCTTGTAAGCCATCATGCCGGTCAGGCCGACGGCGATGATGAACGGAGCTGCGACAAAAGCAGCATAAATCAAGGCCGAGCCATGGCTGCTACCCAGTTCGCTGCGGAACAAGAGCGTGACGCCCAGCGCATTGACGATCACCGCCGCGAGTACTGCCAGCACGGTGCGTACGATGCCTGCTCCGGCGCCGCGCGTGATGTCGCCGGCGAGTTGTTTGGCGAGAGCGATCTTGTCGATGCTGCTGTCTTCAGGCGTCGATGTTTGGACTTGGGTCATGGCCAGCGCGATGGTTGTTTAAAGTTTGGCATTTTAAACAACTGAGGCGCAACTGGGCGCATTTAATTGAATCAGTGCGCAGGTGCAGACTTCGGGCTGTAGTTGGAACCTGGCGGAGACCAGAACAGCGGGCCTTTCGGGGAGATTTGCAGGTTGTCGCTCAAGCCCTGCTTTTTCAGCTCACGGCGCAGGCCTTCCACGCCGTCATCGCTCTCGATGATGAAGGCTTCGTCGATCACGTCGCCGTAGTGGCGATTGGTGGTCTCGATCGCCAATTCGACCAGGTCGCCTTCGGCTTGAATGCTCCACAGGTGCACATCTTCGTCCTCGGCGAAGGTCTTGAAGCGCCATGTGCCTTTTTCCGTCTGCACGAACTGGATGGTGTCGAATTGTTCGTTGGTGGCTTCGGACTCTTCGTCGTTGATAAAGCTGCTCTTGATGGTCAGCAGGAAAAGGACCAATACAGATTTCATTTTTTAGTTCCGGGCGATTTTTATCCCCGTATTATAGGCGCCTGTGCTATGCACCGGTTCGCGCGCACCGATGATGCAAAGCCACAGGCAAGTGCCGATCTCGCCGAGCGAAGCAGGGATAGAGAGCAAGTCGGCGCCGGGCAGGGCCGCGAAATCGGCCATCAGGATGAAGCCAAAGGTTTCCGCGGCATAGCCCGCGCTGCCGACCATCAGCAGGATGCCGAGCAGCTTGGGAAGGATGCCGGATCTGAAGACCAGGTAGCCGAAGGGCGCTAGCCACAAGCTCCAGAACACCTGGTTCAGGATCATGCCCTTGCTGTAGGCCTTCAGCGACAGCATGACATGCTGCGCCAGCGCGTCCGGCGTAAAGCTGCGCAGGTAGTCGGCACCGCTGATCAGGTTCAGCACTTCCAGCCGGTGGCCGACGTTGGCGAATGATAGCGGCACGCTGGCCACGGCCAATACCACCATCACGGCAGCAGCGCTGCGGCCATAAGGACTGAGGAGTTTGTAGAGTGCGAGTGGCAACAGCAGGAAGGCGAGGTAGCACACCAGGCTCGCTGCGATCCCGGCACGGAACAGCCCTTCGTGGGCGTCGATGCTGGCGAGGGCCGCGGCGGGATCGTTGCCGATCTTGAGCTGGGAGGGGACATACATCAAGGCGAAGATGCCGGCGACGACGACAACCAGGTACAGCAGGCCGGCAGTGCGCGCGAGGCGCTTGGTAGGCGTACTCTGTTGCATAGTCTTTTCCTTGTTATTTTGAAAAGAATACGCAGGATGGCACAAGCAACAGCGGCCAGCAAGCCGCGCGTTGCTCAGCAGCCGCAGGCGGCCTGGCTGCCGGAGGTGTGGGCGGCCTTGCGCAGCAGGATGCCTTCCGGGGCGCCAGAGGAAAGGTACAGCCGCTCGTCATAGGCGCAGCTCTCGTCGGGTATGCCCATCAGCAGGTCGAGCTTGCCGTCGCCATCCATATCGCCGGCCCAGTAGACCACGGGCGTGGTGTCGCCGCCATACTCTCCCGAGGCGTTGACCGCGAACAGGAATTGCTTGCTGGTGCCATCGCTCAGGTGATAGCGCTTGCGTTCTTCTGGCGTCTTAACCCAGGAAAGCGTCAGTGGCTGCGAGCCCCAGGGCATATTCCATTTACCCAGCTTGCGCAGCTTTTCGAATTGCGGGCTGCCGAAGTACTGCGCATCGTTCATGACATGCCAAGTGACGACTTTGCCGGCCTTGAGCGGCAGGTTGGCGAATACGGCGAGGGGTTCGCCCTGGACGGCGACGCGATCGAGTTCCTCGTCCTGGTCAAGGATATCCTTGGCCGTATCGATGGAGATATCGACTTCGGCCGGACGCAATTCGCATTCCGTCTTCTGGCAGAACAGGCCAAGCCATGCCGCCTTGCGCGGCATGGTATTCGGCATGAATTGGCGCGAGCTGTCGATGATGACGGCAGTATCTGCGGCGCCGGCGACACCGGCAGCCGTGAGCAGCAGCGCAGCGAGGGTGCGCCGCATCAGGCGTGGTACTCGATGATCAACGGAGCGTGGTCGGAAAACTTTTCGTCCTTGTAGACCGACACCGTGTGCGCTTTGGCAGCAATGCCCGGGGTGGCGACGTGGTAGTCGATACGCCATCCCACGTTCTTCGCATAAGCCTGGCCGCGGTTGGACCACCAGGTGTATTGCTCCGGGCGCTGGTCCAGGCCGCGGTGCACATCGACGTAGCCGACTTCGTCGAACAGCTTGGTCATCCAGGCGCGTTCTTCCGGCAGGAAGCCTGAGTTCTTCAGGTTGCCCTTCCAGTTTTTCAGGTCGATCTCTTTGTGGGCGATGTTCCAGTCGCCGCAGATCACGAACTCGCGGCCTTCGGCGCGCAGCTGCTGCAGGTGCGGCAGGAACAGGTCCATGAAGCGGAATTTGGCAAGCTGGCGCTCTTCCGACGAAGAGCCGGAAGGGCAGTAGACCGAGATCACGGTCAGGTTGCCGAAGTCGGCGCGCACGTAGCGGCCCTCGGCGTCGAACTCGGGACTGCCAAAACCGATCAGCACGCGATCAGGCGCCACCTTGCTGTAGATGCCGGTACCGGAATAGCCTTTCTTTTCCGCGTAGTGGAAGTGGCCGTGGTAGCCGTGCGGGTTGAGGAATTCCTCGGTCATGTCCGCTGCCTGCGCCTTCAGTTCCTGCACGCAGATGATGTCGGCGTCGATCGTGCCCATCCAGTTGAAAAAGCCCTTCTTGGCGGCGGAGCGGATACCGTTCAGGTTGGCGGAAATGATTTTTGGCATAGGTGTTCCGGTTAAAATATCGGCACTTTGAACAGAGATGGGTGCACTATGAGCAATTTGAGGCAAGAGTTTATCGCGTTTTCCGTACAGGCGGGAGTGCTGAAATTCGGCGAGTTTACGACCAAAGCAGGGCGGCAATCGCCCTATTTCTTCAACGCTGGCCTGTTCCATGACGGCGCGACTCTGGCCAGGCTGGCCGACTTCTACGCGCAGACTTTGCTGGACTCCGGCGTTGAATTCGACATGCTGTTTGGCCCGGCCTACAAGGGCATCACCCTGGCCTCCGCGACCTCGATGGCGCTGGCCGGCAAAGGCCGCAACACTTCCTTCGCCTACAACCGCAAGGAAGCCAAGGACCACGGCGAAGGCGGCACCCTGGTGGGCGCCAAGCTGACTGGCAAAGTTGTCATTATTGACGACGTGATCTCGGCCGGCACCTCGGTACGCGAATCGGTGGAAATGATCCGCAAGGCCGGCGCCGAACCGTGCGCAGTGCTGATTGCGCTGGACCGCATGGAGCGCGGCGGCAAGGATGGCCAGATGTCCGAGCTGTCGGCGGTGCAGGAAGTGAGCAAGAACTACGGCATCCCGGTAATCTCGATCGGCAACCTGACCGACCTGTTTACCTACCTGTCGGCCGACCCGTCGCTTGCACAGTACAAGGACGCAGTAGCCGCTTACCGCAGCAAATACGGCGTGGAATAAGCCGCGCTGGCGCCGTTTGGGCGTTGTGCTAGACTGTGATTGCTTCCTTACAACATTAGATCGAGGAAAGTAATGAACATCGCAACGCTCAAGGTGTACGGCGACGAATCCGCAGTGGCTGACGTGCGGGATGGGCTCCCCAGCGAGCCCGAAAGCGACTGGAAGAAGGGCGACACCAGCCCGACCGGCCGCACCCGCCTTGACCACGGCTTCTACGCCACGCTCGGCACCGACGCCGATCCGGACGCCTTGATGCGCAAGGTGCGCGCCTATCTGCACGAGTGCCAGGCGCGCGGCATCAACTTTGACGTGGCGCCGATTCAGGCTGAATTGCGCGTTGCCTTCGCTCCCGCCGCGCCCAACCAGGGCGCATCCACCCTCGATTTCACGCTGGCCGATCTCTCGCTGTTGCTGGAGATGGGCATTGCGCTGAGCATATCTTCCTGACCGCATGAACCGATTCTCCGAAGACCGCTTCGCCACTTTCAAGGGGCGCAATGGCGCCGAACGCAAGATCCATATCTGGGAGCCTGGAAAGCCGGCGGAGGGAGTGCTGCTGGCCATCCACGGTGGCCTGGCGCATGCGGGCGACTATGTGACGCCGGCGCTGTATTTCAAGCAGCACGGCTTTGCCACGGTGGCGTTTGACCTGTGCGGGCATGAGAATGCGCGCCGGGTGGATATTCCGGACTTTGCTGTCTTCATCGAAGAGGTGGAGCTGTTCCTGCATTGGGTCAAGCAGCATTATCCGGGTGTGCCGGTGTTTATCATGGGGCATTCGATGGGGGCGCTGATTGCGACCCGTTTCGGGCTTGAGGTGCTGGAGCGTGATCCACTGGTGAAAGGGTTTGTGCTGTCGTCGCCGTATTACGTGAATGCGATCAGGGTGCCGGCTTTGCTGGAGAAGTTGTCTGGCGTGCTGGCCACGCTGGCACCGACCATGAAGGTGCCGATGGCGTCGCTGACCGATGTGCTGACGCACGATGCTGCGATTACGGCGCGCCATCACCGCGATGAGGCGGATGATGTGCGGGCGCGTGAGTGTACAGTGCGGTTTGGGGTGGCGCTGCAGGGGGCGCAGAAAGGGTTGGCGGAGAAGATGCCGACCTGGCGCTGGCCGTTATATGCGGTTGTTGCGGGGGATGACAAGCTGGCGGACCCGAAGGCGACCTTGGATTTGCTGGCGATGATTGATCCTAAGCTGCTGGAGTGCCATGTGCAGCATCAGAATTATCACGAGAATTTCAATGAGGTGAATCGCGAGGAGATCTTTGCGGATATCTTGCGGTGGATGCGTGGGCGGTTGTTAAAACCGGTAGACCAGGGTCAGGCACAAGTGCCTGACCCTGTATGATCTCGCGGCCACGGGTTGGTTCCAGGCCTTTGACTTTCGAAGAAGATCAACAGCGCACAACCGAAACCCTTAGCCGCGCCGCAGAGGGTGTCTGACCCTGCGGGTCAGACACCGGTTTACCGGTCTTAACAGGCCAGCTTCTGCTTCAGCAGCTCGGTCAGTTGGGCCGGGTTGGCCTTGCCCTTCGACGCCTTCATCGCCTGGCCGATCAGCGCGTTGATAGCCGCTTCCTTGCCCGCGCGGTACTGCTCAACCGACTTCTCATTGTTGGCGATAACCTCGTTGACGATCGCTTCCAGCGCGCCGGTGTCGGAAATCTGCTTCAGGCCCTTCTGCTCGATGATCACATCGACCAGGTTCGGATCTTCCGACTTGGCTTCCCACATTGCGCCGAAGACTTCCTTCGCGATCTTGTTGGAGATCGTGCCGTCGGCAATTCGCTTCAGCATGGCGGCCAGTTGCGCAGGCAGCACTGGCGCATCAGTGATTTCCACGCCTTCGCGATTCAGGGTCGACGACACATCGCCCATCAGCCAGTTGGCGGCAGCCTTGGCGTTCTCCTTGCCCGCGGCGGCAACCACGGCCTCGAAGTAGAGCGCCATGCCCTTGGACGCGGTCAGGATCAGCGAATCGTATTCCGGCAGCTTGTACTCTTCCACGAAGCGCTCGCGCATCACGGCTGGCAGTTCCGGCATCGAGGCCTTCACGGTCTCGATCCAGTCGGCGCCGATGGTCAGCGGCGGCAGGTCCGGATCCGGGAAATAGCGGTAATCCTGCGCGTCTTCCTTCTCGCGCATCAGGCGCGTTTCCTTCTTGTCCGGATCGTACAGGCGGGTCGCCTGCACCACCTTGCCGCCGTCTTCCAGCAGTTCGATCTGGCGCGCCACTTCGACGTGCACGGCTTCTTCGATGAAGCGGAACGAGTTCAGGTTCTTCAGTTCGCAACGGGTGCCGAATTCCTTCTGGCCTTTCGGGCGCACGGACACGTTGATGTCACAGCGGAAGGAGCCTTCCTGCATATTGCCATCGCAAATGCCCAGCCACATCACCAGGCCGTGCAGGGCCTTGCAATAGGCCACCGCTTCGGCGGCACTGCGGATTTCAGGCTCGGACACGATCTCCAGCAGCGGGGTGCCGGCGCGATTCAGGTCGATGCCGGACATGCCGTGATAGTCCTCGTGCAGCGACTTGCCCGCGTCTTCCTCGAGGTGGGCGCGGGTCAGGTTCACGGTCTTGGTGACGAACTTGCCGTCCTTCTCGTAGCCGAAGGTCAACTGGCCGCCTTGTACCACCGGATCTTCGAACTGCGAGATCTGGTAGCCCTTCGGCAGGTCAGGGTAGAAGTAGTTCTTGCGGGCGAAGATCGACTGGGGTGCGACCTTCGCGCCAACGGCCAGGCCGAAACGGATTGCGCGGTCGACGGCAGCCTTGTTCATTACTGGCAGCACGCCTGGCAGCGCCAGGTCAACCGGGCTAGCCTGGGTGTTTGGCTCTGCGCCGAACTTGGTCGGCGAGCCGCTGAAAATTTTGGAGTCGGTAGTGAGCTGTACGTGGTTCTCAATACCAATGACGACTTCCCATTCCATAATTATTTTTCCTTAGATCGCGGCAGGGGCGCGTTTATGCCAATCGGTAGCTTGCTGGAACTGGTGGGCCACATTCAGCAGCTTCGCTTCTGCGAAATAGTTGCCGATGATTTGCAGGCCTACCGGGCGGTTGGCGTTCTTTTCGCCTTCGCCGAAACCGCAAGGGATGGACATGCCAGGCAAGCCGGCCAGGCTGGTGGACAGGGTGAAGATGTCAGCCAGGTAGTTCGCCACTGGATCGTCTGCCTTCGAGCCCAGGTCCCAGGCCACGGTCGGTGCCACAGGACCCATGATCACGTCGCACTGGCTGCCCAGCACATTGGCGAAGTCCTGGGTGATCTTGCGGCGGATTTTCTGCGCTTTCAGGTAGTACGCGTCGTAGTAGCCGTGGCACAGGATATAGGTGCCGACCATGATGCGGCGCTGTACTTCCGGGCCGAAGCCTTCGGCGCGGCTCTTCTTGTACATGTCCTGCAGGTCCTTGTAGCCTTCGGCGCGGTGGCCGTAGCGCACGCCGTCAAAGCGCGACAGGTTGGACGAGGCTTCCGCAGGCGCGATCATGTAGTAAGCCGGGATCGACAGGGCGGTGTTCGGCAGCGAGATGTCGACCAGGGTGGCGCCCAGTTCCACGAACTTGGCCAGCGCGGCGCGCACGGCCTTCTCGACGTCGGCAGCCAGGCCTTCGCCGAAGTATTCCTTCGGCACGCCGATGCGCAGGCCGGCCAGCGGCTTGTCCAGGTCGCGGGTGAAGTCTTCCGCAGCGTTGCCCTGTTCAGCGGTCAGGCTGGTCGAGTCGCGCTCGTCGAAGCCGGTCATGGCGGACAGCAGCAGCGCGCAGTCTTCCGCAGTTTGCGCCATCGGGCCTGCCTGGTCGAGCGAGGAGGCGAAGGCGATCATGCCGAAGCGCGAGGCGCGGCCGTAGGTTGGCTTGATGCCGGTGATGCCGCAGAAGGCCGCCGGCTGGCGGATCGAGCCGCCGGTGTCGGTGCCGGTGACGCCTGGGGCCAGGCGTGCAGCTACCGCAGCAGCAGAGCCGCCGGAGGAACCGCCAGGAACGGCAGTCTTGTCCCAAGGGTTTTTCACGGCGCCGAAGGCCGAGTTCTCGTTCGAGGAACCCATGGCGAATTCGTCGCAATTCAGCTTGCCGAGGGTGACCATGCCGGCGTCCAGGAACTTCTGCACGACGGTGGCGTCGAACGGGCTGGTGTAGTTGGCCAGCATCTTCGAGCCGGCGGTCGAGCGCCAGCCTTTGGTGACGAAGATGTCCTTGTGGGCGATCGGGACGCCGGTCAGGGGCGTGGCGGTGCCGTTGGCGATGCGCTTGTCGGCTTCTTCGGCCTGGGCCAGCGTCAGCGCGCGGTCCACGTGCAGGAAGGCGTTCAGGTCGCTTTTTTCAATTCGGTCCAGGAAGTGGGTCGCCAGTTGGACGGCGCTGACTTCCTTTTTTTGCAGGAGCTCGGACAGCTCTTTGATTGTTTTGGTGTGCATTCGTTTTTCCTTTTAACCGGTAAACCGGTGTCTGACCCGCAGGGTCAGACACCATCTATGACGCGGAGGTCGCAGGCCGGGTGTCAGACCCTGTGGGTCTGACACCGCCCCACCGGTTCGTTATTCGATCACCTTCGGCACCAGATACAGGCCATCCTCAGTCTTCGGCGCCACTTTCTGGTATTCCTCGCGGCGATTTGGCTCGGTTGCCACGTCTTCGCGCAGGCGCAGGGCGACCTGCATGGCA
>JBCNOP010000189.1:0-10669 GCA_039593775.1 Pseudoduganella sp.
TGGTGCCAGGCAAGGAATTGACTTACGGCCAGTCGATCACCGATGGCTGCATCGACTGGGATGCCAGCGTGCAGGTACTGGACAACCTGGCTGCCGCGGTGCGCCAGCGCCGCCTTCAAGGCGAATGAGAAATCCGGCAGTACAATAAAAAAACCCGCCTCACGGCGGGTTTTTTGTTTCAAGTCCCGAAGGATTACTTGAAGGTGTAGTTAGCCGATACGTACACAACGCGTGCGCGTGGGTCGTACTGGGTCACGTCGTAGCCGTTCTGGAACTGGTTCGAAGCTGGGACGAAGATCGCAGGATCCTTGTCGAACAGGTTGCGCACGCCAGCGTTGATCACCAGGGTCTTCCAGCCCTTCCAGTTCACGTTCAGGTCGTACAGCGAGTAGGACGGAACGAAGGTACGGTTGTCGTTCAGGTCCCATGCGCCTTCATAACGCTTGGTGAAGTTCTGGGTCAGGGTGATCGCCCATGGACCCTGGGTCCAGGTACCCGACAGAGCGTGCTTCCACTTCAGCACGACACCGCCGCTGTCCGCGCCCAGGACCGGGGTATTGTTTTCATCAACAATACGGCCGATCTTGTGCGACAGGGCGCCGCCTGGGCTGGTCTGGTCGAACTTGTCCATGTAGGTGCCGTTCAGTGCTACGTCGAAGCGGCCGATGGAGGTGTTCTGGCGATACTGGGCGAAGACGTCAACGCCTTTCACGTCTGCTTTACCGGTGTTGGACAGCAGGGTGATGATGCTGTCAACGTCGTTGCCGTTCAGCTTAACCAGGTTGGCGTATGCCGGGTCGCCAGCACGGAAGCGCGATACCACTTCCTGTGCGGACGGGGTCGCCAGGATGTCGTTGATCTTGACGTGGAACCAGTCGAAGCCAACGGTCAGGTTGTTGACTGGCGACAGCACCAGGCCAACGGACTGCTGCTGGGACTTTTCAGGCTTCAGGTTCGGGTTACCGCCGGACAGCGCGTTAACCTGCAGGTCGTCCTGGCCGGTTGCCGGGTCGGCGAAGGATGCCGAGGTGCCCAGGGACTGTGGGGTCCACAGGTCGGTCAGGGTCGGAGCGCGGAAGCCCGAACCCACGGAAGCGCGTACCAGCACGGACTTCACAGGCTGCCAACGCACGTTGGCCTTGTAGTTGGTGCTGTTGCCGACGTCGTTGTAGTCGTCGTAACGCACAGCGGCGCCGACTTCCAGGGTCTTCAGCAATGGGAAGTTGGCTTCGCCGAACAGCGACTTGATCTTGCGCGAACGGTCGACTGGAGGCACGCTGCCGCCCAGGCCGGCGATGTCGCCGGTTTCCAGGGCTGGGCTTGGGGTGGTGACGTATTTCTCGTCACGGTACTGGCCGCCCACGGCATACTGGCCGGTGATGCCTGCGAAGGTCGGCAGTTCGCCGTTGATCTTGGCATCGAACAGGGTCGACTTGGACTTGGCGTTCAGGGTGTCGCCGGTGTACTTGGCTTGCTGCAGCTTGTCAGCCAGCGGGCCGGTCTGGACTGCGCCTGGTGCCCATGGATTCCAGTTGTTGGCCGGATCGTTGATGATCTTGGCGTAGGCAACTTGCGAGAAGTAGCCGTCCGGTACGGAACCGTGCAGCTTGGACTCGTTCTGGGTCACAGCGACTTCGTAGTCCTGGCCTGCTACGTTGCCCTTGGCGCCGATAACCAGGCGCGACTGGCGCGACTTGTCCAGGCTGGTACGTGGGCCGAAGTCGAACACGCGGCTGGTCACGGCCAGCGGGCTGCCCACCAGGCTGCCGAAGCCGTGGCTGTTCAGGTAAGGAACGGCGATCGACTGGTAAACAGGATTGCTTGGGAACAGCAGCAGTGCTGGCTCAACGCCTTGCTTTTCGAACTCGGCGTCAGACACCAGGAAGCTGCGGCGTACCGGGCTGCCCTGGAAGCGCTGGGTGACTTCGCTTTCCGAGTACAGCATGTCGGCGAACAGCTGGTGCTGGTCGTTGATCTTGTACGCGAAGTTACCGGTCAGGTTATGCAGTTCGCGCTTAGGCAGCAGGCCAACGAACGAAGCACTGTCGAAGGTGCAATACGGCGCGCCCTTGGTGGTGTTCGTCGGGTTCTGGAACATATTGATGTCAGCGCACTTGCCGCTGGCAGCCAATGGGTTGCCGTAGCCGGTGCCTGGCGAGTTGCCGAAGCCTGGCAGGCGGTTGTCTTGCGGCCATGGCTTGGTCGGGTCGATGGCGCCTTCGATGTTGCCGTGGCCGGTTGCACCGTTGACGAAGTATGGCTCGCGCACGCCGCTCTTGGCGAAGTCACGCTCGGCACCGAACAGTGCACGTTCTTTTTCTGCGGACAGGGAGACCACGGCCGAGAAGCCTTGCTCTTCCAGGTTGCCGAAGCCGGCAGTCAGGGAGAATTTGTTGTTCTGGCCGCCGCCGTCGCGGGTTGGGGTACCGTAGCCAGCGCTCAGTTCCAGGCCTTCGAAGTTTTTGCTCAGGATGAAGTTAACCACGCCTGCAACCGCGTCGGAACCGTACACGCCGGATGCGCCGTCTTTCAGCACTTCGACGCGCTCGATAGCGGCCAGTGGGATCACGTTGACGTTGACGGTTGCACCGCCACCGCCTGCGAAGGCAGCCAGGCGGCGGCCGTTGACCAGTACCAGGGTACGGTCAGAGCCCAGGCCGCGCAGGGAAATGGAGGACAGGCCATAGGTGGAGCTGCCGGCGCCGGTGGCGTTATTGGTGCCGCCCATCGAGGACAGGGCCGACACGCTGTTCAGCAGTTCCTGGGTGCTGGTGGCACCAGTGCGGGTGATCTCGGCTTTGGTCAGCACCTGGACTGGCAGCGCGGTTTCGGCATCCACACGCTTGATCGAAGAACCGGTGATTTCCACGCGCTGGATTGGCTGGTCAGCGGTCTGTGCAACGGCTGCTTGCATGCCCAGCGCCAGGCCACCCGCGCAGATCACGCGAACTGAGCGAGACAGGATGGTTTCCTTCAACATATCTTTGTTACTCCCAAGAATTACAAACTGTTTAAGGTCGTCGCCGACCCTTAATTTTTGTTTGACGAGAATCAGCGCTACTTGTTGTGACTGCTTTTCGTCCGCGCTTATCAAATCATTCATTGGCAAAGGATGTCAATCGAAAGTCGCCTTTGAGTCGTCCAGACAACTTGCCAAACGTCACTCTTTATTCAAATTTGAAAGTTAATGAAATGGATGGTTTTGCGCGATTTAGGGCGAAGAACGGCGTATTTACATAAAAAGATAAGGGGTGGAAACTTGCTCGGCTGCAGCTTTTTACCGTCTTGTGAAGTGTGCCGATTTTGCTACAAAACTTTTAAAAACGTTAACTCCGGGTTTTTCGCAGCCAAAAAAATCCCCGCCGGCTTGCGCGGGCGGGGATTGGAAGGAGTGCGCCGGGACAGCTTAGAATTTGTACGACGCGCTTACATAGAACTGGCGTCCCAGTGCCGAAGAGTAAGACGGGTTGTAACCCACCTGGTGCGAACCGGTGTTGCGCAGGGTGAACGGCGGTTCGCGGTCGAACAGGTTGATGATGCCGCCGGTGATTTCCAGGTTCTTCATCGGGCGGTAAGCGGTCTGGAAGTCGAAGGTGGTGTAGCTAGGCACCTGCAAGGTGATGCCATAGCATTCGCCCGGTTGGCCGGCGACGATCACGGCGCAGTCATCCGCGGTTTGTTCCTTGTCGGTATAACCGTTGCGGTAGCTGGCGCTCAGGGTATGGGTCCATTGCGCCTGCTCGAAGCTGGTCGAAGCGCGCACCACGTGGCGGAAGCTGACCTTGTCGTTCGAGCCATAACGGTTCAGGCTCGATTCCCACTGGTCGTCGGTGCCTGGGGTGGTGTAGCGCGAGCGGATCAGCCAGGTACCAGCCAGGCGGCTGGTCAGCTTGCCGTCGAACAGCTTGGTGCGGTGGGTGAAGTCATAGTCCACGCCGCGGTTCTCGACTTTGCCGATATTGATCGGCAGCAGTTTGATCGCCAGCACGTCCTTGCCGGTTGAGCTGATGTGTTTGGTGGTGAACAGGTCGGCGTACTTGGCCGGGTTGTCGAAGATCAGGCCCTCGGACACCGAAGTCACCTGGTCGCGGATTTCCACATTCCACAGGTCGACCGACATCGACAGCGAGTTGGTCGGCTCAAAGACGGTACCGATGCTCCATTGCTTGGACTTCTCCGGCTTCAGGTCCGGGTTGCCGCCCTGGAAGGCTTCGAACTGCTGGCGTACCACGCCGTTGCAGTAGGAGGCCAGCGGGTGGCTGGTGCCGGCCAGCGGGCACTGGTAGTTGCCGCCAGTGACGCCCCAGTCTTCCAGCGGGCCGGCGATTTCCTGCATCGAGGCAGCGCGGAAGCCGGTGCCGGCTGCAGCGCGGAACAGCAGGTTCCTGGCTGCGGTGTACTTGGCGCTCAATTTCCAGGTCGCGGCGTTTTCCTTGTTGCCGACTTTCTGGCCGGTCAGGTTGTTGTCGATGGCGCCGATCTGGTCGTAGCGGGCGGAACCGGTCAGCTCCAGCGCTTTGCTGACGGGCATGACCAGTTCGGTGTAGGCACCGAAGTTGTCGCGCTCGTAGGCGCTGTCCACTTGCGGGTTGTCGAACAGGATCTGGGCGTTCTTGGCCACGTCAGCCTGGTTGACCTTGAAGGAGGTGTTGCGGTAATCGACGCCAACGCCGATCTGGGCCGCGCCGCCCGGCAGCTTGAAGGCTTCGCGCGAGGCACGGGCGTCCCAGCCCTTCATTTCCACGGTCTGGGTGTTGTAGGTGCCGCTGAAGCCGGTCGACAGCAGGGTGTCACGCATCGCTTGCGGCATTTCGCCCAAGCCATAGGCGAACGGGTCGATGCTGCCGGCGTCAATCGCAGCCTGGAACTTGTCTGCCAGCGGGAAGCCGCCAACGTATTTCTGGGTCTGCTTGTTCTTCGAGTAGGTCAGGGCCGAGTTGACGTCCCAGCCAGCGACGGCGCCGTCCACGCCAGCCACCAGGTGGGTTGCCTTGGTGCCGTAGTCGTAAGTGCGGTTGCCCATTTCGTACAGGCGGTACTTGGCCACGACCGAAGTCACGCCGGCGTCCTGTTCGGCAGTCAGGTTAGGCTGGATGTATTTGTTGTACAGGGCCGAGCCCTTGGCGATCGAAAAATCGGCTGGATAAGGGGCGATCGAGGCAATGATTTTCGCTTCGGTGTAGGCCAGGTCATAGAAGCCTTTGAAGCCGGAATTGCCCAGCTTCACGCTACCGGAGGAGAACAGGGCATCGCGTTGCGACTTCGGATTGATCTCGATGGTCGATGCGCTATCGAAGTAGCAGTTGCCGTCGCCGTAGAAGTCGGCATTGACCGCGGCGCACTTGCCGCCGTGGGCCAGCGCATACGGGTTCAGGTTGACGGTTTTTTCTACCGGTTTGCCGGTGCTTGGGTCGATCTCGCTGGAGTTGTAGCTCACGCCGGCGTTGGCTGGCAGCGAACGCGAGGAACCGTTGATGAACTGCAGTTGCTTGCCGTTGGCCGGATCGGTGAAGTTGACGATGCCGGTGCGGGCGAAGTCGCGCTGGGACGCCTTGAGCTGTTTTTGTTCGTCGTGGCTGACCGAGAAGAACACGCTGTAGCCGTCTTCGTCGATGTCGCCGAAGCCCTTGCTCAGGGAGATGGCGTTGCTGGCGCCGCCGCTTTGCTCAGGACGCGAGTACTTGGCGTTGATTTCCCAGTCGGTCGCGCCTTTTTTCAGGATGAAGTTGACCACGCCGGCGATGGCGTCGGCGCCGTACAGCGCGGAGGCGCCGTCAGTCAGCACTTCAACGCGCTCGATGGCCGACAGCGGGATCGAATTCAGGTCGATGGTAGTGCCCGAGTTGGCAGGCGCGACGCGGCGGCCATTCAGCAGCACCAGGGTGTAGGCGGCGCCGATGTCGTGGATGGAGGCGGTAGTCACGCCGCCGCCGCCGCCGCCGACCGAGTCGGCCGCTACCGAGAAGCCCTGCATGGCCGGCAATTGCTGGATGAAGTCGGTAACGGTGGAAACGCCGGACTTCTTGATGTCTTTCTGGCTGAACGACTGCACGGGCAGCGACGATTCGGCGGCGATGCGCTTGATGCTGGAGCCGGTGATTTCCACGCGCTGCATCGGCGCTTCCGGAGTTGCTTCCTGGGCAAAGGCGGCGGCGCTACCGATGGCCAGGCTACCTGCGAACATCACGCGCAGGGTGCGTGACAGGGCTTTCTCGTTGATCATTGATAAACGTCTCAGTAATGAAATAATGGGGACGCTATCAAACCACCGGGGACTTTGTTTGGCAATGTATGTTTGATAAGTGAAACAAATGAAACATTAAGCGACAATAAAAAAACCCCGCCGGCTTGCGCGGGCGGGGAGCGGGAGTAGTACTAAAGCGCGATTACTTGAACTTGTAGCTGGCGGTCAGGTAGAAGGTGCGGCCCAGCGGGTCGGTGTAGCGGCCGTCGTAGCCAACCTGGTTGCCGCCGCCGGTGTCGCGGATCGACAGTGGAGGATCCTTGTCCAGCAGGTTGCGGATGCCGCCGGTGATCGACCAGTTCTGGTTGAAGATGTACTTCGACTGCCAGTCGAGGGTGTAGTACTCCTTGACCTTGTGGCCCTGCAGGTCGACATAGCCGCCCAGGGTGCCGTCGGCGTTGACCGAGCGAATGCGGCCATCGTCCGCCACGTAGTTCTTGTCGGCGTAAGCGGACTTGTAGTTCACGGTCAGGGAATTGGCCCACTGCTCGGAGGACTTCAGCGAGAACACCAGGCGCGAGATCCAGCGGAAGGTCACGTCGTCATACGAGTCGAAGCGGCCGATGCTGCTTTCGGTCTTGTTGGAGCCGTCAGCCGTTGGCACGGTCTTCTCCGCCTTCATCATATAGGTAGCGGACCAGTTGGTGGTCAGCTTGCCGATCGGGGTGTTGCTGCGGAAGGTGGTATCGAAGTCGATGCCGCGATAGTGCGAGCTGGCCAGGTTCAGTGGCGACTGGGTCATCACCAGCACTTT
The DNA here is from genome assembly GCA_039593775.1 of Pseudoduganella sp. Taxonomy (GTDB): domain Bacteria; phylum Pseudomonadota; class Gammaproteobacteria; order Burkholderiales; family Burkholderiaceae_D; genus Rugamonas. The sequence goes on from JBCNOP010000189.1 coordinate 6,999, forward strand.
CGACTTCTGGATCGGGTCGTAATAGATGGTGGCGTACTTGTCGGCCAGGGCCGGGGTGCGGAACAGCATGTCCTGCGACAGCTTCTGGATCTGGTTTTTCAGCTTCACATCCCAGAAGTCGACGCCCACGGACAGCGAGTCCATCGGCTCCAGGCGCATGCCGAGGGTGAACTGCTTCGAGGTTTCCGGCTTCAGTGCATCGGCACCGGTGCTTGGATTACCCACGGTCAGCAAGCCGTATTCCTGCACGCCGCGGCAGTATGGGAAGCGCGGGTCGGTTGGGGTCTTGATCGGGCAGTCGAAGAAGTTGGACGAGCCACCGTTCTTCAGCGGATCCGCAATATTGTTCATGGTTGGCGCCTTGAAGCCGGTGCCATAAGAACCGCGCAGCATGAACTGGCGCGAAGGCTGCCACTTGGCCGACAGCTTGTAGGTCGCCTTCGACACATCGTTGCCCTGCTTGCCGGCTGGCGATGCATTGCCGTTCACGTCATAGCTGGTGTTGCGCTTGTCAACCGCATCGAAGCTGTCGTAACGGGTTGCCGCCGTCACTTCCAGCTCTTTCGTCACTGGCATCACCAGCTCGGCGAAAGCGCCCCAGTTATTGCGCTTGGCGTCCAGCGGCTGGGAGCCGGTGCCGCCGCCGATGACGGTGTCGGTCCAGCCCGGATTGCCTGGGCCTGGGCCAATCAGGATCTGGCTTGGCGTGTCGATGTAGCGCTGGATGGTGTAGTCGGCACCCAGGCCCAGTGCGGCATTGCCCCCGTTCATGGCGAACAGTTCGCGCGAAGCGTGGGCGCTGAACACGTCAAGCTTGGACTTCTGGGTTTCCAGGTTTTCGTTCAGCACGGCCGGCGCCAGGATGGAACTGGCGTTCGGGTTGATGATGTAAGGGTTGTAGGCGCCGGACTTCACCAGTGCTTCAAACTTGTCGCCGCTCATGTAGCCGCCGGCGGCGTCATCGGTCTGCTTGTTTTCGGAATGCGTGTAGGTCGCGTTGACGAGCCAGTCGGCAACCTCGGAGTCCAGGGCCGCCGAGAAGTGCAGTGCCTTGGTGCCCCAGTCGTCGGTACGGCCGCCGGCGTCGCGCGCACGGAAGTACAGCCAAGCATCGGTCACCTGGTTGGGATCGATGCCCTGGCCGGCCAGCAGTGGTTCCACAGATTTCTGGTAAGGAACGATATACACCGGGCTGACAGTCTTTACGCCGGTAATCGGATCGGTGCTCATGGTGGTCAGCGGCTGCGCCGGGGCGGCGTAACGTGCGGTGCTGGTGAACTTGGAGTAGACGAACTCGCCGCTCAGGCGGGTCTTGTCGGAGATCTTCAGCGTGCCGGAAGTAAACAGGCTGTCGCGTTTCAGTTCAGGCAGCAGCTCTACGGTTGCTGCGTAGTCATAGCGGCAGACGCCACTGCGCGCGAAGGTGTTCGGGCCGCTGCACTTGCCGTTGGTGACCAGGTCAGGCGAGAAGGCGACGTCGTTGCCGGCAGTGTCGACCACTTCGGCGTTGGCCGGGATCGAGTTGATCGAGTTTTGCCAGGTCGCGTACTGCTTGCCGCCCATGCTGAACTTGCGCACGCCGGAGTTGGCGAACTCGCGCTGCTCGGCGTTCAGGGCCTTGGCCTGGTCGTGGCTGTAAGCCAGCATCACGTTGAAGCCGTCTTGCTGCAGGTCGCCGAAGCCTTTGGTGATGGCGATGTTGGCGCTCTGGCCGCCTTTATGCTGCGGACGGTTATAGGTCAGGTCAATGTTCAGTTCGTTCTGGTTCTTCTTCAGGATGAAGTTGACCACCCCGGCAATGGCATCCGAACCGTACAGGGTGGAGGCGCCGTCGGTCAGGATTTCGACCTTCTCGACTGCTGCCAGCGGAATCGATGCCAGGTTGACCGCGCTGCCGGTGCCATATGGCGCCATGCGCTTGCCGTTCAACAGCACCAGGGTGTAGTCGGTGCCGATCGAGTGGATCGATGCGCTTTGCACGCCGCCGCCGCCGCCGTTGATCGATGCGGACGAGGTGATCATGCCCTGCATGGATGGCAGGATGGCGATCAGGTCGGCCACGTTCTTCACACCGGTCTGCTCGATGTCTTTGCGGCTAAGGGTCTGGATCGGCAGCGAGCCCTCCTGGGCAATGCGCTTGATCGACGAACCGGTAATTTCAACGCGCTGGATGGGGGCGTCAGATTGCTGGGCGAAAACTGGAGCGGCGGCTACTGCCAGCAATCCGCTGGCGCATGCCAGGCGGATTGCGTACGACAGGGTGTTCTCTTTCATCATATTCTTGGATCTCCCAGATGGTGGACTGTTCGTTGCGTTGCACAAAACCTAGCAATAGGCTGTTGGTACTTTCTTGCAAGTGTTCTTGGCTTGCAATCTTTTTGAAACAAAATGCGACAGTCTGTTACAAGCGCGCAACACAGAGCTTGGGTTTGCCTCTTGATGGGATCGTGAAAGATAAGAGATTTTGTCGGCGAGTTGGACGATTTTTCGCGGCACTTGACTTGTGAAGCGAAAGTATCGCACTAATGAATCTTTCGTTTGTAACCAAATGGGAAGGCCCGGCTTGTGTACACAACCACCACTCAAATCCGGGAGTTGGTCTAAGTTTCTCTTTGGACAGTTTTCCGTTATTGTTACGCCCAACTCTCGCCGCTGAAATTCAACATGGCTTCATACATATTGCGCCGCCTGTGGCAAATGCTGCCCACCATGCTGGGTGTGGTGCTGCTGGTGTTCGTACTGTTTAACTGGGTTGGCGGCGACCCGGCCTATATCCTCGCCGGCAAGATGTCTGATGCAGCCAGCATCGAAAATATCCGGCGCCAGCTCGGCGTGGACCAGGCGTGGTATGTGCAGCTAGGCATTTTCCTGAAGCAGATTGCCACCTTTGATTTCGGCCAGAGCTGGGCCACGGGCGAGGCGGTCTCGGACATCATCGCTTCCCGCCTTGGGCCATCGTTGACGGTGCTGGTGCCACTGACCATCCTGGAAACCGTGCTCGGCATTGCGCTGGCCTTGGCCGTGGCCTTCGTGCGCGGTTCGCTGACCGACCGTGTCGTGATGGTTGCATGCACTGCAGGCATGTCGATTTCGATCCTGGTCTACATCATCGTCTTCCAGTACTGGCTGGCCTATAAGGCTGGCTGGTTCCCGGTGCAGGGCTGGGGCGAGAGCCTGCTGGAGAACCTGCGTTTTGCCGCTTTGCCGGTCCTGATCGGGCTGGCGGTGTCGCTGGCGCCGACCCTGCGCCTGTACCGCAGCTTCGTGCTGGATGAAGTGGGGCAGGATTACGTGCGTACTGCGCGTGCCAAGGGCTTGCCTGAGCGGCGCGTGATGTGGGTGCATGTGCTGCGCAACGCGGCAATCCCGATCATCACCCATGTGATGGCGAGCTTGCCTGCCATGCTGATCGGCGCTTTCCTGCTCGAGCGCTTCTTCGGTATTCCGGGCATCGGGCGCGAGGTGATCCTGGCGGTGGAGCGTTCCGATTTCCCTGTCATCAAGGCGATTACCGTCTATGTTGCGGTGGCCACCATGGTGTTCAATTTGCTGACCGATTTGCTGTACCAGGCTGTCGATCCGCGCGTACAGCTCAAGTAAGGACAGCGCATGCATGCGATTCATGATTCGGCGGGCTTGTGGACATTAGCCTGGCGCCGCCTGCGGGCGGA
>JBCNOP010000019.1:0-46734 GCA_039593775.1 Pseudoduganella sp.
TGTTCAAGCTGGCCATGGAACTGGAAAAGATTGCGCTGAACGACGAATACTTCGTGTCCCGCAAGCTGTACCCGAACGTGGACTTCTACTCCGGCATCGTGCAGTCGGCCCTGGGCATCCCAGTGTCCCTGTTCACCGGTATCTTCGCCATGGCCCGTACCATCGGCTGGATCGCCCAGTGGAACGAAATGATCGCCGACCCAGAGCAGAAGATCGGCCGCCCACGCCAGCTGTTCGTCGGCTCCGCAGTGCGGGACGTGCCTCCGCTGAAAGACCGCAAGTAATCCTTGCAGCCTTTCCGGCAATAGAAAAGCGAGCTTCGGCTCGCTTTTTTTATTCGCAGCGAAGACGAGATATTTGCCAAATTGAAAGATTTCAATAATACTATCTGGTTCGACGTCTTCTTCTGCAAATCTAAGGGGTCAACTTGTCTGCGAAAGTTCATCAAACGAGCCAGTGCGGGAAAATTGTCAGTCTCCACCCGATTGGGGGGCTGGGTCTGCTCTATCCGGTACTTGCCGTTTTGCTGATTGTCACGGCTATTGCGCTGGCGGTCGCCGCAGCCGACGCCCAGACGGCGGCGAGGGATGTCGACCTGCCCATACTCTTGAGAGTAATTGCTGGAATATTCTGTTTGCTTGCCATCGTCATTGCTGTCCGCTGGTATAGGCTCAAAGGCTCAAGCCTGACGGTCTTCGAAAAGGGAATTGCTCACAGGTTCCGGGGTAAAACCCATTTCTTCCGCTGGCGCGAGGTGCAGCACGTGACTGTCCGCGCCACCGAAGGCTTTTACACTCGACGCACATGGGTCAAAGTAAGGTTGGCGCCAAGGACCACCCTGAAGTTCTCCAACAGCTATAAGGAGGTTTTCGCGCTTGGCATCAACCTCCTCACGCTGACAGCGGCGGAGATGGTTCCACTCGTGATTGCGAAAATGGAGCGCGGCGAGACGGTGGATTTTGGTGCGCTTAAGGTCAGCCGTGACGGACTCCGCAGGCCCTTCGGCAAGCTTTCCTGGCCTGAAGTCGGTGATGCCGAACTAAGGGCGGGGCAAGTAGTTATCAAGAAAAAGGGGCGCCGGATTCCATGGGGGCGGCCTCATTCCTTCCAGATCAAGAACCTCTTCGTTTTTCTGGCCGTACTTGAGCACTTCACTCAAATTGATACCGGGTCGGCTAAGGTTCCGCAACAGATGGTTGCATAGGCTTGAGCAGGAGGACCTCGGCATCCAGCTGCAAAGCAAATGTCAGGGTTTCGCCGGGGTAGATTTCGAAGTGAGCGGTATTGGATTCGACTCGGTTCGGTTTGCGCGTGTCGGCTTCGCGAACGACGATGCGATGAGCTCCCGGTTCTAGCGCGATGACTTCGGCGGTCGGCGAAGCGAGGTGCCTGAGCCGCATCGGCGTATTTTGGATGTTACCGTCAATGTAGATCCTGAATTTCCCGAGATCGAATGGTGCACCCTCCTCACAGTGCACTTGGATGGTGGAGGTGCAGGCACGCTCGTGCCTTGCCGCGAACTCTCCCGATATGGCCTCGGACGGCATTTGATGCCGCCACTGTGAACGGTCCTTGACAAGGACACCGTTACGGAAGGGCACAAATACCCCATCGCCAAAAAATGACACTCGGAACAACATCCAGAAGTCGCCAATAAGTTCCTCGTGGACCAGGTCGGGAGCACGGCCTTTATGAGGTAGATATGCAAAGCCATTGAGCGTGAGGCGTCCTGAGCTGTTGAGACGGTAGAGCGAAATGTAGCCACGCCCGACTGCCGTGGAAACGATTCGTGGATCAGGCGTGGCCTTGGCTTCGAAGCGATAAGGTTTAAGCTTCTCATGCTCAGAATTAGGGGTTCCGGTGAAAACTCCGAAAAGCTGGTAGCCCGGGAGATCCAGATCCGGGCAGGTATTAATCAGGCGATCTGCTAATTGTGCGGTCATGATTGGTTTTTTTGATTAACGTTGCAACAGCTGCGCGCTTTTCAGCTCACCAGTTTCGATTTCGAAGCTGAGCAGGAATTGCTGAACGCCATTTCGATCATTCGCCTCCAGGACGGCACCAAACCATTGTTCAGGTAGCTGTGACGATGGCTCGAACCAAAGGAATTTTCCATTTTTGGGGACACCTTCAAATGGCTGCAGGCTGTCGATGACATAACGCTGTTCGCCTTGCGCATTCCTTACCACCAGGCGGTTGCGCAATTGTCCTCCTTCAATGCCTGGCTCAAAAAGTGCGAGTGATTGCCGGCCCGGAAGGATTTTTGCAAGCACACCGTCCGGGTAGTCCAATGCATATGAACAGCCATTTGATTTCCATTCAATTCGCACGGTGGGTTGTGGCTCCCATCCGTTCTCAATGAGCGTCCCGATATCCATGCCTTCCGTGATTATCTTGCCGTCGCGGCGAATGTGGGTCAGCGATTCAATGCCATCTGCTGCGTAGGAAAAGCTGCCAATGAATATCGGATCGTCTGCAATCTGCCTCGTCACTTTCAGCGGGTCGTAATCAAAATCGTATTGCACGGTAACCCAGCGTGCTTTCTCCAAACCGTGTTGACGTGCTGCGGCGAGAGCGGCGTCAATAAAAGTAGCTGAATAGGAGAGGGGCGTGATCAAATCCCGTATATCGGCAATATCGAAATTGAAGTTGTAATGTTCCTGGTCGCTTAGCCGGTAATAACCGACTCCGCATAGATCTTGCAGGACGTCAAGATCAGGCTCACCCTCGTCGGAGTAGTCTTGGAGGGCTATTCAGGTCACCTTTTTCGTTCGGGACATTAGGAAACAGTCGACGGTAACGTCGGGGTGGACGGGGGGCGTAAGGCTAAAACACAGACTGAATACTAGCATGTACAGACTAAAATTTGGTTCAATCGCCAGCGCCTCACCTTCATAGACTGAGTTCTGATATCGTGGACGTTATTTAGCGAAGTAAGAGTTCTTTCCTTCCAGGAGGCTTGCTTGTTCACCAGTCGTAACTTCATCCTCGCCGCGGCCTTGGCGCTTCCCGTTGCGGTGCATGCCGCTCCAAATACTTCCGATACACGCCTGTTATCCGAGCCCGCAATTTCCGCGAACAACATTGCGTTTATTTACGCTGGCGATGTCTGGCTGGCCGACCTGAATGGCCGTGACGTTCGCAGACTGACCTCGGATGTTGGCGAAAAGTCGAATCCGGTCTTTTCTCCAGATGGCCAGTCAATTGCCTATAGCGCGAATATTGATGGCAATACCGATGTATTCATCCTGCCGATTGCGGGTGGCATCCCGCGGCGCCTGACCTGGCATCCCGGACAAGACATTGTGCAGGGATTTACGCCGGACGGTGCGCAGGTGCTATTTACCTCGCCACGCGTGGCATCGAATAATCGCTACCGCAATCTATTTACGGTACCTGTGGGTGGGGACGTTGAAACCCGGCTGGAAATTCCGAATGCGGCGCGGGCGGCATTCTCTCCCAATGGGCGGGCTATCGCCTATAACCCGACCTCCCCGGCATTCCTGCAATGGAAACGATATCGTGGCGGTCTGAATTCGATTATCTGGCTATTTAACAGGGATAGTCAGGCTGTGGAACGAATCCCGCAGCCTGCCAGCAGAGTAAATGACGTAGATCCGATGTGGGCGGGCGATAAAGTTTATTTCCGCTCCGATCGCGATGGTGAATTCAACCTCTACGTTTATGACACCCGCAGTAAAGCAATTAGTCAACTGACGCGCCATACCGATTTTCCCGTGCTGAACGCCGCATTATCCGGCGGCCGGATTTTGTATGAGCAGGCCGGTTACCTGCACATGCTTGACCTCGACTCAGGCGCGACTGCCGGGCGCCGGCTGGCAATCGGCGCGAGTGCCGATCTTGGCCTGTCGCGCGAGCGTTGGGTACGCGGGGCGAAATACATTCGTAACGCGTCAGTATCGCCGTCGGGCGCGCGGGTTGCGTTTGAATTCCGTGGCGACATCGTCACGCTGCCGGCGGAGAAGGGTGATATCCGCCACCTGACGCAAACGCCAGGAGCGCATGAGCGTGGGCCGGCCTGGTCCCCGGATGGGCGGCAAGTCGCCTACTTCTCCGATGAAAGCGGTGAGTACGCCTTGCATGTCCGGCAACAAGACGGTAAGGGCGAATTGCGCAAGTTCAAACTGAATGGCTCTGGATTCTTCGAACGTGCAGCGTGGTCGCCGGACAGTAAGAAGATCGCTTTCATCGACAATTCCTGGACGCTGTACTACATCGACCTGACGACGGGCGTGCAAAAGAAGATCGCGACCGAACCTATGTACGGTATCGACAAATCGCTGCGCGGCAGCTGGTCGCCGGACTCACGCTTCATCGCGTATACGCTCAATTCGCTGAGCTACACGCGCACGGCATACATCTACGCGCTGGATGAGGACAAATCGCACGCGGTGACGGACGGCCTGTCCGACGTTGCCAATCCGGTCTTTGACCGCAACGGCAAGTACTTGTATTTCTTCGCTTCCACCGACGCGGGTCCAAGCAACAACTGGTTCTCGCTGCAGAACCAGGACAACCGTCCGACACGTTCACTCTGGCTGATGGTGTTGCGCAATGACTTGCCGTCGCCACTTGTACGCGAGAGCGACGAAGAGAAGGGCGCTTCCGCCACACCACCGGCGCCGAAAGAGCCGCCCAAGGACGGCGCTGCCGGCGACAAGAGCGATGAGCGCGTGCTGGCTGACACCACGACCAGCCGCGGCGCGGACGCCAAGGCAAAAGCCGCCGCTGCCACGGCCAAGCCGGCGGCTGCGATGCGCATCGATTGGGACGGCATTTCGACCCGCATAGTCGACATGCCGCCGCCCGTTTCCCAGTACTCCGACCTGGAGGCCGGTGCGGAAGGACAGATCTTCTTTCTGCGTGAAGTGGACGGCAAACAGCAGGTCCAGCGCTTCGACCTGAAGGACCGCAAAACGGAAACCATCGTCGCCGAAGCGGACGACTTCGAAATCAGCGCGGATGGCAAGAAAATCGCCTGGCGATTGAAGGAGCAGTGGAATATGGGCTCAGCAACTGGCAAGCTGTTATCGCCGGTCGAGGGCAAGCTGCGCGTGGAAGCGATTGAAACCAAGGCAGATCCGCGCGCTGAATGGAAGCAGATCTACGAGGAAGTCTGGCGCATCAACCGCGACTACTTCTACGATCCGCATATGCATGGCGTGAACTGGAAGGCCATGCACGACAAATATGCGCAGTTCCTGCCCGACCTTGCCACCCGCAGTGACCTGAACCGCGTCATCCAGTGGCTGTGCAGCGAGCTGGCGGTTGGCCACCACCGCGGCGGCGGCGGTGACAGCTTCATCGACGCTAAGCCGGTGCCGGGTGGCCTGCTGGGCGCGGATTATGAGATCGCCAATGGCCGCTACCGCTTCAAGAAAATCTACGGTGGCCTGAACTGGAATCCGACGCTGCGTGCGCCATTGACCGAGCCAGGTTTAAACGTGAAACCGGGCGAATACCTGCTGGCGGTCGATAGCCGTCCGCTGGCACCGCCGACCAACCTGTATAGCGCTTTCGAAAATACAGCCAACCGCGCCATTGAAATCACGGTCGGGCCGAATGCGGACGGCAAGGGCGCGCGCCACATTACTGTAGTGCCGGTGGCGAGCGAGGATGCGCTGCGCAACCGCGATTGGGTGGAAGGGAATATCCGCAAAGTCGATGCAGCGACAGGTGGCCGCGTCGCGTATGTCTACGTGCCGAATACGGCGGGCCTGGGCCACACCTATTTCAAGCGCTACTTTTACCCGCAGTCGTATAAGGACGCGATCATTGTCGATGAACGCTTCAATGGCGGCGGTAGCCTTGCCGACTACTACATCGAGTTGCTGCAGAAACAGGAGATCGCCTGGTGGGCCATGCGTTATGGCGCGGACATGAAGACGCCTTCGGCTTCTATCCAGGGGCCGCGTGCGATGCTGATCGATGAAACGGCCGGCTCGGGCGGCGACCTGCTGCCGTGGATGTTCCGCAAAAATAAGCTTGGCCCGCTGATTGGCAAGCGGACCTGGGGCGGGCTGGTCGGCATCCTCGGCTTCCCGGTGCTGCTGGATGGCGGCACCATTACTGCGCCAAACCTGGCGTTCTGGACCCGGGAGGGAGGCTGGGGTATTGAGAATGAAGGCGTGCCGCCGGATATTGAAGTCGACCAGAATCCGGCGGATGTGATTGCAGGCCGCGATCCACAGCTCGAAAAGGCGATCGAGGTAATCAAGGCCGAACTGGCGAAGTCGCCGCCAAGCCGTCCGGCGCGTCCGCCTTATCCGGACAAGAGCCGCTGATTCAGGCCGCAGCCAGCCTTGCTACTGCTTCGGCAAACGCAGGGCGTGCCGCAGGTGCTGGGCGCAGGCAGTCATTTGCCAGCGCCCGCACCAGCGGCAATTCCTCGTCGCAGCGTTCCAGCAATTCCTCCAGCAAGTAGCCGAAGGCCCGGACTTCCAGCCGCTCCAGCGCGGAAGCAATTGGGGCGCCTGGCTCGAACCGCGTAGCTCCACCAAAGTCTCCGAGCACGGCTTTGCCTTTGCCGCAGTGGAGGATATTGTGGGCGTACAGGTCGCCGTGCATGATGCCTAGCGCATGCAAATGTGCTGCAGCCGAGGCGATGCCGCGCGCGATACCAAGCACGGCATCGGTGCTGAAGCGCTGGCCGTCGGCATAGACGTCGCGCGTGCAGCTCGCAAAGCTTGGCGGGCCGGCCAGGTTGCCAAGGTCCGGATCGACAACCGGCATGACCAGCGCAGGCAGGCTGCCTGGGTGGTCGGGGATCATTCCGAGCACGGGGATCAGATTGGGATGCGTTCCGGCGGCAATGCAGGCGGCCATTTCCTGTGCCGGCAAGCCATCGCTTGTCATGGCGCCTTTGTACACTTTGACTGCAACGGGCTCGCCATTAAGTGTGGCCTGGTGGATCACGCCGGATGCGCCTTCGCCGAGCTGATGCCGGAGCTGCAGCTCGCTCCAGGAAATGCTGGGGGCCGGCGGCAAAGCGGCCTCACTGAAAGGATTTCCAGCGAAGGCCAGCCAGGCCAGGCGTGGCATCGACGTCAGCCAATTTGGCAGTTCCGGCAAACGGTTGGCTGAAATGCGCAGCAGTTCAAGTTTGCTGCAATTTGCCAGTTCGGGCGGCAGCGCGCGCAAGCGGTTCCCGGATAACATGAGTTTTTGCATGCCGGCGCAGCGGCCGATTTCGGCGGGAAGCTGCTCGATGCAATTGTCAGTCAGGATCAGCCAGCGCAGGTGGGGCGGCAGGGCGGAGGCGGGCACGCTTGCAATGCGGTTGGCCTTAAACCCGATCATGGTCAGCGAAGGGCAGCGACCCAGCACTGCCGGCAGTTCGGTGAACTGGTTTTCGGAGCAGAAGATGATGCGCAGCCGGTGCAGTCGTGGCAAGTCGTCCGGCAGGGAAGACAAGGCGTTGCCGGTAAGGTCCAGGATTTCCAGTGTGTCGGCCAGGTCGAAGATCTCGCGCGGGAATTCGGTCAAGCCGCCGCGCAATTGCAGCCGCACTGCGCCGGCCAGTTCGCCGGAGCGCAGTTGTTGTAGCGTGTGCATCAAATCAGGTGAAGAGTTTGGGCGGCACAGTATAGCTGGTGCTTAGCTTTCCTCGTCCAGCATTTTCTGGATCTCTGCGCGTTCCTTGGCTGAAACGTGTCCGCCGCGCAGCGCGGCCATGACCAGGGCCTTGCCGGAACCGGCGAAAGCCTTGTGGATCAGGTCCTTTAACAGGGAAGTCTGGATCGAATCCTGCTGCTCGGCAGGGGAATAGACGTGGGCGCGCTGGCTCTCATCGCGGTTCAGCAAGCCCTTGGTGTGCATGACTTGAAGCAGGCGCAGGACGGTCGCGTACTGCATCTCCGGCCGCGTTTCGATAGCCGCCTCATGCACCTGCCGCGCCGTGGCAGGCCCCAGCGCAAACAGCAGGCGCAGCATTTCCAGTTCGCTAGGGGTAGGTTTGGGCAGGCTCATGGCAGATCCAGGAAGAACATCGTTGGACCTAGAATAAATGATCTAGACAGAAAAGTCTACAACTACGCCTTGGATGGGCTCGTGTCACACTTGGGGTGTGACCCCAAGGTGTGACACGGGCTGGGCTGTGGGATTACCAGGCGAGCTCGCCTTTGGCGACTTTGGCGCTCAACTGCAGGGCGCTTTCGAGGCCGGCTTGGGGATAGGCGGATTTCATCGCGGCGACCAGGGCGGCGCTGTCGGCGGCGGCTGGGGTGGCGGCTTCGAAGCGGCGCAGGTAGTCGGCGGTGTAGCTGATGGCGTCTGGCGTCAGGGCGGAGCCGGGGGCGAAGTGGCCGGGAACCACGGTAGTTGGCATCAGCTTGGCCATGTCGTCGAGGACGGTCAGCCACTGGGCGCGCGATTCCGGCGTCTGGGTGTCGGCTACCCATACGTGCAAGCCTTTGAACAGCACCACGCCGCCGACAACGGCTTTGATCGATGGGATCCACACATAGCTGCGGTCGCCCTGGCCTTTGACTTCCAGCTTCTTGCCTTCGAGCTCGATGTCTCCCTGCAGCAGCTCCGGCATCACTACGCCTTGTGGGGCGTTGGCGCCGAGGATCGGACCCCAGTAGGCAACCTTGGCCTGGGCTTTCTTTTCCATGGCGGCGATGGTGGTGCCGCGGGCGACGATACGGGCTTGCGGGAAGGCGGCTTTCAGCACGTCCAGGCCGAAGTAGAAGTCGGGGTCGCCGTGGCTGACATAAATAGTGGTCAGGCGCTTGCCGCTGGCTTTGATCTGGGCGGCCAGCTTTTCCGCTTCGGCACGCGAGAATTGGGCGTCGACCAGCACGGCGTCCTTTTCACCTTTTACCAGCACGGAGGCGACCGGGAAGATGGCGGCTTCGCCTGGGTTGAACACTTCCAGGGTCAGCGGGGCGGCGGTAGCGCCGGCGGTCGTTGCGGCGAAGGCTGCGGCGGCGAGGGTGTGCTTGATCATGTCTGTACTTCCTTTCGATAAGTGGATGACGCCAGTGTAGGCTTCTCGACATGATCGAAAAACAGGGTATATTGAAATGGTTTATTGCTTAAATCGTTCAAATGGACCGAATTGCTTCCGCTAACGTCTTTGTCACCATTGCTGAACGCGGCAGCCTGGCGGCGGCGGCTGAGGCGCTTGATATGTCGCGCGCCATGGTGACGCGCTACCTGGCCGAGATGGAGGAATGGGCCGGGGCGCGCCTGCTGCACCGGACCACGCGCCGCCTGGGCCTGACAGCGGCGGGGGAGGTGACCCTGGCACGTTGCCGTGAGCTGCTGGCGCTGGCCGGGGCGATTCCGGCGGCGGGTGATGCTGGGGCGGGGGAGCCGCGCGGCTTGCTGCGCGTGGCTTGTGCGCAGTTCCTGGCGCAGACGGCGCTGGCCGAGGCGCTGGCTGGCTTCCTGCGTGAGTATCCGCAGGTTACCGTGGACCTGCAGGTCGATAACCGGTCCGTCAACCTGGTCGAGCAGCGCATCGACCTCGCCATCCGTATTACCAATGCGCTGGAGCCGAACCAGATCGCGCGCAAGCTGGGGGAGTGCCGCTCGATGCTGGCTGCGGCGCCGGCTTACCTGGCGCAGCATGGCGCGCCCACCGAGCCGCAGGACCTGGCGCGGCACAACTGCCTAGCATATAGCTATTTCGGCAAGAGTGTCTGGTCGCTGGTGCGCGATGGTGAGCCGCCGCAAGAGGTGCCGGTCGGCGGCAACCTGTCCTCGAATGAGTCGATGGCGCTTCTGGCGGCAGCCGGGGAGGGCGCCGGCATCGCCATGCAGCCGCGCTTCGTGGTGCTGCCGCTGGTAGAGGCGGGCCGGCTGGTGCAGGTTTTGCCGGACTGGCAACCCCAGGCGCTGGGGATGCATGCCATTTACACATCGCGCCAGCACATGCCGCCGGCGCTGCGGGCCTTGCTGGATTACCTGGCCGGCTGGTTCGCCCGGCACGGATCGGAGTTTTAGTTGTTGCAGTTCAATGAAAAGTGCTATGCTAAGCGACCGTTTTTGGAAAATCTGGAAACAACAGAGCCCTTCCCCCACAACTTGATGTGCAATCCGCTAACCGGTCAGGCCGTGTCGCGGAAGGTTTGAACAACCCGCTAATTCCTCGCGAAGCGCGAAGAAAGGTGAGCAAAGAAATGATGCAACAACAGACGTCCAATTCCTACCTGTTTGGTGGGAACGCGCCGTACGTAGAAGAACTGTACGAGGCGTACCTCGAGAATCCTGGCTCCGTGCCAGACAACTGGCGCCAGTACTTCGACGCCATGCAGAACGTGCCTGCCGTCGACGGCTCCAGCAAGCCTGACGTCGTTCACTCCTCCGTGATTGCCTCCTTCGCCGAACGTGCGAAAGCCGGTCCAATCCGCACCATCGTCGCTTCGTCCGACGCCGAAATGGGCCGCAAGCGCGTGGCCGCCACCCAGTTGATCGCAGCCTACCGCTACCTGGGCTCTCGCTGGGCCAACCTGGACCCGCTGCAGCGCCAGGAACGTCCGAACATCCCTGAACTCGAGCCTTCCTTCTACGGCTTCACCGACGCCGACCAGGATACCGTCTTCAACATCAGCAACACGTACTTCGGCCCAGAGACCGCGACCCTGCGCGACCTGACCAACCTGCTGAAGGACACCTACACCCGCTCCATCGGCGCGGAATACATGTACATCTCCGATCCGGCCGAAAAGCGCTGGCTGCAGGAGCGCCTGGAGTCGATCCGTTCGACCCCTAACTTCACCGCCGACAAGAAAAAGCACATCCTGGAGCGCCTGACCGCTGCTGAAGGCCTGGAGCGCTACCTCCACACCAAGTACGTCGGCCAGAAGCGCTTCTCGCTGGAAGGCGGCGAAACCTTCATCGCTTCGATCGATGAAATCATCCAGCGCGCCGGCGAAAAAGGCGTGCAGGAAATCGTGATCGGCATGGCCCACCGCGGCCGCCTGAACGTGCTGGTGAACACCCTGGGCAAGGCGCCTAAGGACCTGTTCGAAGAATTCGAAGGCAAGCACGCCGACGACCTGCCAGCCGGCGACGTGAAATACCACCAGGGCTTCTCGTCCGACATCTCCACCGCAGGCGGCCCTGTGCACCTGTCGCTGGCGTTCAACCCGTCCCACCTGGAAATCGTCAACCCGGTGGTTGAAGGTTCCGTGAAGGCCCGCATGGACCGCCGCGGCGACGCGCACGGCGCGCAAGTGCTGCCGATCCTGGTGCACGGCGATGCTGCATTCGCTGGCCAGGGCGTTGTGATGGAAACCCTGAACCTGGCGCAGACCCGCGGCTACGGCACCGGCGGTACCGTGCACATCGTGATCAACAACCAGATCGGCTTCACCACTTCCGATCCGCGCGATGCACGTTCCACCATTTACTGCTCCGACGTCGTGAAGATGATCGAAGCGCCTGTGCTGCACGTGAACGCCGACGATCCTGAAGCCGTGGTACTGGCTTCCCAGATCGCGCTGGATTACCGCCTGCAGTTCAAGAAAGACATCGTTGTCGACATCATCTGCTACCGCAAACTGGGCCACAACGAGCAGGACACCCCGGCGCTGACCCAGCCGCTGATGTACAAGAAGATCGCCAAGCACCCAGGCACCCGCAAGCTGTACGCGGACAAGCTGGCTACCCAGGGCGTGATCCCGGCCGACGGCGGCGACGCCATGGTGGCCGAATACCGCGCTGCGATGGACCAGGGCAAGCACACCGTCGATCCAGTAATCTCCAACTTCAAGAACAAGTACGCCGTTGACTGGCTGCCGTTCCTGAACCGCAAGTGGACTGACGCGGCCGATACCGCCGTGCCGATGACCGAACTGAAACGCCTGGCGACCGCCATCACCACCGTGCCTGAGAGCTTCAAAGTGCACTCGCTGGTGGAGAAGGTCCTGGCTGACCGCGCTGCCATGGGCAAGGGCGAGATGAACCTGGACTGGGGCATGGGTGAACACCTGGCCTTCGCGTCCCTGGTTTCCTCCGGCTACGCTGTGCGCCTGACCGGCCAGGATGCCGGCCGCGGCACCTTCACCCACCGTCACGCTGTGCTGCACGACCAGAACCGCGAACGCTGGGACGCTGGCACCTACATCCCTCTGCAGAACATCGCAGAAGGCCAGGCACCGTTCACCGTGATCGACTCCGTGCTGTCCGAAGAGGCAGTGCTGGGCTTCGAATACGGCTACTCGACCGCCGAGCCTAACACCCTGACCATCTGGGAAGCCCAGTTCGGCGACTTCGTCAACGGCGCCCAGGTTGTGATCGACCAGTTCATCAGCTCCGGCGAAGTGAAGTGGGGCCGTGCTTCCGGCCTGGTCATGATGCTGCCGCACGGTTACGAAGGCCAGGGCCCAGAGCACTCGTCGTGCCGTCCAGAGCGCTTCCTGCAACTGTGCGCTGACAACAATATGCAAGTTGTGCAGCCGACCACCGCATCGCAGATCTTCCACGTGCTGCGCCGCCAGATGGTGCGCCAGTTCCGCAAGCCGCTGGTGATCCTGACTCCTAAGTCGCTGCTGCGTAACAAGGATGCAGGTTCCCCGCTGGAGCAACTGGCCAAAGGCGCCTTCCAGACCGTGATCGGCGAAGTGGACGAGTCCATCGACGCCAAGAAGGTCAAGCGCGTGATCGCCTGCTCCGGCAAGGTGTATTACGACCTGGTCAACACCCGCAAGACCCGCGGCGTGACCGATACCGCCATCGTGCGTATCGAGCAGCTGTACCCATTCCCGCACAAGGCCTTCGCTGCTGAACTGAAGAAGTTCCCGAACCTAGCCGAAGTGGTGTGGGCGCAGGACGAGCCGCAAAACCAGGGTCCTTGGTTCCAGATCCAGCACAACATCTTCGAGGCCATGGAAGCTGGCCAGAAGCTGGCATACGCCGGCCGCCCAGCCTCCGCATCGCCTGCCGTGGGTTACTACGACAAGCACTACGCGCAGCAGAAAGACCTGCTGGAAACCGCGTTCTCGAAGCTCAAAGGCTTCATCCTGACCAAGTAATCGCATTAGCGGGTGAGCCGCCCGCCACGAGCGGGCGGCGCAGAAAATACACAAAATTCGGAGTAAAAAACAAATGGCACAAATCGAAGTCAAAGTTCCTCAACTGTCGGAATCCGTCGCTGAAGCGACCCTGCTGTCCTGGCATAAGAAAGTCGGCGAGGCAGTGGCCCGCGACGAAAACATGATCGACATCGAGACCGACAAGGTTGTCCTGGAACTGCCAGCACCAGCCGCAGGCGTGGTTGTGCAAGTGATCAAGAACGACGGCGCCACCGTGGTTGCCGGCGAAGTGATCGCCATTATCGATACCGACGCTGCTCCTGGCGCTGCTCCGTCGGCTCCAGCCGCTGCTGCTGCACCAGCCGCCGCTCCAGCTGCCGCTTCCGCCGACAAGTCCGGCGTGGCCATGCCAGCCGCTGCCAAGATCCTGTCCGAAGCCGGCATCGCCGCTTCCGACGTTGCCGGTTCCGGCAAAGACGGCCGCGTGACCAAGGGCGACGCCCTGGCCGCTGCCGCTGCACCAAAACCAGCCGCTCCAGCACCGCTGGCGCCAGCCGCTCCTAAGGCACAACTGCAGAAGGTTGCTGCTCCAGCCGCTCCTGCAAACCTGGGCGACCGTCCGGAAGAGCGCGTGCCGATGAGCCGCCTGCGCGCACGTATCGCCGAGCGCCTGGTTGAGTCCCAGTCCACCAACGCGATCCTGACCACCTTCAATGAAGTGGACATGAAGCCGGTCATGGACTTGCGTAACAAGTACAAGGACAAGTTCGAGAAAGAACACGGCGTGAAGCTGGGCTTCATGTCCTTCTTCGTCAAGGCCGCTGTGCACGCACTGAAGAAGTACCCGATCCTGAACGCTTCGGTTGACGGCAACGACATCGTCTACCACGGCTACTTCGACATCGGTATCGCTGTGGGTTCCCCACGCGGCCTGGTGGTGCCTATCCTGCGCAACGCAGACCAGATGAGCATTGCCGAGATCGAGAAGAAGATCGGCGAATTCGGCGCGAAAGCAAAAGAAGGCAAGCTGACCCTGGAAGACCTGACCGGCGGTACCTTCTCCATCTCGAACGGCGGTACCTTCGGCTCCATGCTGTCGACCCCGATCATCAACCCACCACAATCCGCAATCCTGGGCGTGCACGCCACCAAGGACCGCGCTGTTGTCGTTGACGGCCAGATCGTGATTCGCCCAATGAACTACCTGGCGATGTCCTACGACCACCGTATCATCGACGGCCGCGAAGCTGTCCTGGGCCTGGTGGCAATGAAGGAAGCGCTGGAAGATCCTGCGCGCCTGCTGCTGGACCTGTAAAAACCGGTAAAGCAGTGTCTGACCCGCAGGGTCAGACACTGGGCCCGCGACTGCCGCGTAAAGAGGGTGTCTGACCCTGCGGGTCAGACACCGGTTTACCGGTTTAAAAATTCGAAGGGAGTCACATGAGCGTCTCCGAAGAACTGAAGCGCCTGCACGAACTGCACCAGGCCGGTGCCCTGAGCGATGAAGAATTCGCCCGTGCCAAGGAAAAGCTGCTGCAAAGCGGCAGCACCAGCCAGCAACCGGGCGGCGATTTCGCCACCGAAGTCGGCAAGCTGCGCCGCTCCACCACCGACCGCTGGCTAGGCGGCGTGTGCGGCGGCATCGCCAAGCAATCCGGCATCGAATCCTGGATCTGGCGCCTGATCTTCGTTCTGGTCGCAACATGCCTCGGCTTCGGCGGGCTGATTTACATCCTTATGTGGATTTTCGTCCCAACGGACGACCAATGATTGGGAAAAGACATGAGCAACAAACAATTTGACGTAGTAGTTATCGGCGCCGGTCCTGGCGGTTACATCGCCGCCATCCGCGCAGCGCAACTGGGCTTCTCCGTAGCCTGTATCGACGAATGGAGCAACGAAGCAGGCAAGCCAGCCCCAGGCGGCACCTGCACCAACGTAGGCTGCATCCCATCGAAAGCGCTGCTGCAATCGTCGGAACACTTCGAACACGCATCGCACGGCTTCAAAGAGCACGGCATCAACGTGGAAGGCCTGTCCTTCGACGTGGCCCAGATGCTGAAGCGCAAGAACACCGTTGTTAAGCAAAACAACGACGGCATCCTGTTCCTTTTCAAGAAGAACAAGGTCACCTTCTTCCACGGCCGCGGCGCATTCGCCGGCGCCGCTGGCGCTGAAGGCTACCCGATCGCCATCTCCGGTCCTACCACCGAGACCATCACCGGCAAGCAGATCATCGTTGCTACCGGCTCCAACCCGCGTGCATTGCCAGGCGCACCATTCGACGAGAAACTGATCCTGTCGAACACCGGCGCCCTGAACATCGAAACCGTACCGGCCAAGCTGGGCGTGATCGGTGCCGGCGTGATCGGCCTGGAACTGGGCTCCGTATGGCGCCGCCTGGGCTCCGAAGTGACCGTGCTGGAAGGCCTGCCGACCTTCCTGGGCGCAGTCGACGAGCAGATCGCCAAGGAAGCGCACAAGCTGCTGACCAAGCAAGGCCTGTCGATCAACCTGTCCTGCAAGATCACCAAGGTCGAAGCCGGCAAGAACAACGTCACCGTTGAATACACCGACGCCAAGGGCGAAGCGCAGAAGGCGACCTTCGACAAGCTGATCGTCTCGATCGGCCGTACCGCCAACACCATCGGCCTGGGCGCCGACAAAGTGGGCCTGGCTGTCGACGAGCGTGGCATGATCACCGTGGACGAAGACTGCAAGACCAACCTGCCGAACGTATGGGCAATCGGCGACGTGGTGCGCGGCCCGATGCTGGCGCACAAGGCGGAAGAAGAAGCGGTTGCCGTGGCTGAGCGCATCGCCGGCCAGCATGGCCACACCAACTTCAACACCCTGCCATCCGTCATCTACACCCATCCGGAAATCGCTTCTGTGGGCAAGACCGAGCAGCAGCTGAAGGCTGAAGGCGTGGCGTACAAGGCCGGCACCTTCCCATTCCTGGCAAACGGCCGCGCACGTGCGCTGGGCGATACCAATGGCATGGTGAAGTTCCTGGCCGATGCAACCACCGACGAGATCCTGGGCGTGCACATTGTTGGCCCAATGGCTTCCGAGCTGATCTCCGAAGCGGTGGTGGCGATGGAGTTCAAAGCTTCTGCCGAAGACATCGCACGCATCTGCCACGCACACCCATCGCTGTCGGAAGCGACCAAGGAAGCAGCGCTGGCTGTTGATAAGCGTACGCTGAACTTCTAAAACCAGTAAACCGGTGTCTGACCCGCAGGGTCAGACACCCGGGCCCGCGACAGCCGCGTCATAAGTGTCAGACCCAGTGGGTCTGACACTGGTTTACCGGTTCAAAAAAGAATGAACGTCCAAGAGTTTTACCAGCACGCGCTCACGCAGCGCGACTTCAAAGCCGACGCCGCCCAGCAGCGCGCCGTCGACCGCCTGCAGCAGTGCTACGACGAATGGGTCGAGTACAAAGCCCAGCGCTCCAACTCCTTCAAACGCCTGATCAACCGCCCGACGCCTCCGCGCGGCGTGTACATGTGGGGCGGGGTAGGGCGCGGCAAGTCCTTCCTGATGGATTCGTTCTATTCGGTGATCCCGCTGGTGCGCAAGACGCGCCTGCACTTCCATGAATTCATGCGCGACGTCCACATGCAGCTGGACGAACTGCGCGGCGTGGAAGACCCGCTGGACGAAGTGGCAAAACGGATCGCCAAGAAATACCGCCTGATCTGTTTCGATGAATTCCACGTATCGGACGTGGCTGACGCCATGATCCTGTACAACCTGATGAAGGCGCTGTACGACAACGGCGTGTCCTTCATCATGACCTCGAACTACGAGCCGTCCACGCTGTACCCGGATGGCTTGCACCGCGACCGCATCCTGCCCACCATCGCCCTGCTGAAGGAGAAGATGGACGTGCTGAACGTGGATGCCGGCGTCGATTACCGCGGCCGCGCGCTGGAGCAGGTGGATGCTTACTACACGCCGCTCAACGCCGATACCGACCGCCACTTGCGCGAAGCCTTCGCCCGCATTGCCGAAACGGCCGACGAGGACCCGCGCATCCATGTGGAAGGCCGCGAGCTGAAGGCCTTGCGCCGCGCCGGCACCATCATCTGGTTCGATTTCGCCACACTGTGCGGCGGTCCGCGCTCGCAGAATGATTACCTGGAAATCGCCAGCCGCTTCCATACCGTGATATTGTCCGGTATTCCGATGATGTCGGCCGGACAATCGTCCGAAGCGCGCCGTTTCACCTGGCTGATCGACGTGTTTTATGACCAGAAGGTCAAGCTGATCATGTCGGCCGAGGTGGAGCCGGAAGAGCTGTACACGTCCGGTGTGCTGTCCAATGAATTCCACCGCACCGTGTCGCGTATCGTCGAGATGCAATCGCGCGAGTATATGGAAAAGGAACAGCGCGGCGCCGCCGAAAAGCTGTCCTGACAAGGAGAATAATTTGAAGAACTGGATCTGGCTGGCCGTGATGTTGCCTGGTGCCGTGCTGGCGCAGGACATCGGCCGTCCGGCAACGATTGGTGCTCCGCGCATCCCGGAAACCCATTCGATCGAACAGGCCGACGCGCGCCTGGCGCAAGTGAAGAAGGATCGCGAAGTGGTGGAGGCGGAGTTTAACGCCAGCGAAGCGCTTTGCTACGATAAATTCTTCGTCAATGCGTGTATCGACAAGGCCAAGGAGCAGCGCCGCCTGCGCCTGGCCGAACTGCGCCAGGTGGAGGTGGAGGCCAACTACTTCAAGCGCCGCAACGCAGTCGAAGTGCGCGACCGTGAACTGGAAGAGCGCGCCCAGAAGGATGCGGCCGAAGCAGCGTATAACGCCGCGCACCCGAAGCCGCCCAAGCCCAATCCTGAGCTGAAACCGGCGCCGAAGCCGGCCGCCGTGTCGGTGCAGCAGCGCCAGGCGGAACACGACGCCCGTGAACGTGCCCGCGCCGCACAGGAAGCGGCAGACGCGCCGAAGCGCGCAGCCAAGGCCGCGGAGTTCGAGCGCAAGAAAGCCGAGTCGGAAAAGCGGCAGGCGGAAGTCAAGGCCAAGATCGCCGAGAAGGAAGAGAAGAAGCGCCGTGCCGCGGAAGCGCAGAAGGCTGAAGCTGCGAAAGCCGAGGCTGCAGCCAAGGCCGCAGCCGAAGCCGCGAAAAAGCCTTAAACGGCTTTACGCAGCTTCTGCACGGTGTAAGTGACCTTTTCCTTTGGCGGGGCGACCAGCTTGATGATGGCCATCGAGCAGTTGTCGCCCTTGCCCTGCGCACGTTCGCGCGCTTTGTTGATCAGCAGTTCGGCCGCCTCGCGCGGCGATTTCTTGGCGATCGCGCTCGCCAGTTCCACATCCGCAAAATAAGACCACAGGCCATCCGAGCACAGCAGGAAGGCGTTGCCCGCTTTCAGGTCTTCCTGGATGCCGAAGGTAACGAAGGGCTCACGGTGCTTGTTGCCCAGTGCATTGCTGAGCAGCTTGGCCTGGCGGTGCTTGCGCGCCGCTTCTTCCGGCAAGTTTTCCTTTTCCATCAGGTGAGCGACATATTCGGCATCGCTGCTGCGGGCCAGGCATTCCTTGTTGTCAAAACGATACAGGCGTGAGTCGCCAACGACGGCCCAGACGGCCTGGCGATCCGGCGTCAACACCATGAGCACCATGCTCGATTGCGGTTCGCTGGCGCCGGTGCGTGGATCCATGACCAGGATCTGGTGCACGTCATGCGCGATTTCGCGCAGCAATTCTTCCAGCCGGCCCAGGTGGACGGTCTCCGACGCCCGGTAATCGTCAAACAATTGTTTGGCCGTATGCAGCACCTGTTCAGCGCCTGTGGCGCCGCCGCTGATGCCATCGGCCAGCACGGCCAGCACATAGCCGGGTGCTTTCTGCGCTGTAAACAACGCGACACGGTCATTTTGTTGGGGCCGGCTACCGATATGTTGCGCGGTTCCGGCCTCGATCTTGTACGTGCTCATAGGGACTTGACAGCTTCTTTCCAATGACTACCTGAGTTAAACTATGCACAGTATGCAGTTTTGTTGCAAGTATAGCCTGTTGTCCATACGAAACTGTAAGCAAACGTTAATCGAATTCGTGCCGACTTTCCATTTATGATCAACAAAGAAGAAATCCAGCGCCGCATCGTTGAGCTCGACGTCGAGCACCGCGACCTGGATGCAGTCATTGAAATGTTGACCCTGGATGGTCACCACGATCAACTTCAGTTGCGCCGCCTCAAGAAGCGTAAGTTGCAATTGAAAGACTATATCACCCTGCTGAAAATGCAATTGGTGCCCGACGTACCGGCCTGAGCAGGGCCATTCATCCTTCGACGAACTTGACAGATCCACAACAGCCGACCGCCGCTCCCGGCGCGCCGAACGATCCGGCTTTTCCTCCCGGGGCGCATGACGCCGATATTGAGCGCTTGTTTGGTCCCGGCGGCCCCCTGGGCCCGGCGGTGGGCGGTTTTCGTCCGCGCAAATCGCAGACTGAGATGGCGAAGGCGATTGCCGATGCCATCGCCAAGCAGCAGACCCTGATCGCTGAAGCGGGGACCGGCACCGGCAAGACCTTTGCCTACCTGGTGCCGGCGCTGCTGTGGGGCGGCAAGACCATCGTCTCCACGGGTACCAAGAACCTGCAGGACCAGTTGTTCCTGCGCGATATCCCGACCATCCGCTCGGCGCTGCAGGCGCCCGTGTCGGTTGCGCTGCTCAAAGGGCGCTCCAACTACCTGTGCCACTACCACCTGGAACGCACGCTGCAGAACGGCCGCATGACCTCGCGCGAGGACGTCGGCTACCTGCGCGAGATTTCGCGCTTCCTGAAGATGACCAGCACCGGCGACAAGGCCGAACTGGCGCGCGTGCCGGAAAACGCCCTGGTGTGGAACCTCGTGACTTCGACCCGCGAGAATTGCATGGGGCAGGAGTGCCAGTACTACCAGGACTGCTTCGTGATGAAGGCGCGCCGCGAAGCGCAGCAGGCCGACGTGGTAGTGGTCAACCACCACCTGTTCTTCGCCGACGTGGCCTTGAAGGATACTGGCGTGGCCGAATTGCTGCCTTCCGCCAATACCGTGATCTTCGACGAGGCGCACCAGTTGCCAGATACCGCCACGCTGTTCTTCGGTGACAGCGTGTCCACCTCGCAGATCCTGGAGCTGTGCCGCGACGTGCTGGCCGAGGGCCTGGCCCATGCGCGCGACGGCGCAGAATGGGCCAAGGTCGTCACGCCAGTGGAGAAAGCGGCGCGCGACCTGCGCCTGACCTTCTCGCAGGACATCGTGCGCATGTCGCTGCCGCAGATTGCGCCATCGAGCGATTTCTTCCCAGCGCTGCAGACGCTGAAGGACGAACTGGTCGACATGGTGGCCGTGCTGGAAAAGAACGCCGAGCGCGCCGAAACGATTGAGCAATGCAGGGTGCGCGGCAACGAGCTGTCGGCCCGCCTGGAAGCGTGGAAGTTCGACCCGAAAGCCAAGGTGACGCCTGGCGAAGAAGCCGTGTTCTGGGTGGAAGCCTTCCAAAGCTCGCTGCAGCTGCATAAAACTCCGCTGTCGATTGCGCCGATCTTCAATGGCCAGCGCGAAGGCGTTCCGCGCAGCTGGATTTTTACTTCCGCCACGCTGGCGGTAAAAAACGACTTCACCCACTTCGCCCAGCAACTGGGGCTGGAGAACGAAGTCGCGCGCAACTGGCCAAGCCCGTTCAACTACGAAGAGCAGGGCATCCTGTACGTGCCGCAAGGCTTGCCGGACCCGAATTCGATGGGCTACACCGATGCCGTGCTGGATGCCGCACTGCCGATCATCGAAGCGGCCGGCGGCCGCACTTTCCTGCTGTGTACCACGCTGCGTGCGGTGAAGCGTGCGGCCGACCGCCTGCGCGACGAATTCGACAAGCGTGGTTTGAAGTTTCCGCTGTTCGTGCAGGGCGACCGTGGCCGCACCGAGCTGCTGGACCAGTTCCGCAAGGCCGGCAACGGCGTGCTGATCGGCTCCCAGAGCTTCTGGGAAGGCGTGGACGTGCGCGGCGATGCGCTGTCGCTGGTGATCATCGACAAGCTGCCTTTCGCGCCGCCTGACGATCCCGTGCTGGCTGCACGCATCGAGGTGATGGAGCGCCAGGGCCTGAACGGATTCATGGGGCATACGCTGCCGGAAGCGATCATCAACCTGAAGCAGGGCGCCGGCCGCCTGATCCGCGACGAGGGCGACCGCGGCGTACTGATGCTGTGCGATCCGCGCGTGATTTCCAAGCCTTATGGCCGCCGCATCTGGCAAAGCCTGCCGCCGTTCAAACGCACGCGCGAAGCAGCGGATGTCATAGAATTCTTCAAAGGCCATTAACCACCGGGAGAAGCAATGAAGCTCACACGCGCGATGTTGGACGAAGCAGCAGGCCAGGGCTTGCTGGATGAAGGCCAGGCAGGGCGTTTGTGGCAGTTCCTGGTCGAGCGCGAGCAGCACACGCCAGGCTTCAAGCCGGCCCACATCCTGTATTACCTGGGCGGCTTGATCGCCATCGGTGCCATGTCGCTGTTCATGACGCTGGGCTGGGAGTCGTTCGGCGGCACCGGCCTGTTGTTCATTTCGATCTGCTACATCGTCGCGGCACTCGGCGCCGTCGAATGGCTGCGGGCACGCGGGCTGGAGCTGCCTGCCGGCGTACTGGCCGCTTTTGCGGTGGTACTGGTCCCGCTGGCGGTGTATGGCTTGCAGCATATGCTTGGCCTGTGGGCCGACGGGCGCCCCGGCAACGCTTACCGCAACTACCACTACTACATCGACTGGCGCTGGATCTTCATGGAACTGGCGACGCTGGCTGCGGGCGCGGTGGTGCTGTGGCGCTACCGCATGCCGTTCACGGTCATGCCGCTGGCCGTGACGCTGTGGTACATGAGCATGGACGTGACCGACATGCTGCTGGGCGGCAGCGCCGGCTTCTTCTCGCACGAAGGCAAGGTGATTTCGGCGGTGTTCGGCATCGGCATGACGCTGCTCGCACTGTGGATCGACCTGCGCAACCGCAGCCGCAAGGACTTCGCGTTCTGGCTGTATATCTGGGGCGTGTTGACGTTCTGGGGCGCCTTGTCGTCGATGAATTCCGGCAGCGAGCTCGGCAAGCTGGTCTATTGCATGATCAACGTCCTGATGATCGGCATCGGCGCGGCCCTGTCGCGCCGCGTGTTCGCCGTATTTGGCGGCTTTGGCCTGGCCGGCTACCTGGGACACTTGTCGTACACCGTTTTCCGCGACAGCCTGTTGTTCCCGGTCGCCCTGACCGCAATCGGCATCGCCATCATCGCAGCCGGTGTGTTCTGGCAGCGCCGCGAAGCTGCCATCGGCGCCACGCTGCGCCAATGGCTGCCCGGCCCTGTGCGCTTGCTGGTCGAACGCCGCGCGGCCTGAGACTGCGCCGCGCTAACGAAGTTCCGTCGGCGCTTCGCCGGTCAGCAGCCAGTTGCCGATTGCGCGGTAGACTTGCGAGCGCTGGCCTTGCAGGCCGTGTGCGCTTTCGCGGCTGCAGTCGCGGCGTGTGCCGGCGTAGACCTGCGGGAAGCCTTCGCTGTCGACTGCGATCAGGGGAAAGAAGCGCGCTTTCGGATAGCTGTTGCGGAAGGGCAGGCAGGCATCCCGCCGGTGGTGAATGCCGAGCACGGGGCGTTTCAGGTGCGGCACTTCGGCCCAGGCATCGGCGCTGGCATTGATTAGCACCACACTATCCACAGTCGGCAGCCGGTTAGCGATATAGGCGGCGGAGAAGGCGCCGTCGCTGCTGCCCATCAGGACGATGCGGGCCTGCGGGTGCCGCTTGCGCATGAAGTCGACGACGGCGGCGACGTCCTCCCGGTGCGCGCTTCCCTGGCGGGCGCCTATGTCCAGCACTTCATGGTCGCTGGCGGTGTCCAGCGCGACCATGGCGCCTACCTGCTCCGCCAACTGGCGTTGTGCGCCGAACAAAGTGTCCGGATCGGTCGGCAGGCTGCCGGGCCACACGCCCTGCAAGCCGCGCTGCCCGGACCCGCCTGCGAGGTAGAGCACAACGTGGCTGGCTGCGCGTTCGCCAGTCATCTCCAGCACGCGCACTGTGGCGCCGGGCCGCGTCGGGATATCCAGCAAGACATCGCCTGCCTGCACGG
Organism: Pseudoduganella sp.; assembly: GCA_039593775.1. Classification (GTDB taxonomy): domain Bacteria; phylum Pseudomonadota; class Gammaproteobacteria; order Burkholderiales; family Burkholderiaceae_D; genus Rugamonas. Next base: position 23,125 of record JBCNOP010000019.1, read on the forward strand.
CGCCTTGCAGCGCAAGGAAAAGGGCGAGCGAGGCCGGCCTGCGAAACTCCATTTCTAGATCTCCTGTGCCGAGTGACTTTCACGCATCTCGATTCAATTGGCGCGTTATTTAAAATTGTATATTCTGCGACAACGTTTTGTGCAAAATCGAGGTGATACGATGAAGTGCAAGTTGATCTTGGGTGTGCTGGCTATTGCGCTGGCGCCCGCCGCGCACAGCCAGTGCTGCGGTTTCGGCATGAGCTACGATAACGTGGTGGTCTGGCCGCAGCCGGATTTGCGTGTTCCGGTTCCGTCGGTGGCCAGTGCGAAAAAGGCGCCGCCAATCCTGCCGAAGTCCAAACCTGCCGTGCAGGCCAATGCGCACAAGCTTGCCCAGCACTTCCCGGCCGACAAGCGCGCCGAGATGGAGAAGGTCTACCTGCAAAGCATGGACATCTACCTCCAGGTGGAAAAGAAGATGGGCTGGACCCCGCGTGACATGGCCGGCGGCCTGGCGGCTTTCCTGGTCGGGAATTACATGGTGCTCAAAAATACCGAGGTCCCGGACGAGGACTTCGATGCTGTCGCCAGGCAGATTCGCGCGCAGAACAAGCTGCAGAACATCAATGACCGCAACGAAGCGGACAAGGTACGCGATGTTTTCGAGCAGAGCGCCATGATCGGCGCCTTCATGGCGCTGGCCTACAAATCGCACCAGCAGCAACCGCAGCCGCCGGCAGTGTACGAAAACATGCGCAACGCTGCCCGAGAAAACCTGCAACTGGTATTGAAGGGCGATCCATCCAACCTGTTAATCGATAAAAACGGCATGAGGTTCCAATGACGATCTTCATCAAGAAACTGTGCAATGCCTTCATTACGGATGCTGTTGTCAATCGCCGCATCGGCGGGGCAGCGGGGCGCAATGTCGAAGCTATCGGCGCCGCGATTGGCGGCTTGTGGGTGGGCGGCATCGTCACCGTATCGGCCGACGCACTGGACTGGGTGCCGAACATCATGAACAAGGCGGTACACGATGATTTGCAGCCGGTGCACATTCCCTTGCGTGAGGTGCGTTCAGTGCGGCGGGAGTTCGGCATCCTGACCGGCATTGTGGTGGTCGAATTGGAAGATGGCGGCGAATTCCGTTTCCGTTGCTTCAATGCGCGCGGCGTGGCGGAAAACATGTCCGACCTGCTGCCAAGCCAGGTAATGAGCGCATGAGCCGCCGGCTGTTGTGTGTAACGCTGTGCGCGGTGCTGCTTGCCTCGCCGGCAGCCCGTGCGCAGGGTTATGTTGGCCTGGGTCCCGATTACGCGATGACGACGGCACCGCTGATCAACTTCGCCAATATGGCGGTGATGAACAATAATTCGATGAACACCGGCCAGCATTCGTCCAGCAAGCCGGTGCGGGTGGAAGCGCCGCCGGCAGTGCAGCGCAATGCGCAGGAGCTGTCCAGGATTTTCCCTGCATCGAGCCGGGCGTCGATGACGCAGGCCTTCCAGCACAGCATGGACATCTACCAGCAGATCGCCGCCAGGATGGGCTGGCAGCGCGATGACCTGGACGGCGCGATGGCGGCCTTCATCGTCGGTAATTACATGGTGTTCGCCAACCGCGAGGTGCAGGATGAAGAATTCGCCGCGGTGGCCGAGCAGTTGCGCAAGGGCGGCGGCACGCGCCGGCTGGCCGAGAAGCAAAGCGCCGAAACCATCCGCAACCTGTACGAGAAAAGCGCCATGGTGGGCGCATTCATGGCCCTGGCATACAAATCGCAACAGCAAAAGGCGCAGCCCGAACACATTGCGATCAACCTGCGCAATAGCGCGCGCGAGAACTTGAAGCTGGTGTTGGGAACTGACCCAGAACGCCTGCGCATCGACGAGCGAGGTGTTATGCTTGTCAAATGACTATCCTTAACGGTTCCTGCCACTGCGGCGCGATTACGATCGAGGTGCCGGATGCACCGGCTTACCTGATCGACTGCAATTGCTCGATCTGCCGCCGCACGCGGGCGCTGTGGGCCTTCTATCCAGAGGATGCCGTGCGCATCGACGGCGATCCGGCGCGGTCCGAGGATTACGTTTGGGGCGACAAATCCTTACGCACGGTGCGCTGCCGCTCTTGCGGCTGCGTCACACACTGGAAGTCGCTGCAACCTAACGGCGATGGCCGCATGGGCGTCAATATGGCCAACTTCGCGCCGGACGTGGTGGGAACGCTGGAAGTGCGCAAGTTTGACGGCGCCGACACCTGGGCCTATTTATGATCGCCGACCTGCCACAGGACGCTTTGCTGCAGCGCTACCGTGAGCAGGGCGCTTATACCGATTGCTTCGCCATCGACGTGCCGCGCCATGTGGCGCATGCGGCCTTTGTCGAAGCGTTCTACACCACTTCCGTTTTCAAGCTGGAGCGCTGGTTGCTGGCGCTGTTCGTCTCGCGACCTTCGCGCGATGCGGAAGCCCGCGAACTGGCCAGCGGCCAGCGCCAGCAGTTTGCTGCCTGGTCGGTCGAAGGCCGGGCGCCCGGCCAGTTGCTGATGTGCGATTACGCTGGCAGCACGCGCTCGTGGCTGATGGCGTTGCCGTCCGGGCAGGGCACGCGGTTGTACTTTGGCTCGGCAGTCGTGCGTTCGCGGCAGGGCGCAGTATTTCGTACGCTGCTCGGCTTCCATCAGCTTTATTCGCGCATCCTGCTACGTGCTGCTGCATCCCGCGTGCTGCGCGCCTGACGCTCGATGGACTCCCTGATCACTGCGTCGGCCCGTTCCCTTGCCAGCGGTGATGTGCTGGGCGCGCTGAAACATGTGGCGTTGCGTGACGATCCTCCTGCGCTGGCCTTGCGCGGCATTGCCATGGCGCGGCTGGGCGACTTTCCCAAGGCGCGTGAACTGCTGAGGCGTGCCGCGCGTGGCTTCGGCGCGCATGAAGAACTGGCCCGCGCACGCTGCGTGGTTGCCGAGGCCGAGGTGGCGATAGCGATGCGCGATTTTGCCGCTCCGCCACGGATGCTGTTGGCCGCGCTGGCGGTCCTGGAGGCGCATGGCGATTACGGCAATGCGCTGCAGGCGCGCCTGATCGCCGCCCGCAAGTCCCTTCTGCTCGGCCGCCTGGAAGCCGCTGCCGCGGAACTGTCCCGCCTCGACATGCGGGCCCTGACGCCTGCACTGGCGGCGGTGGCGCATCTGGCGGCTGCCGAACTGGCAATGCGTTCGCTGCGACCGGCGCCGGCACGGGCTGCGCTCGCGCATGCGCAGGCAGCGGCGATACGTTCGGGCGTGCCGGAATTATTGGCCGAGGTGATGGAGGCCACCTCTGCGCTGCAGCGGCCCGCCGCAAGGCAGCACGCGGCAGGCCCGGACCAGCCGCCTATGTCCCTCGATGAGGTGGCGGCGCTGCTGGCCTCCGGCACGCTGGTGCTGGACGCCTGCCGGCGCGGGTTGGGCTGCGGCGGCACCTGGCGTCCATTGGCGCGCAGGCCTGTGCTGTTCGCCCTGGCGCGCGCGCTGGCCGAAGCCTGGCCGGGCGATGCCGCGCGTGAGCTGCTGATTGAGCGAGCCTTCAACACTCGCCGCCCGGACGAGACCCACCGCGCACGCCTGCGCGTTGAAATCGGCCGCCTGCGTGCCCTGGTCAAAGGCCTTGCCAGCATTGAGGCCACGCCGCTCGGCTTCGCCATCCGGCCGCTGGATGGCCGCGCGCTGGCCGTGCTGGAACCGCCCATTGATGGCGAACAGGCCTCTCTGCTCGCGCTGTTGGCTGACGGCGCTGCCTGGTCGACTTCCGCGTTGGCGCTGGCGCTCGATGCCAGCCAGCGCACCGTCCAGCGTGCACTGGCTGAGCTGGAAGCGGATGGGCGGGTGCGCTCGATCGGCAATGCCCGCACGCGGCGCTGGCTGGCGCCGCCGTTGGCCGGATTCACGACAATCTTGTTACTCCCTGCTGCACTGCCGTTGGAATAAAGTTCACTTGCGGCGCCGATCAAGGCGCGACCCATAAGGAGCGAAGCAATGACCCGCAATTCAAACAAAGTGCGCAAGGCTGAAATCCTGCGCGAATATGGACCGTTCGACGGTGTCAGCAAAGTCGGCGGCGTGACTTACGACGGCCACCTGGTGTGGGCTGCCACGGGCGCCCGCCTGATCGGCTTTGATCCAGAAAACGGCAAGCAGGCGCGCGCGCTGGACGTCGCCGCCGATGCCGGCACTGCCTTCGATGGCAAGTTCCTGTACCAGATCGCGGCCGAGCGCATCAACAAGATCGATCCGGCCAGCGGCACGGTGGTGTCGTCGATTCCGGCGCCCGGCAAGGGCGGCGACTCAGGCCTGGCCTGGGCGGAAGGCAGCCTGTGGGTAGGGCAGTACCGCGACCGCAAGATCCACCAGATCAATCCCGAGACCGGTGCAGTCATCCGCACCATCGAATCGAACCGCTTCGTCACCGGCGTGACATGGGTGGACGGTGAGTTGTGGCATGGGACCTGGGAGGGCGAGCAGAGCGACATCCGCCACATCGATCCGCAGAACGGCGCCGTGCTGGAGCTGCTGGAAATGCCGCCGGGCGTGTTCGTCAGCGGCCTGGAATCCGATGGCGCCGGCTTGTTCTACGCCGGCGGCGAGAACAGCGGCAAAGTGCGTGCAGTGCGTCGCCCACGAGGAGAATGATCATGAATACCGTCGTCAATCAGGAGCAATGGGTGGCGCAGCGCAAGGAGTTGCTGGTGCGCGAGAAAGAACTGATGCGCCAGCAGGACCAGTTGGCCAGCGCCCGCCGCGCTTTGCCGTGGGTGCGCGTGGACAAGCAATACGTGTTCGACACGCCGCAGGGCAAGCGTTCGCTGTCCGACCTGTTCGAAGGGCGCAGTCAATTGATAGTGCAGCACTTCATGTTCGCGCCAGCCCAGGAGCGAGGCTGCGCGCACTGCTCCTACATGGCCGACCACACCGACGGCGCATTGGCGCACCTGGCGCAGCGTGACGTGAGCCTGGTGGTGGTGTCGCGTGCACCGCTGGCCAGCCTGGAGCGCATGCGCAAGGAAATGGGCTGGCAGTTCAAATGGGTGTCGTCCGGCGAAAGCGATTTCAATTACGACTTCCACGTCAGCTTTGCGCCGGAAGAATTGGCCGAAGGCGAGGTCTATTACAACTACACGGGGCAGGCTTTCCCGCACGAGGATGCGCCCGGTGTCAGTGTGTTCTACAAGGACGATACGGGTGTGGTCTATCACACTTACTCCACCTACGGCCGTGGCGTGGAAGTGATGATGCACACTTATCGCTTCCTCGACATCACGCCGCTGGGACGGAATGAAGAAGGCTTGCCGTACACGATGGCGTGGGTCAGGCACCACGACCGCTACGCGCAGCCTGCCGCGTCGTGCTGCAGCGCTTCCCACGCGTGATGCGAGGATGCCATGTCGAGCTTCCGGCCGTGGCGGGCCGTGACGGCGATCGCCTGTGGGCATGCCGCGTCGATGTCGGTAGTGGCCGCGGCGGTGGCTTTCCGGCTGCCGCTGGACCGCCCGGCGCTGCAGTGGGGCGCGGGCGTGCTGCTGGTGGCCGCGCTGGCCTGCCGTTTTCTTAAGGGCCATGCGCTGGCGGGGCAGGCAGGCATGGCACTGTGGACTTTCATCACGTCCACAGCCCACGGCGCCGGCTTTGTCCTGATGCCGGCGCTGATGACGATCTGCGGCACCGGCGCCACCGGTCCGCTGCTGCAAACCCTTGCTGCGATGGGCCTGCACCTGGCAGCCATGCTTGCCGCGAACGGCGCAGTGATCTACCTCGCCGCCCGTTTCATGCAATGGCTCAAGGCTTGACGATTACCTTGCCGGTAACCTTGCGTGCGGCCATTGCCTCCAGTGCGCGCGGGGTGTCGGCCAGCGTATAGCGCGCCGAGATGTGAGGGCGGATCTTGCCTTCGGCCAGCCAGCCCAGTAACTGCATCATGCCGGCCAGGTTGGCTTTCGGCTCGCGCTTGACGAATTCGCCCCAGAACACGCCCATCAGCGAAGCACCCTTGAGCAGTGTGAGGTTCAGGGGCAGCTTCGGGATTTCGCCGTTGGCAAAGCCCACCACCAGGTAGCGGCCGCGCCAGCCGATCGAGCGGAAAGCAGGTTCGGCGTACTCGCCGCCGACCGGGTCGTAGATCACGTCCGGCCCTTTGCCGTCGGTGGCAGCCTTGATGGCCTCGCGCAGGTCGGTGCTGCTGTAGTTGATCAGGACATCGGCCCCGTGTTCTTTGCAGACCGCCAGTTTGTCTTCACTGGATGCAGCGGCAATCACGCGAGCGCCGAGCGCCTTGCCGATCTCGATGGCTGCCAGCCCGACGCCACCGGCGGCGCCCAGCACCAGCATGGTTTCGCCGGCCTTCAACTGGGCGCGGTCGACCACCGCGTGATGCGAGGTGCCATAGGTGAGGGTGATCGCGGCGGCGGTATCGAAATCCATCCCAGGCGGCATCGGCATCAGCGAGGCGGCGGGCACCAGCAGTTGTTCGGCGAAGCCGCCATGCGCGGAAAAGGCGATCGCCTTGTCGCCCGGTTTGAAGCCTTGCACCCCTTCGCCGACCGACAGCACGACGCCCGAGACTTCATTCCCTGGCGTGAAGGGCAGGGCAGGCTTGTACTGGTACTTGCCCTGGATGATCAGCACATCGGGGAAGTTGACGGCGGCTGCCTTCACCTGCAGCACCACCTGGCCCGGGCCGGGCTGCGGGTCGGGCACTTCTTCCAGCACCAGCGTGTCGGGCAAGCCCCATTCCTTGCAAACGATAGCCTTCATACGGTCTCCATTATTATCGAACGATCGTGCGATTATGCCCCAGAACACTTTGCGCCGGAACAAAGTTTAACGCGCGGGTCGGGATTACATTTGGCTGGCAGGGGAGGCGATTGCCATGAGTATCCGGTACGGCTGCTTTTTCAGTTACGCGCATGGCCAGCACGCATATATGAGCCACTTCAAGGACGACCTGGTCGATGCCCTGAAGTGCTATCTCGAGCCCCATTTCGACAACGAGACCGAACTCTTTGTCGATAGCGAGCAACTGGGTGGCGGGGACGATATCGACCGCCGTCTGGCCCTGGCCATGTGCCAGAGCGCCACGATGATCGTGATCTACACGCCCAAGTACGAGGCCCACCCATATACCCGGCGCGAATTCGCCGCCATGCAGATGATCGAGGCCGAGCGCAGCGGCTGGTACGAGCTGCCAAGCCACCTGATCATCCCCGTCATCATGACCCGCCATCCGCTGAACCTGCCGCGCCAGATCAGCGAGCCTGGCATGTATGTCGACTTTTCGCGCTATACGCTGGCAACCGGGGATATGAAGACCAACCCCGATTTCCTGCCCGATATCCGGCGCATCGTGGACCGCATCACGATGCATTACCACTGCCTGAAGGCGAGCGTCCCGCCCGATCACGATTGCAGGCAGTTCGTGCTGCCGCCGGTTCCGCCGGAGTGGCGCCCGCCGGCGCCGCCGCATTTCCCTCGCTAGAAAAATCACTGAAAGAGCGCCATGGAACACCTACGCCTGCACCTGCCAGAGCTGCCCGCAGCCGGCGAAGTCACCACTTTCTATTCCTATAAAGGCGGCGTAGGCCGCACGATGGCGCTGGCCAACCTTGGGCACATATTGGCCTCCCACCGCAAGGCGCCGGTATTGCTGGTCGACTGGGACCTGGAGGCTCCCGGCCTGCATTACTACTTTCCCGGTGCGGCGCAGGCCCCGGGCGTGCTGGACCTGTTCGAGGAGTGCCGTGACCAGCTCCAGGAACGGTCCGGCCGTTACGCCAGCGAACGTGCGCTGGCCGAGGCGGTGCTCGACGCCGTGCGCTGGGAGCAATACCTGGTAAGGGCATGCGATGACCGGCCACTCTGGCTGCTGCGCGCTGGGCGGTGCGATGGCAGCCATGCGGAACGCGCGGCGATGCTGGACTGGCAAGGCTTGTTCGACGCCTGCCCCGCGCTGTTCCGCACCTTTGCCGCGCGCCTGTCACGCCACTTCGGCCACGTGCTGGTCGATGCGCGCAGCGGGCGCGCCGATTGCGCGGCCATCTGCACCACCTTGCTGCCGACGCGGCTGGTGCTGGTGTTCGCGCCAAACCGGCAGAACCTGGATGGCCTGCAGGACCTGGTGGCGCGTGCAACCAGCTACCGCAGCTGCCATGAGGACGAGCAGCGCCAGCTGCTGGTCTATCCGCTGCCGTCGCGCATCGACACCACAGACCCAGGGCTATGTGCGAGATGGCGGCGAGGCGAGGATGGGGCGCCTGGCTACCAGCCGCTGTTCGAGGGCATGCTGGGGGAGGCCTATGGACTGCCGTGGCTGTCGCTGGAGGGGTATTTTGACGCCGTCCAGCTTCCGCACTGCGCCAGCCTGGCTGGCGGCGAACCGTTGCCGGCGCCAGCCCTGCAAGCGGGATATGATGCATTTATGCAATGGTTTCGCGATGGGCTCTGTCCCTGGCAACGCGTGCCTTCCACCGAACTGCCTGCGCTGAACAATCACCACGCTTTGCCATTGGAGCAGGACCGCAGGGGGTACTGGCCAATGCCGGCAGCGATGTAAATTTGTCTCGGAAATAAATGGGGGCGTGCCCGGTTAAATGGGGTACGTCCCCATTTATTTCCCGTTGCTTCAGGTAAAATTCCCTGTATGAGAATCCTTATCAGTAACGACGACGGCTACCTGGCGCCTGGCATCAATGCGCTGGCGGAAGCCCTGCAGCCAATTGCCGAAATCGTGGTTGTGGCGCCAGACAGCAACCGCTCCGGCGCCTCCAATTCCCTGACGCTGGACCGCCCCTTGTCGGTGCAGCAGGCGGCCAATGGTTTCTATTTTGTCAATGGAACGCCGACTGATTGCGTCCACGTGGCGCTGACCGGCCTGCTCGACTACGTGCCGGACCTGGTGGTGTCGGGCATTAACAACGGCCCCAATATGGGCGACGATACCCTGTACTCGGGCACGGTGGCCGCTGCCACCGAAGGCTACCTGTTCGGGGTGCCGGCCATGGCCTTCTCGCAGGGTTCCTACGGCTGGGCCAATGTCGATGCCGCCGCCCGCGTGGCGCGCGATCTCGTGCAGCGCTACCTGGAGCTGCTGGAGCGGCCCTATCTGCTGAACGTGAACATCCCCAACCTGCCGTATGAGCAGCTTGGACCGCTGGTGCCGACCCGCCTGGGCCGGCGCCACCAGGCCGAACCCGTGGTCAAGGCGCTTGACCCGCGCGGCCGCGAAATCTACTGGATTGGCCCGCCCGGCGCCTGCAAGGATGCCGGCGAGGGCACCGATTTCCATGCCGTCGCCAATGGCTGCGTGTCGCTGACGCCTTTGCAGATCGACCTGACCCATCGCCAACAACTCGATTCCCTGGCAAAGGCTATCGCATGAGCGACAAGACCCGCACTTTCCCGCTGCCCCTGTCATCCGTTACCGACAAGAGCCCGGCGAAAAAGCCGGTCTACAACAGCGTGGCGACGCCACAAACCGCCACCCAGAACGCCGCCCGCACGGCCGCTGCCAGCCCGGGTGGCTGGCGCCCGCCACAGCCGGTGGCATCGCCGTCGCGCGCGCATTCCTATGCCCAGGAGCGCGCCCAGGTGCAGCTGGCGCCTGTCGCTCCGCAGCGGGCCCACGCGCTGGTGTCGGAGGGCGTGCGCCGCGCCATGGTGCAGCGGGTGGCCAGGCAGGGCGTCAGCGACCATGTGGTGCTGGGCGCGCTCGACACCGTGCCGCGCCACCTGTTCATGGACGAAGGCCTGGCGCCACAGGCGTACATCGACGCCTCGCTGCCGATCGGCCATCACCAGACGATTTCCCAGCCTTATATCGTGGCGCGCATGATCGAGGTGATGCGCGCCGGGCAGGATTTGCAGCGCGTGCTGGAAATCGGCACCGGCTGCGGCTACCAGGCGGCGGTGCTGGCCTGTGTGGCGAAAGAGGTGTACTCGATTGAACGCATCAAGCCCCTGCACGAACTGGCCAAGGCCAACTTGCGTCCGATGCGGGTGCCAAACCTGCGTTTGCACTACGGAGATGGTATGCTAGGCTTGCCGCAGGCGGCGCCTTTCGATGGCATCATCCTTGCCGCCGCGGGCCTGGAAGTACCGCAGGCTTTGCTGGATCAACTGAATATCGGCGGCCGCCTGGTCGCCCCGGTCGGGGCTCGCACCCAGCATCTCGAACTGGTGACCCGTGTCAGCAAGAACGAATGGGTGCGCCAGACGCTGGAAGACTGCCATTTTGTGCCACTGCGCCCTGGCACCGTTTAACACACAGATCAATAGAATGACGAAGAAATATTCCCTTTTCCTCTTGGCCGCCTCGCTGGTCGTGCTCACCGCATGTGAATCCATGAAGCAGCCGGCCCCGGTCGAGGACCGCTCGGTTCCGCTTCCTGTCACGCCGGCCAAGCCGGCCCCGGAGGAACCGAAAGACAAGGAAGGCTACTACACCGTCCACAAGGGCGATACCCTGATCCGCATCGCCTTCGACCGCGGCCTGAATTACCGTGACCTGGCCGCTTGGAACAACCTGACCAACCCCGACGACATCAAAGTCGACCAGGTGTTGCGCCTGACGCAGCCGGAAGGCGTGCAAGTCGCCGCCGTGCCGACCCCGCCGCAGATCGAGAAAACCCCGCCGCCGCCGCGCAAGTCGGCGCCGAAAGGGGAAAAGCGGCCATATTCCGATACCGCCGTGGCGGATTTGCAGAAATCCGACGAGCGCGCCGAGAAACCTGCCGTCGTGGCGAGCCTGGCTCCAGCCCCGGTGCCGTCCGTGCCGCCGGCAGCGGCGGTCAGCGCGGAAGACCGCGACCTGTCGTGGACATGGCCTTCCGACGGCCGCGTAGTGGCCCAGTTCGACGAGGGCAAGAACAAGGGCATCGATATCGCCGGCCGCGCCGGACAACAAGTGTTGGCTGCCGAACGAGGAAAAGTGATGTATGCCGGCAGTGGCATCCGCGGATATGGTAATCTCGTCATTGTGAAGCACAGTAACAGCCTGTTGTCGGCCTATGCCCACAACCGCTCCATCCTGGTCAAGGAGGGGCAGGAGGTGCGCAGGGGGCAGGCAATTGCTGAAATGGGGGACTCCGATACCGACACGGTCAAGCTGCACTTTGAGATAAGGCAGCAGGGCAAGCCGGTGGATCCATCGAAATTCCTGCCTAACCGCTAGATAAGCACCCATGACACGCTCGCCGAATGACCAACTGGAAGACGACTCGATTCCTGAGGAATTCCCGGACGAGCCGATCGATGAAATAGCCATCGATTCCATGGAACCGGACGGCGAGGTTGCGGTCGAAGGCGCCAGCGCCGTCCTCGAAACCGTCGACGAGCTGAAAAAAGTGCTGGCGGCGGAGCTCTCCACCGACACTACCCAGCACTACCTGAACCAGATCGGGACCCGTCCCTTGCTGACGGCGCAGCAGGAAGTGCATTACGCCACGCTGGCCAAGCAGGGCGACTTTTCGGCGCGCCAGACCATGATCGAGCATAACCTGCGCCTCGTGGTCTCGATCGCCAAGCATTACATCAACCGCGGCGTGGTCCTGCTCGACATGATCGAGGAGGGCAATATCGGCTTGATGCGCGCTATCGACAAGTTCGAGCCGGAGCGCGGTTTCCGTTTCTCTACCTATGCCACTTGGTGGATACGCCAGAGCATCGAGCGCGCCATCATGAACCAGGCGCGCACGGTGCGCTTGCCTGTGCACATGGTGCGTGAATTGAACCAAATCCTGCGCGGGAAGTATCACCTGGAGGCACAGCACCATAATGGCAAGGATGCCACGGCAGAGGACATTGCCGACCTGGTGGGACGTCCGGTGGAGGAGGTGCAGGATATCCTGGCCTTGTCCGAGCATGCTACCTCGCTTGATGCGCCGCTGGATAATGATCCGCAGTCTTCGCTGATGGATATGCTGCCCGGGGACTCCGAGGATTCGCCGGATGCGCGGGCCGAGCACCATGAGATGACGGTGCTGGTGCGGGATTGGCTGACCAAGCTGCCGGATAAGCAGCGCATCGTCATCATGCGGCGCTTTGGGCTGGATAATGATGATCCGGCCACGCTCGAGACACTGGCCGAAGAGATGGGCGTGACGCGGGAGCGGGTGCGGCAGATCCAGCAGGAGGCGCTGGTCAAGCTGAAGCGGGCGATGGCGGCACGGGGCGTTGTCCGCGATTCGCTGCTTTAAAACCGGTAAGGCGATGTCAGACCCGCAGGGTCAGACACCTGGCCTGCTGCGGCCGCATTACGGGTGTCAGACGGGACGGCCATCCGGCTGCGGGTCTGACACCGGGTTACCGGTTTTTGCTATCATAGCGGGCTTTGGGCGCTCCCCGCGCCGGCTGCAACCTTAATCGCTATGCAAGACACTATCGTCGAAATCAAATCCCTGGACATGGATGCCCGTGGCGTTGGCCACATCGAGAACGAAGACGGCTCGCCGGGCAAGGTCGTGTTCATCGAAGGCGCGCTGCCGGGTGAAAAAGTCAGCTTCGAGCTGCTGCGCAAGAAGAAAAACTGGGAGCAGGGCCGCATGACCGCCCTGCACAAGGAATCGTCGATGCGCGTCAAGCCGAAGTGCGAGCACTTCGACATTTGCGGCGGCTGCTCCATGCAGCACCTCGAAGCTTCGGCCCAGGTGGCAATCAAGCAGCGCGTCCTGGAAGACAACCTGTGGCACCTGTCCAAGGTCAAGTCGGACACCATGATGCGCCCGATGTACGGCCCGACCTGGGGCTACCGCTACCGCGCGCGCCTGTCTTCGCGCTACGTTGCCAAGAAGGGCACGGTGCTGGTCGGCTTCCACGAAAAGAAATCGGTGTTCGTGGCCGACATCCAAAGCTGCCAGATCCTGCCCAAGCACGTGTCGGACATGATGATGCCGCTGCGCGCCCTGATCCACTCGCTGACCATCTTCGACAAAGTGCCGCAGATCGAGCTGGCCGTGGGCGAAGACAATACCGTGCTGGTGATGCGCAATATGGTGCCGCTGGGCGAGGGCGACGAGGACAAGCTGAAGGCCTTCGCCGACCAATACAAGATCCAGTGGTGGCTGCAGCCTAAGGGCCCGGATACGGCATACCCGTTCTACCCGGCCGGCAAGGAGCTGTATTACACGCTGCCTGAATTCGGCATCAAGATGCCGTTCAAGCCGACCGACTTCACCCAGGTGAACCACCACATCAACCGCGTGCTGGTGCACAAGGCGCTGCGCCTGCTGGAAGTGCAGAAGGAAGACCGCGTGGCCGACCTGTTCTGCGGCCTGGGCAACTTCACGCTGCCGCTGGCAACCCAGGCGCGCGAGGTGGTCGGCATTGAGGGTTCGACCGCGCTGACCGAGCGCGCGCTGTCCAACGCCAAGGTGAACGGCGTTGATGGCCACACCACCTTCCAGTGCCGCAACCTGTTCGAGATCACCAAGGACGACCTGATCGCCCTCGGCAAGTTCGACCGCATGCTGATCGACCCGCCGCGCGATGGCGCCATGGCGCTGTCGCTGGCGCTGGCCGAACTGAAGGAGTCGAACCCGGACATGCTGCCAAAGCGCATCGTCTACGTTTCCTGCTCGCCGTCGACCCTGGCGCGCGATGCCGGCGTGCTGGTGCACCGTGCCGGCTACCGCATGTCGCAAGCCGGCGTGATGAACATGTTCCCGCACACCTCTCACGTGGAGTCGATGGCAGTGTTCGACCTAGCCTGAGTGTGCTCGAATGGCGTCAGGCAAGCCTCGACAAGAGGGTTGCCATGCCGCTTGCGAGGCCGACCATGCCGAGCAGGATGGCGACCAGCAATCCAATGATCCAGCGTTGGCCTTGCTCTAGGGCCACAATGCGCGCCGTCAGCCGTTGTTCGAGTTCGGCCAGGCGGGCATCTACATAAGCCCGCATACGCGCCTCGGATTGCGTGATGGTGGCAGTAATCTCCGCTCGCAGTTCGGCGCCCAGCAACTTGAGTTCGCAGGCGAGGTCAGGCACTTCTGCTCCAGTTCGCGAATTCGCACTTCGTGATCAACCGGTTCCGCTTCCATGATAGGCTCCCCGCTTGGGCGATGCCATAAGTGTTCGCCAGTGGCGAGGGGCCAGTTTTGATGTGGCACAAAGGTGCGGCGGGAAGGCGAGCGTGGCTGTGCCACCCGGTTCCATTGCGCGCTTGTCGGGGAAGAAGCACCATGCTTGTTCCGCCGATTCAAAGTTGGCGTTGTGGGCGACCGGGGAAACAAAAAAGCCGGCACAAAGGCCGGCTTTTTGATGGGGCAGGGTAGCGCTCAGTCGCGGTCGCCGGCCAGGCCCAGCAGGTTCAGCAGGCTGGTGAAGATGTTGTACACGTCCAGGTACAGGGCCAGGGTGGCGGAAATGTAGTTGGTTTCGCCACCGTTGACGATGCGCTGCACGTCAAACAGGATGTACGCCGAGAACACGGCAATCACCAGCACCGAGATCACGATCGACAGCGCGCTCATGCCCAGGAAGATGTTGGCGATCGAGGCCAGCATCAGCACGATCACACCGGCGAACAGCCACTTGCCCATCATCGAGAAGTCGCGCTTGGTCACGGTGGCATAGCTGGCCAGCGCGGCGAAAATGGATGCCGTGCCGCCGAATGCTGTCATGATCAGGGTTGCGCCATTGGAATAACCGAGCGTGCGGCTGAGCAGCGGCGTCAGCATCAGGCCCATGAAGAAGGTGAAGCCCAGCAGTAGGGCAACGCCCAGGCCGGAGTCCTTGTTCTTCTCAATTGCCCAGAAGAAACCAAAGGCGATCCCCAGGAACAGGATGGCGCCAATGAAGCCACGCGGGAATGGCATGCCGAAGGTCACGCCGACGAATGCGCCCAATACGGTCGGGATCATCGACAGTGCCAGCAGCCAGTAGGTGTTGCGCAGCACGCGGTTGCGGATCAGCGCGTTGTCGGTGGCGACGGCGCTACCAAAATGATGTACGTTTTGCATATTTAAATGCCTCCTTTACCAAAAAGCATAGCATGCCACCGACCGGATGGGGACTTTCTGGCTTAGGAAATACTTAAAAACGCTTAGGGGATTCCCTTATTAGTGTTTCTTTGGGCATAGAGAGTGAACTATGTTAAAATCTAGGGTTGATCGAGAATCTAATTTCTTGTTTTAAACCTTTCTTTTTATTGGAGTTTTTCATAATGGCAATCGAACGCACCCTGTCGATCATCAAACCTGACGCAGTAGCTAAGAACGTGATCGGCCAGATCTACAGCCGTTTCGAAGGCGCAGGCCTGAAAGTGATCGCTGCCCGCATGACCCAGCTGTCCCGCGCCGAAGCCGAAGGCTTCTACGCTGTGCACCGCGAGCGTCCTTTCTTCAAGGACCTGGTTGACTTCATGATCTCCGGTCCTGTGATGATCCAGGTTCTGGAAGGCGAAGGCGCAATCCTGAAGAACCGCGACCTGATGGGCGCTACCGATCCGAAGAAGGCAGAAAAAGGCACCATCCGTGCTGACTTCGCTGATTCCATCGACGCTAACGCTGTTCACGGCTCCGACGCTGCTGAAACCGCTGCCGTGGAAATCGCCTACTTCTTCCCAGCACTGAACGTCTACTCCCGTTAATTTTTAGCGGTAGTAATGTAGTAAAGTAGTATTGCGCCTTGCCCCGGGTCTTCGGTCCGGGGCAAAGCCGTTTTTGAAATTGAGTAAAAAAGCATGGAAACGTCCCTCACCAACTTGCTGGATTTCGATCCGGAACAACTAGTCGCCTACTGCGCCGAGCTGGGGGAGAAGCCTTTCCGTGCCAAGCAGCTGCAGCGCTGGATCCACCAGTTCGGTGCGTCCGACTTCGACAGCATGACCGACCTCGCCAAGTCCTTGCGCGAGAAGCTGAAGACGCGCGCCCACATCGTGGCGCCGGCCGTCATCAGCGACCATACTTCCGCCGACGGCACCCGCAAATGGCTGGTGGACGTGGGCAATGGCAATGCCGTGGAAACCGTGTTCATTCCGGAGGAAAACCGCGGCACGCTGTGCATCTCCACCCAGGCTGGCTGCGCCGTGAACTGCCGCTTCTGCTCGACCGGCAAGCAGGGCTTCAACCGCAACCTGACCGTGGGCGAAATCATTGGCCAGCTGTGGATGGCCGAATTTGCGCTGCGCCAGACCAAAGGCATCGAACCCGGCCCGAAAGGCGAGCGCCAGATCACCAACGTGGTGATGATGGGCATGGGCGAGCCGCTGCTGAATTACGGACCGACCGCCACCGCGCTCAAGCTGATGCTGGACGATAACGCCTACGGCCTGTCGCGCCGCCGCGTGACCCTGTCCACCTCGGGCGTGGTGCCGATGATCGACAAGCTGTCGCAAGACGTGCCGGTGGCGCTGGCGGTATCGCTGCACGCTTCCAACGACAAGCTGCGCGACGAGCTGGTCCCGCTGAACAAGAAGTACCCGCTGAAGGAACTGCTGGCGGCGTGCAAGCGCTACCTGGAGTTCGCGCCGCGCGACTTCATCACATTCGAGTACTGCATGCTCGATAACTACAACGACTCGGATGAGCATGCGCGCGAGCTGATCGCGCTGGTGAATCATCCGGAGTTCGGTGTCAACTGCAAGTTCAACCTGATTCCTTTCAACCCCTTCCCGGAATCGGGCCTGCTGCGCTCCAAGAACCCGCGCATCAAGGCCTTTGCCGAAATTCTGATGAATGCGGGCATCGTAACCACCATCCGCAAGACGCGCGGCGATGATATCGACGCGGCTTGCGGGCAGTTGGCGGGCGAAGTGAAAGATCGCACCCGCGTGGCTGAACGGATGGAAAAGATGACCGAATACCAGAAGAAGTACGGCGCCGATTTCGGCAAGATTGTGGAGATTCGTTCCTGATGACCGATTTCGCCCAGCGCCGCTTCAAGTGCCTGGCCGCGGTCGCGCTGGCCGGTGTATTGGCGGGCTGCGCGACTTTGGGGCAAAGCCCCAGCGGCAAAGAAGAGCTGAAGACCCTTTCCGACCAGACTTCCGGGCAAAAACGCGCCGAGATCCGCATGCAGCTGGCGGCCGGCTATTTCGAGCAGGGCAACTACCCAATCGCGCTGGACGAGGTGAAAAAAGCGATTGCCGCCGATCCGCAGGGTCCTAACGGCTACAGCCTGCGTGCCATCATCTACATGCGCATGGGCGAGAAGGAACTGGCGAACGACAACTTCCTGCAGGCCCTGAAGCTGGCGCCGAACGATCCGGACCTGAACAATAATTACGGCTCCTTCCTGTGCCAGAACGACCGTATCAAGGAATCGTTCAAGCATTTCGATGCTGCGCTGGCGAACCGCAATTACCGCTCGCCGGCCGGCGCCCTGAACAATGCGGGCAATTGCGCGCTGAAGATCAAGGACATCGACCTGGCTGAGCGCTACCTGCTGGATGCGCTGAAGCTGACACCGGACGTGCCGGAAACGAATATCGGCCTGGCCAAGGTGTACTATGCGCGGCGCGATTATCCGCGCGCCAGTTTCTTTGTCGCGCAATTGCACAAGGTAGCCAAGGTGGACAGCCTGCCGGCCGACGTACTGTGGCTGGCGATCAGGGTGCAGCACAAAATGGGCGACCAGGGTCTGGAGCAGGGCTTTGCGACCCAATTGCGGCGTCACCACGCCCAGTCGCCGGAGTATGCAGCGTATCAACGTGGGGCGTTTGATGAGTGAGAACGGGGAACCAATGGATTCTGAGCAGGACAAGCCGACCAGCCAGCAGCATGCTTCCACGCCCGGAGCAGCACTGGCAGCGGCACGCGAGGCGATGGGCCTGTCAATCGAGCAGGTGGCCGATCAATTGAAACTGGCGCCGCGCCAGGTGGTGGCGATCGAGCAGGGTGATTTCGATGCATTGCCAAACCGCGCGGTGACGCGTGGCTTCATCCGCGCCTACGCGAAGGCGGTGCGGCTCGACCCGGCGCCGCTGGTGGCCATGGTGGAAGTCGAAGGGGCCGTTGGGCACGCCGATGCGACTGTGCGCCCGACCCGGGTGACCGCGTCGTTCCAGGAATCGCGCTTCCCTTCGCTGAATGAACGCAATAACGGCAAGCCGCTTGGCGCCATCGTGGCTGGCGTCGGCGTGCTGGCCTTGCTTGGCCTGGCCGCTGCCTGGCAGATGGGCATCCTGTCGCCGCTGACGCTGGCGACCCGCGGCGGCCTGACTGCGCCCGCTGCGCCGGCAGAACCTGCAGTGCCAGTCGTGACGGCGCAGCCAGGCGCGCAGCCTGCCGAGGCGCCAATGCAGACGCAGAACGTGCCGCTGATTTCCGTACCGCCGCAGCCAGGCAGCAATACTGCGCCGGATGCGGTGGCTGGTGTTGGCGTGCCCGGCGCGGCAGGCGGTGCGCCGGCACAGGCCACAGGTGCTGCTCCGGCCGCCGTGCCGGGCACTGTTCCGGCTGCGGCTCCCGGTATGACGACCACGACGGGCGGCATTGCTGCGCCGGCGACCGCGCCCGTGACGGCGCCAGGCAATGCTGCAGGTGCGCCTGCTGCGGGCGTGGCACCAGTCAACCGCGCTGCCCCGACTGTTGGCGGCGCGCCAGCCGCTGGCACCGCGCCTGCAACTGCGGCTCCTGCCTCGCCAGGCCTGATTCCGGTCAAGCCGGCAGCAGTCGCTCCGGCACCGGCCCAAGCCCAGGTTCCGGCTGCTGCACAGGGCACCGCGCCGGTTGCGACCGCGCCTGCCGTGCCGGCAACCGTTGCCGGTGCTGCTCCAGCGGTAGGCGCTGCGGGCGGCAAGCTGGTGTTGACGGTGAAGGAAGATTCGTGGGTCGAGATCCGCCGTGCCGGCCAGCCGAACCTGACCCGCGGCACGGTGAAGGCCGGCAGCACGCAAACCTTCAATGTGCGTGCGGACGACGTGCTGATCGTCGGCAAGCCGAGCGCGGTGAGCGCCAGCCTGGCCGGCGGCAAGCTGGAACTGACGCAAGGTCCGGGCAAGTCGTACGCCCTCGTGAACATCAAGTAATAAGAGTAGCCAAGCATGTCTTCTTCGAACAACCCGATCCCTTCCGGACCACTGGCGCGCCGCGCCAGCCGCCGCGTGCTGATCCAGCACGGCGAGCGCAAGATCTGGGTCGGTGGCGACGCGCCGGTGGTGGTGCAGTCGATGACCAATACCGATACCGCCGATGCGGTGGCGACGGCAATCCAGATCAAGGACCTGGCGCGCGCCGGGTCCGAACTGGTGCGCCTGACGGTGGACCGCCCGGAGGCCGCTGCCGCCGTGCCTTACATCCGCGACCAGCTCGACAAGATGGGCATCGACGTGCCGCTGGTGGGCGACTTCCACTACAACGGCCACACCCTGCTGACCGAATACCCGGATTGCGCCGCGGCGCTGTCGAAGTACCGCATCAACCCGGGCAACGTGGGCAAGGGCGCCAAGCGCGACACGCAGTTCGCGCAGATGATTGAAGTGGCAGCCAAGTACGACAAGCCGGTGCGCATCGGCGTCAACTGGGGCTCGCTGGACCAGGCGCTGCTGGCGCGCATCATGGACGAAAACGCGGCACGCGAAAATCCATGGACCGCGCAGGCCGTGATGTATGAAGCGCTGATCACCTCCGCCATCGAGAACGCGGTGCGCGCCGAAGAACTGGGCCTGGCGCGCGACAAGATCATCCTGTCGTGCAAAGTGTCCGGGGTGCAGGACCTGATCGCGGTGTACCGCGAACTGGGCAAGCGCTGCGACTACCCGCTGCACCTGGGCCTGACCGAGGCGGGCATGGGCAGCAAAGGCATCGTGGCCTCGACCGCCGCGCTGTCGGTGCTGCTGCAGGAAGGCATCGGCGACACCATCCGCATTTCGCTGACCCCGGAACCGGGCGGCGACCGCACCAGGGAAGTGGTGGTGGGCCAGGAAATCCTGCAGACCATGGGCCTGCGCAAGTTCACCCCGATGGTGATTGCCTGTCCGGGCTGTGGCCGTACCACGTCCACCGTGTTCCAGGAACTGGCGGACGATATCCAGACCTACCTGCGCGAGCAGATGCCGGAATGGAAAAAGACCTACCCGGGCGTGGAGGCGATGAACGTGGCCGTGATGGGCTGCATCGTCAACGGCCCGGGCGAATCGAAGCACGCCAATATCGGCATCAGCCTGCCGGGCACCGGTGAATCGCCGGCCGCTCCGGTCTTCGTCGACGGCCAGAAAGTAGCGACCCTGCGCGGCGATAACATCGTTGAAGAATTCCAGGCCATCGTGCTCGACTACGTACAGAAAAACTATAGCAAAGCAGCTTAAAGAATATGTCCAACAAAGCAGACAAAATCACAGCTATCAAGGGGATGAACGATCTCCTGCCGGCTGACGCCCACCTGTGGGAAATCTTCGAGAACACCGCGCAGTCCGTGGTGCAGAGCTACGGCTTCCAGCAGATCCGCACCCCGATCGTGGAAGAAACGCGCCTGTTCTCGCGCGCCATCGGCGCCGTGACCGACATCGTCGAGAAGGAAATGTACTCCTTCGAGGACTCCATGAACGGCGACCAGCTGACCCTGCGTCCCGAAGGCACCGCAGGCGTGGTGCGCGCCGTGCTTGAACACAACCTGGTGTACGAAGGCCCGAAGCGCCTGTGGTACAAGGGCCCGATGTTCCGCCACGAGCGCCCGCAGCGCGGCCGCTACCGCCAGTTCCATCAGTTTGGCGCGGAAGCCGTGGGCTTCACCGGCCCGGACGTGGACGCCGAAATGATCGTGATGTGCCGTCGCCTGTGGGATGACCTGGGCCTGGAAGACATCCGCCTCGAAATCAACTCCATCGGCGACGCCGAGGAGCGCGCACGCCACCGCGTCGACCTGATCGCCTACCTGGAGCAGCACGAAGAGCACCTGGATGCCGACGCCAAGCGCCGCCTGCACACCAACCCGCTGCGCATCCTGGACACCAAGAACCCTGACCTGCAGGGCATCGTCAACAGCGCACCGAAGCTGCTGGACTACCTGGGCGAAGAATCGCTGGCCCACTTCGAGGGCGTGAAGAAGATCCTGGACGCCAACGCGATCCAGTACACCGTCAACACCCGCCTGGTGCGCGGCATCGACTACTACAACCGCACCGTGTTCGAATGGGTCACCGACCAGCTCGGCGCACAGGGTACCGTGTGTGCTGGCGGCCGTTATGACCCGCTGATCGAAATGTTCGGCGGCAAGCCAACTCCAGCGGTCGGTTTCGCCATGGGCATCGAGCGCCTGATCGAACTGATGAAAGGCGCCGGCGACACCGCTGCGCCTCGCCAGTGCGACGTCTACCTGGTGCACCAGGGCGACGCGGCGCGCATGCAAGCCTTCATCATCGGCGAGCGCCTGCGCGATGCGGGCCTGGACGTGATCCTGCACTGCGGCGGCACCAATGGCGCCGGCAGCTTCAAGTCGCAGATGAAAAAAGCCGATGGCTCCGGCGCAACCTTCGCAGTCATCATCGGCGAAGACGAAGTGGCCAACAACACTGCCGTCGTCAAGGCAATGCGTGCCGCAGAAGGCGAGGGCCAGCAGCAGACCGTCGCGTTTGAAGGCGTTGTCGATTACGTCGTGGACCAGATCACATGCGGAGACGATTGTGACCACGACCATCACCACCACCATTAATTTCTTAAAGAAACAGGCAGACTGAAACATGGCATACGATCTCGAAGAACAAGAACAGCTTGCTACCCTCAAAGCGTGGTGGGCAAAGTACGGCAACCTGACCACCTGGGTGGTGATCGCAGGCCTGGCCGCCTATTCGGGCTGGAACGGCTGGAACTACTACCAGCGCAACCAGGCGGCACAGGCTTCCGTGCTGTTCGATGAACTGCAGACCGCCGTCAGCGCCAAGGACAACGCCAAGGTGGCGCGCGTGGCTGGCGACATCGAGGCCAAGTTCGGCCGCACGGCATACGCGTCGCTGGGCGCCCTGAGCGCCGCCAAGTCCTTCTTCGAAGCGAATGACCTGAAGTCCGCCAAGGCCCAGCTGGAATGGGTGGTCGCCAATGGCAACGATGAACACAAGAACATCGCCTCCATTCGCCTGGCTGGCGTGCTGCTGGACGAGAAAGCCTACGACGCTGCGCTGAAGGCGCTGGCTGTGGCCGCACTGCCGCAGTTCAAGTCCGCGGTGGAAGACCGCAAGGGCGACATCCTGGCCGCGCAGAACAAGATGGAAGAAGCGCGCACCGCCTACAAGGCAGCGCTGGAAGCCGCCGACAAGAACAATCCTGGCCGCCAGCTGATCCAGCTCAAGCTCGAATCCATCGGCGGCTCCGTGCCGGAAGTGAAGGCTTAAGCCATGCTCGCTACCCGTACCGTAGTTGCATTGGGTGTGCTGGCGCTGGCCACCGGCTGCGGCAGCCTGAATCCCTTCAAGAAGGAAGACAAGTTCGCACCGGCCAAGCTGGAAGAAATCAAGGGCGGCGTACCGGCCCGCATCGTCTGGAAGCACAGCACCGGCAAGGCCGGCGCCAATGTGTTTACGCCGGCACTGGCAGACAACAGCGTGTTCGTGGCCGACGCCGATGGCGTGGTCGAGCGCCTGGATGCCGCCAGCGGCAAGGTGCAGTGGCGCAGCAAGACCGGTGCCGACCTGACTGCAGGCGTCGGTGTCAGCCCGGATGGCAAGCTGCTGGCCGTGGGCGCAGTCAAGGGACAGCTGATAGCCTTCGACGGCAGCGGCAAAGAGCTGTGGAAGGTCCAGGCATCGAGCGAAATCCTGTCCGCGCCGGCTGTGGGCAACGACGTGGTGATCGTGCGCACCGTGGACAACAAGGTCACCGCGTATGACGCGGCCGACGGCAAGAAGCGCTGGTTCATCCAGCGCGTAACGCCGCCGCTGACCCTGCGCAATATGCCGGGCCTGGTGATCGCCAATAACAATGTGTACGCAGCGCAGCCTGCGGGCCGCATCCTGGCGCTGGCGCTGTCGAACGGCGTGCCGCGCTTTGAAGTGCCGTTGTCCGAACCGCGCGGCGCGACCGAACTGGAACGCGTGTCCGACATCAGCGGCACGCCGACCGTATACGAGCAGGACCTGTGCGCGGTGAGCTACCAGGGCAAGGTGGGCTGCCTGGACATCAACACCGGCGTGGCCCGCTGGACCAAGCCGGCATCGTCGGACGTTGGCGTGGGCGTGGACCAGCGCTTCGTGTTCGTGTCGGACGAGAAGGGCGCGGTACAGGCCTTTGCCCGCGAAGGCGGCGCATCGGCATGGAAGAACGAGAAGCTGGCATACCGCCGCTTGTCGGCTCCGGTTTCCTATGGCCGTTTCGTGGCCGTGGGCGACCTCGAAGGTTATGTGCACTTCCTGTCGCGGGAAGATGGCACGGTTTTAGGTCGGATCAGCACCGACGGCAGCGCCATCAAATCGGCGCCGCTGTTGTCGGGTCCGAATGTGATTTTCCAAACCCAGAATGGGACTGTGGCCGCTATCGCGGTCGAATAAAAATAATATGAAGCCGGTAATTGCACTTGTTGGTCGCCCGAACGTCGGGAAATCGACCTTATTCAATCGACTGACCCGCTCGCGCGATGCGCTGGTGGCGGACCTCCCTGGCCTGACGCGCGATCGTCACTACGGCGAGGGCCGCATCGGCAATCGTCCGTTCCTGGTCATCGATACCGGCGGTTTCG
>JBCNOP010000190.1:0-10523 GCA_039593775.1 Pseudoduganella sp.
CGCTTGGCGATTTCGATCTCGCCTTCGCGGGTCAGCAGCTCGACCGAACCCATTTCGCGCATGTACATGCGGACTGGGTCGGTGGTGCGGCCGAAGTCGGAATCGACGGTGGACAGCGCGGCTTCCGCTGCGGCCTCGGCTTCGTCGTCGCTGGTAACAGTGGCGACGTTATCCGACAGCAGCAGGGTCTCGGCATCGGGCGCGTGTTCATACACGGCGATGCCCATGTCGTTGAAGGTGCCGATAATGCCTTCGATCGCTTCCGGATCGACGATATTTTCTGGCAGGTGGTCGTTGATTTCAGCGTACGTGAGGAAGCCGCGCTCCTTGCCGAACTTGATCAGCGTTTTGAGCTTCTGGCGGCGGCGCTCGAGTTCCTCTTCGGTCGCTTCGGTGTCGGAGGAGAACGCATCTTTCAGCAATGCCTTTTCCTTGGCCTTGCGGTCTTTGGCTTTCGCCTTGTCCGCAGCCTTCATCTCGGCACGCTCAACAGCGTTCAGTGCTGCTACCTCGTCGTTTTCCGGCGTGAATTCCTTGGGCTTGCGGCCACGGCGTCCCGGCACCTTGACGGTTGGCAGCACATATCCGGAAGTGTCGATGGCAGCCAGGGCGGCTGCGTCCGTTGTCTGACTAACCACCGGCGGTGCCTTGGTGACGCGAGTAGCCGGCTTATCAGCCGACTTCGTCGCAGGCTTGGCGGTCACTTTGCGAGGCTTTTCAGCCGCTTTGGTTTCAGGTTTCTTTGCTGGCACAGGCGCTTTCGGGAATAGTTAAGTCCACTACAAACCGCAACAACTACTACTGTAACTTACTGAAAACAAACGAAAAAACAGACCCGCTAAATATTGCAATATTTAGCATTTTATTATAGCACGCCACTTTACAATTACCAGACGGGAAGGTTTGCGTGCGTGCGGGCAATTACCTCGGGCTTAAATCAGCTTCAGCTTCCTTCCTCAATTGGTCTTGCTTGGCAGTAATTTCGCGGTAGCGTACACCAATCTCCTCAGAAGACAAACCGGCCGAAAACAGCTGGTCCAGCTCCTGTTTTAATGCATCCATCTTCAGGTGGCGCACCGTAGCCAGCAGCCACAGGCGCTCGCCTTCGATGTCCGGCTCCGGTGCAGCAGCGATCTCACCGATGAGCGCATCATAATCGCTGCCCGTTTCTTTCACCAACTGGCAGAAGGCAGCGAAACTCCCCTGATCCCCCAGCGATTGCGCCTGCACCATAAGCCAGACCAGGCGCTCGGCAGCCTCCTGGCCGAAGTGGCTGAAGGCCAGCAGCGCCTCATCGTCCAGCTCCAGCGCCAGGGTCGGGTGCGTCAGCACGACGCGAATCAGCTTCAGCTCCAGGCCGACCGGCTGCTCGCGCCGGCTTTTCGGCGGCGCCACCTTATTGGCAGCCACCGGCTTGGCCAGCTCGAACAACTGCTCAATCTCGCCCGGCGTGCTCTGGGTCATAGTCGCCAGGCCGCGCACGATTTGCAGACGCAGCGAGGTCGGCGGCATGGCTTGCAGCAATGGCTTCGCGTCGAACTGGACGCGGGCCCGGCCTTCAGGCGAGCTTAAATCATGCTCGCCAGCAGCCTCGCGCAGCAGGAACTGGGACAGCGGCATCGCTTCATGCACCTGCTGTTCGAATGCCTGGGCGCCGTACTCGCGGATATAGCTGTCCGGGTCATGCTCAGCGGGCAGGAACAGGAACTTGATCGTCTTATCATCCGACACATGCGGCAGACAGGCTTCCAGCGCACGCCGTGCGGCGCGGCGGCCGGCCTTGTCACCGTCGAAACTGAAGATCACGTTGTCGGTTTGACGCAACAACTTCTGGACGTGGGTCGTGGTGCAGGCGGTCCCAAGCGTTGCAACCGCCTGGGGGAAGCCCATCTGGGCCAATGCCACCACGTCCATATAGCCTTCTGTCACCAGCACATAACCCGCATCGCGGATCGCCTGGCGCGCTTCGAACAAGCCATACAGCTCCGAGCCCTTTGAAAATAAAGGCGTTTCCGGGGAATTCAAGTACTTAGGTTCGCCCTGGTCCATGATGCGGCCGCCGAAAGCGATCACCTGGCCCTTGGTATTGCGGATGGGGAACATTACCCGTTCGCGGAAGCGGTCGTAGCGCTTGGTGCGCTTGCCATCCTCATCCACGTTCTGGATGATCAGGCCGGCTTCGACGAGGACCGGATTTTCATAGTCCGGGAACACGGCTTTGAGGCTATCCCAGCCGCTTGGCGAATAACCGAGCGCAAAGCGCGCCGCGATTTCACCGGTCAGGCCGCGGCCTTTCAGGTAGCCAATGGCCTGCGGCGCCAGGCGCAGCTGGGCCCGGTAGAACTCATTAGCCTTGGTCATAGCGTCGGACAGCGCCATGGATTGCTGCTGTTGGGCAGCGCGCTGGGCAGGCGGGATTTTGTCGTCCTGCTCAGGCACAACCATGCCAACGTTCTGCGCCAAATCCTTCACGGCATCGACAAAGCCCATGCCGGAGTATTCGATCAGGAAGCCAATGGCCGTGCCATGGGCCCCGCAGCCGAAGCAATGGTAGAACTGCTTGGTCGGGCTGACGGTAAAGCTAGGAGATTTTTCGCTGTGGAAAGGGCACAAGCCCTGGTAATTGGCGCCGCCCTTCTTCAGCTGGACGTAGCGCCCCACCACATCGACGATATCGACGCGGTTCAGCAGGTCGGCAATAAATGACTGTGGAATCACGAGGCTGAACGGTATTTGTTATAAATCAGACTATACCGCCGCGCACAAAGGGAACTTGATCCACCTCAACGCACGCGGCCCACGATATGGCTGGGCCCGTGTCACCTTGGGGTCACACCCTAACTGTGACACGGCCTCGGCCATGACTCGGCTCAGCCCGTGTCACACTTGGGGTGTGACCCCAGGGTGTGACACGAACTCGGCTGTAGATTATGCCGGGGTGAGGGCCTTTTTGACCAGTGCGGAGACGACGGTCATGTCGGCGCGGCCAGCCAGCTTTGGCTTGACGATGGCCATCACTTTGCCCATGTCCTGCGGACCGGCGGCGCCGGACTCGGCTACGGCAGCTTTCACTTCGGCGGCGATCTCTTCGTCGGACAGGCCGGCAGGCATGTATGCCACCAGCACGGCCAGCTCGGCCTTTTCGATGTCGGCCAGGTCGGTACGGCCACCGGCTTCGAACTGGGTAATGGAATCCTTGCGCTGCTTGATCATCTTTTCAACGATGGCCACGGTCTGGGCGTCGTTGACTTCGATCTGCTCGTCCACTTCCTTGCGCTTGATCTCAGCCAGGATCAGGCGGATGGTGGCCAGCTTGCCGGCTTCTTTGGCGCGCATGGCGGCTTTCATGTCATCAGTAATCTGGGCTTTCAGGCTCATAGCTACCTCAAAAGTGTGCGTGGAAAAAGGAAAACCCGCTGCGGCTTATACCGGAGCGGGTTGAAACTCTGGCGTGGGCATCCGTGGCGATCAGTGCGCCTGCAAGAATGCCCAACGAGAGCTGAATTAGTACAGCTTCTTAGGCAGTTGCTGGCTGCGGATGCGCTTGTAGTGGCGCTTCACGGCAGCTGCCAGCTTGCGCTTGCGCTCTGCGGTTGGCTTTTCGTAGAACTCGCGTGCGCGCAGTTCGGTCAGCAGACCGGTCTTTTCGATGGTGCGCTTGAAGCGACGCATTGCGACTTCGAACGGCTCGTTTTCTTTAAGGCGGATAGTAGTCATGTAAAAATTCAAACCGTTAGGGTTCAGGAAAGACAGCGATATTAGCAGGTTTTGCTCAAAAATGGAAGAGACAATAGACGCCAAACCGGCCACTCAGGCGGTTCCGAAGGGGATATCGACGTCTTTCGCGGGCAATATTTCAGCCCAGCTAACATCATGAATCCGGCGGAAAATGCGTTGCCGGAAGTGGAATCATATCAGATCGCGAGGCCAGCAGCCACTCCGGATGCCCAGGCCCATTGGAAGTTGTAGCCGCCCAACCATCCGGTCACGTCCACCGTTTCACCAATGAAGTACAGGCCTGGCACGTTCTTGCATTCCATCGATTGCTGGGACAATTCGCGGGTGTCCACGCCGCCGCGCGTGACTTCGGCCTTGCGGTAGCCTTCCGAGCCATTCGGCGTGATGGTCCACTGGTTGACTGCGCGGCCCAGCTTGCGCAGCGTGTCGTCCTTCATGTCGGCGATGCGCGCTTCGGGGTCGAGGCCGTGCACTTGCAGCAGGCCTTCCGCCAGGCGCGATGGCAACCATTGCGAAAGCAGGTTGCCGAGCTGCTTCTTCAGCGTGCCTTTGCCTTCGATCAGCGTCTGCGCCAGGTCCATTTCCGGCAGCAGGTTGATCGTGATCGGCGTGCCGGGCTGCCAGAACGAGGAAATCTGCAGGATGGCCGGGCCGCTCAGGCCGCGATGTGTGAACAGCAAGTCTTCGCGGAAGCGGGCCCCGGTCGGGTTGCGGCCTTTCAGTGAGCCTGTTTCAACGTCCACTTCCAGCGACACGCCGGACAACGGCACGAACGGCGCCCATTCCTGCGCATCGAACGTCAGCGGCACGAGGGCGGGACGCGGCTCGACCAGTTTCAGCCCGAACTGCTTGGCAATTCGGTAGCCGAAATCGGTGGCGCCGATTTTTGGGATCGACAGGCCGCCAGTGGCGATAACGATCGACGCCGCGTGGATTTCTTCGCCTTCGTTCGTTTGCAGGATGTAGCCGGCGCCGTTCTGCTGCAGCGCATCCACTTTCGCGGGCATGCGCCAGTGCACGTTGCCATCGGAGCATTCGTCCTTCAGCATCTGGATGATCTGCTCGGCGGAGTCGTCGCAGAACAGTTGCCCTTTGTGCTTTTCGTGGAAGCCGATGCGGTGCTTCTTCACCATCGCCAGGAAGTCCTGCGGCGTAAAGCGCGACAGCGCGCTCTTGGCAAAGTGCGGGTTCTCGGACAGGAAATTGGCGGGACCGGCGTTAATATTGGTGAAGTTGCAACGACCGCCGCCCGAGATGCGGATCTTCTCCGCCAGCTTGCCGGCGTGGTCAACCAGCACAACGCGCTTGCCACGCTTGCCGGCCGTCGCGGCGCACATCATGCCCGCCGCGCCCGCGCCGATCACCGCTACATCGTACTGATTTGCCATTTCCTGCCGCCCTGCCCCGAGACCAAACCCACCATTTTACAGGAGGGCGGCGCTGGCAGCGAGCGAACGGGCGACTTCTTTGCAGTGGGCCACCTGCTGCGCAATCGAGTCCGGCACCGGGATTTCGCCGCGCATCACCGCCTGGATCCAGGCAGCGGTGGACTCGGCGCTTTTATCCACCGGCAGCTCCGGCAGGTTATCGACCAGTGTCTGCTTCTCGACCAGCACGGTGCGCTCGCCATCGTGGAACCAGTCAATCTTCTGCGCCTTGTTGGCGTTGGCGACAGTCTCGCCCTCGGTGCCGCGCATGAGGAAGGCGTGGCCCTTGTTCAGCGTAAAGAACGCGCCCAGCGATTCCAGGTATTCCGGATGGGTGTACGACACCAGCCGCAGCGCCTGTCCTTCAAACGGCTGCATGATCTTCACCAGCGTGTGGGTGGAATTGCGAACGCCGAGGACGCGGCGCAGCGACAGCATCCACGCCAGCCGCGGCGCCAGTGCGTCGATGGTGATGAAAGCTACGTGTCCATTTGCCAGGGCTGCTTCGGCCGCTGCATGGTCGGGCGATGCATGCACGCCGAGCGCTTCGAACACTTCCGCAGTGGCGACGCGGCCCACATCATGCGCCACGCCATGCACCAGCACCGGCACGCCTTCGCGCGCCAGCAGCAGCGCCAGTAAAGCCGTCAGGTTCGCCATCTTGCGGGCGCCGTTGTAACTCGGGATCACCACCGGCGCGAATTCGCCGGCCGGTGCGCGCAGCTTAACGAACGAGGCTTCGCACGCTTCCAGGAAGCCTTCCAGCTCGTCCACCGATTCGCCCTTGATGCGCATCGACAGCAAGATGCCGCCCAGTTCCAGGTCCGATACGCGCCCATCGAGAATCGCGCCCCACAATTCACGCGCCTGCTCGCGGTCCATGCTGCGGGCGCCCTTCGCGCCCCGGCCGATCTCCTTGATGTAGGGAGCGGCGTGGAAAGGTTGTTTAGTCGTCATTCAGCCAGTTTACGGCATTTCGGCTACACTGTTAGATCCCCCAAGAAAATACACAGTGAAAAGCAGACTGATCATGATTGCCCAAAACCTTGAAAACATTAACGTTACCTCGTTCGCATCCATGCCTACCCCAGAGGAGCTGCATGCGAAACTGCCGCTGACCGACAAGGCCTCCGACACCGTCACCAAGGGCCGCGCCGACCTGCGCGCCATCCTGGAGCGCAAGGACAAGCGCCTGTTCGTCGTCGTGGGCCCTTGCTCCATCCATGACCCGGTGGCGGGCCTGGACTATGCGCGCCGCCTGAAAGCGCTGCAGGAAGAAGTCAAGGACACCATGCTGCTGGTAATGCGCGTGTATTTCGAGAAGCCGCGCACCACCACTGGCTGGAAGGGTTATATCAACGATCCGTATATGGACGACTCGTTCCGTGTCGACGTCGGCATGGAAAAGGCGCGCCAGTTTCTGCTGGACGTATGCGAACTGGGCCTGCCAACCGCCACCGAGGCGCTGGACCCGATCTCGCCGCAGTACCTGGGCGACCTGATCGCCTGGACCGCTATCGGCGCCCGTACCACCGAGTCGCAAACCCACCGCGAAATGTCGTCGGGCCTGTCGACTCCTGTGGGCTTCAAGAACGGTACGGACGGCGATATCGGCATCGCGATCAACGCGATCCTGTCGGCGGCGAATCCGCACGCCTTCCTGGGCATTAACAGCCAGGGCAACGTTTCTGTCGTGCGCACGCGGGGCAATCCGCATGGCCACGTGGTGCTGCGCGGGGGCGACGGCCGGCCTAACTATGATTCGGTGTCGGTGGCGATCGCGGAACAATCGCTGCAGAAGGCCAAGCTGCCGGCCAATATCGTGATCGACTGCTCGCATGCCAACTCGTACAAGAAGCCGGAACTGCAGCCGCTGGTGATGACCGATGTGGTCAACCAGATCGTGCATGGCAACCAGTCCATCGTTGGCGTGATGATCGAATCGAACATCGTGGCGGGGAACCAGAAGATCCCTTCGGACTTGTCTGAGCTGAAGTATGGCTGCTCGGTCACCGATGCCTGCATCGATTGGGATACCACGGTGCACATGCTGAAGGAAGCGGACCGCGAACTGCGCGCGCGGCCTTAAAACCAGTACCCCGGTGTCTGACCCGCAGGGTCAGACACCAATACGCAGCGGCCGCAGGCCAGGTGTCAGACCCTGCGGGTCTGACACAGGTTTACCGGTTTTAATAACGCCAGCTGCCTTCGACGCGAATCTCGGACTTAACCGACCGCGCCAGAAAACACGCCCCATGCGCCTCATGGTGCAACCGCTCCAGCTCCGCATCCGTCGGCGCCTTCTCCCCTGAGAAAACCACCACCGGCTTCAGCGTCACCACGCTGATCCAGCCATCCGCCATCTTCCCCTCCGCCGCATCGACATAACTGTCGACCACATAGCCATCACGCGCCGCGAGGCTCAGGAACCACAGCATATGGCAGCTCGATAACGAAGCCACATACGCCTCCTCCGGATCAACCGCAGAAGGATCGGACAACGGCACCCGCACCACATGCGGCGACGACGATCCCGGCACCACCGTGCCGCCATCGAACGTCCACTTATGCAGCCGGCTGTATCGGTTATCGGTAAATTTGGCATCGTGCCGATGCCAGGCAACTTCCGCGGTATGAATGCTCATATCAGGCTCCCAAGGGTAGAAACTGCAAGCTTTTCCGTTTCGCGCAGGTGCCCTGCCAGCATAGCGCAAGCGCCATCCGCGTCCCCTGCCCGCACCAGTGCAACCAGGCGCTGGTGCTCGTCATTCCAGCCTGGCCGGCGCGCCTCCGGCCCCAGTTGCGCCAGGTAGAAGCGCTCGACCGACGCACGCAGGCTGGCCACCATCTGCAAGCTGCGCGTGCGCCCGCTCGGCGCATACAGCCCGTCGTGGAAAGCACGGTCGAGCCGCAGCCATTCCAGCGGCTCCGTTTCGCCATCCAGCTC
This sequence comes from Pseudoduganella sp., assembly GCA_039593775.1. Classification (GTDB taxonomy): domain Bacteria; phylum Pseudomonadota; class Gammaproteobacteria; order Burkholderiales; family Burkholderiaceae_D; genus Rugamonas. The sequence goes on from JBCNOP010000190.1 coordinate 8,113, forward strand.
GTGCTGGATGGATTCCAGGCGGCGCAGGCTGCGCTCCGTATGCAAGGGCACCGCACGCCGCAGCAGATCGCTCTCCAGCAGCACGCGCAAGTCGAACAGTTCATGCAGTTCGTCCGCGCCAAGCGTGGTGACATAGGCGCCGCGATTCGGCTCGATCTGCACCAAGCCTTCCGCCTGCAGGGAGTTAAGCGCTTCGCGCACGGGAATACGGCTGGTGCCGAATTGTTCGGCCAGTTCGGCCTGGCGCAGCACAGCGCCGGGCGCCAGTTTGCCGCTGCTGATATCTGCGCGCAGTGCCGCCAGGATGGCCGGCCCGCCTTGCGCACGGGGTGGAGGTGTCTTCATGCGATAAATTGTATACACGTATACCAATCATCGCAAGCAGGCTTTCAATTACAATGGCGGATTGCCCTTTACCCTTTGTGCACTCCAATGATCGTTCTCGGCGTTGAATCCTCCTGTGACGAAACCGGCCTGGCCCTGTATGACACGCAGCGCGGCCTGCTCTCGCACGCCCTGCATTCGCAGGTAGCGATGCACGAGGAATACGGTGGCGTGGTGCCGGAACTGGCCTCGCGCGACCATATCCGCCGCGCCATTCCGCTGCTCGAGCAGGCCCTGTCCAAGGCGGGCATGGCTGCGCAGGACATCGACGCCATCGCTTACACACAAGGCCCTGGCCTGGCCGGTGCGCTGCTGGTCGGTTCCGCCATCGCCTGCTCGCTGGGCATGGCGCTGGATAAGCCGGTATTGGGCGTGCATCACCTGGAAGGCCACCTGCTGTCGCCACTGCTGGCGAGCGAGCCGCCGGAGTTCCCCTTTGTGGCGCTGCTGGTCTCGGGCGGCCATACGCAACTGATGCGCGTTGACGGCGTGGGCCAATACGAACTGCTGGGCGAGACACTGGACGACGCGGCCGGCGAAGCCTTCGACAAATCGGCCAAACTGCTCGGCCTGGGCTATCCCGGCGGCCCGGCCATTTCGCGCATGGCCGAATTCGGCGATCCCGAAGCCTACAAGCTGCCGCGCCCCATGCTGCATTCGAAGGATCTGATGTTTTCCTTCTCCGGCCTGAAAACAGCGGTGCTGACGGTGGTGAACAACAACGGCGGCGCCGCCAATGTCTGCGAGCAGGACAAGGCGAACATCGCGCGCGGTTTCGTGGATGCGATTGTGGATGTGCTGACGGCCAAGTGCCTGTCCGCGTTAAAGCAGACCGGGCTGAAACGCCTGGTAATCGCCGGCGGCGTAGGCGCGAACGCGCAACTGCGCGCGTCGCTGAACGCGGCAGCCAGGAAGAAGCACTTCAAGGTCTACTACCCGGAACTGGAATTCTGCACCGATAACGGCGCAATGATTGCCTTCGCCGGCGCCATGCGCCTGCAGATCAATCCGCAGGCGGCGCAGCGGGATTATTCCTTCAACGTCCGTCCGCGCTGGCCGCTGGACGAACTGCGGGTCATCTGATCAGGCGAGCAGCCAGGCGCTCAGGCCCACCAGGGCTAGCAGGCCGGCTGCGATACCGGTACGCAGGCCGGTGTGGTTCATCTGTTGGCGCACCAGTTCGTGGCGGTTCGGCTTATCTTCCCGCTTTGCTTCTTTAATAATTTCGTGCTGCTGTACTTCGGTACTCATCAAGTGTCTCCATTTGTATAGACCACCAATGTAGCAGCAGAGCCGTTCCGCTGCCACACTTTTGTGCATTGCTATGCAGCAAAACGTTGTGCCGGGCGTCCTTGCCTCTGGTAGAGGAATTCGAGCACGCTGGTCCGGTAATCGATGTAAAGCGGGTCCTGCGCCAGGGCAAGCCGGTCGCGCGGGCGTTCCAGCCTTACTTTGACGATGCCGCCGACTGTGGCGGCCGGGCCATTTGTCATCATGACAATGCGGTCAGACAACAACACCGCCTCGTCCACATCGTGCGTGACCATCACCACTGTCGCTCCCGTGGCGGCAACGATGCGCATCAGTTCGTCCTGCAAATGGGCGCGCGTCAGCGCGTCGAGGGCGCCGAACGGTTCATCCATCAGCAGGACTTTGGGTTCCATCGACAGCGCGCGGGCAATGCCGACGCGCTGCTTCATGCCGCCCGAAATTTCGTTCGGCCGCTTGCCGCCGGCAGCCGCCAGGCCCACCAGTTCAAGCGCCTTCCAGGTACGCTCGTCCAGTTGTGCGCGCACTTCTTTGCCGCCGAAGACGCGCTCCACCGCGAGATAGACGTTTTCGAAGCAGGTCAGCCAGGGCAGCAGCGAATGATTCTGGAACACGACCGCGCGCTCCGGGCCCGGCCCGGTGATTTCGCGTGCGCTGCAAACCAGCACGCCGCTGCTTGGCCGGTTCAGGCCTGCGATCAGGTTGAGCAAGGTCGACTTGCCGCAGCCCGAGTGGCCGATCAGGGTGACGAACTCGCC
>JBCNOP010000191.1:0-10461 GCA_039593775.1 Pseudoduganella sp.
ACACCTTGCGCGGCATCTCGCTGCAAGTGGCGCGCGGCCAGTGCCTGGCCTTGCTGGGCCGGAATGGCGTGGGCAAGACCACACTGCTGAAATGCCTGATGGGCGTGCTGCCGGTGGCTGGCGGCGCGGTGCGGCTCGCCGGGCGCGACATCACCCGCCAGCCGCCCCATGCGCGCGCGGCAGCCGGTATCGCCTATGTGCCGCAAGGGCGGGAAATCTTTGCGCGACTGACGGTGGAGGAAAACCTGCGCATGGGCATGGCCACGCTGCCCGGCCGCCAGGCTGCGCGCATCAGCGGTGACGTCTACGAGCTGTTTCCCGTGCTGAAGGAAATGCTGCAGCGGCGCGGCGGCGACCTGTCGGGCGGACAGCAACAGCAGCTGGCCATCGCGCGCGCTCTGCTGCAACGGCCGCAGGTGCTGATCCTGGATGAACCGACCGAGGGCATCCAGCCTTCCATCATCAAGGATATCGAACGCGTGATCCGCCTGCTGCGCCAGCGCGGCGACATGGCCATCCTCTTGTGCGAACAGTACTTCGATTTCGCCCACGCCCTGGCCGACCATTTCGTCGTGCTGTCGCGCGGCGAAGTAGTGGCGGCCGGCAGCCAGGCGCAGATGGCAAGCGACGACGTCACCCGCCACTTGTCGGTCTAGACGACACGGCCAGCGCGGCGGCGGCCGTGCGCGTTTCCACGCCCAGTTTTGCGAAAACGTGCTCCAGGTGCTTGTTTACGGTGCGCGGGCTGGTGCCGAGGATGTCGCCGATATCGCGGTTGGTCTTGCCCTTGCTGACCCAATGCAGCACTTCGGCTTCGCGCTGGGTCAGGCGGTGCTTTGCCATCAGCGACTGCACCAGGGCATCATCCGCCTCCTCGCGCAGCACAACGCTCCACTGGACCGCTTCGTCCGCCTCGCCAAGCGCAAAGATCAGGCGCCGCGTGCCTTGCGCAATGACCAGTGCGGCCGCTTCCTCGCCGGCGGAGCGTGCCCGCACGGCGCGCTGCAGCCAGGGCGATACTTGTGGCGGCAGCGTGGACTTGGGGTGGGCCGGGAAGTAGATGTCCAGCCATTGCCGCGCCAACGGTGTCTGCCAGATGATGCGTTCGTCCGGATCGACCGCCAGGACGGCATGTCCAAAGGCGTCGAGCGCACTGCGGGCCTGGCTCACCAGGCGGGCATTCTGCGTGTGAGCGCGGATGCGCGCCAGCATCTCGTTCTGGCGCACGGGCTTGGTCACGTAGTCGCTGCCGCCAACCTGGAATGCCGCGACCACATGTTCGCTCTCCGTCAACCCCGTCATGAAGATGACCGGGATGGCGCGGGTCTGCAGGTCCGCTTTCAGGCGGCGGCAGACTTCGAAGCCGTCCATGCCGGGCATGACAGCATCCAGCAGCACGACGTCGGGCACCAGCGCGTGGGCCTGTTCCAGTGCGGTGGCGCCATTGTTGGCGACTACGACGGAATATCCCGATTCATCCAGCGCGTCGTGCAGCACGGCCAGGTTTTCGGGCATGTCGTCAACTACCAGCACCAGTTGGCCTGGTGGGCGCTCAATCGTTTGTTGCATGGGATACTCCCTGTTCGAGCAAACGCGCCATCGCTTCCAATTCGAAGCGCTGCGCGTGGGCCCGCATGATGTCGACAAAATGCAGGTACGGTTCGCCGAGCGCGGCGATGACGTCCAGCTGCTGCTTGATGCCGCGCATGTAGCCGGCCTTGACCTGGGCGCGCAAGGGGGCGAGCTGGGCAGGTGACGGCAGTTGCGGCTGGCCGGATGGCGGTGCGCTGGCGGCGGCCGCTTCCGGCGCGATCCAGTCGAGCTGCAGGCGGCGCCCGATCCAGTCCAGCAGTTCCCCCAGTTGCACGGGCTTGGTAAAGAAGTCGTCGGCGCCAATGCCGGCCGGGTTGGGCAGGCCCTTGTCGTAGGCGTTGGCCGAGACGATGCCGATCGGCACCGTGCAGCCGTGTTCAGTGCGCAGCAGGTGGCTCGCCTCCCAGCCGTCCATGCCCGGCATGGCCAGGTCCATCAGGATCAGGTCCGGGGCGAAGCCGGCATGGCATTGCAGGCACTCCTGGCCGGAAGCAGCCTGGCCGACGATGAAGCCGAGCGGCGCCAGGATTTCGGCCAGCAGTTCGCGGTCGTTGCGGTCATTGTCGACCACCAGGATGCGGCGGCGCGCGCCGGCATAGCCGCTGCGCTGGAACGGGACGGCATCTGGCTGCGGCGTTTCCGCATGCAGGCGTGGCAGCAGCAGGTGGACGCCGAAGACGCTGCCCTTGCTGGGCGTGCTGCGTACCGTCAGGTTGCCGCCCATCAGCTCCGTCAGCAGTTTGCTGATCGGCAGGCCAAGCCCGGTGCCGCTGCAGTTCGCCGCATCGCCGGCGCTGCCGCGCGCGAAAGGCTCGAAGATGCGTTCCAGTTCGTGCTCCAGGATGCCGGGACCGCTGTCTTCCACCTCAAAATGCGCCATGTCGCGCTGGTAGCGCAGGCGGAAGACAATGCTGCCCTGGCTGGTGAACTTGACCGCGTTGCCAAGGATATTGATCAGGATCTGGCCGAGCCGCTTGCGGTCCGCCCGTACCACGGCCGGCAGGCTGCCCTGCACCTCGTAGCGGAAAGCCAGTCCCTTGCTGGCGGCCTGCTGTTCGAACATCTGCACCAGTTGCGCGATAAAGGTGGGAAACTCCAGCGGCCGCAGGTCGACGCTCAGGCGGCCGCCTTCGATGCGGGCGATATCGAGCGTGCCTTCGATCAGGGACAGCAGGTGCTCGCCGCTGCCGCGGATGACGCGGATGGCCTGCTGCCGGTGCGGCGGCATGGCCGGGTCGATCTCCAGCAATTGGGCATAGCCGAGAATGCTGTTGAGCGGAGTACGGATCTCATGGCTGATGCCGGCGATATAGCGGCTCTTGGCCTGGTTGGCCTGGTCGGCCAGCCTCCTCGCCTGCTGTGCTTCTTCCTGCGCCACGCGGCGGCCTTCGCGGTTCAGCACCAGCCACCATGCCACGATGGCGCTGACCAGCAGCAGCGCACCGAAAATCTTGAGGAAAGCCAGGCGCAGTGGTGCAAGCAACTGCTCCTGGCCGGCCTGCAGCTGGGCCGCCGCCTCATGCAGGTAGAGCAGTCCAAGCAGGCCGGCGAGAAAGAGCAGGGTCAGCGTCATCAGCAGCATGTAGTAACCCAGCCCGCTGACCAGGTAAGGCCAGGCCGACTTGGGCAGCAGCCAGTGCATGGCGGCTTGCCATTGGACGGACAGGCGCGCATGGGGCTTGCATGCATCGTCGCAGCGCGCGTCAAGGCAGCAGCATAGCGAGCAGATCGGCCCCTGGTAGGCTGGGCAATGTGCCATGTCCTCCGCTTCGTAGGCTTTTTCGCAGATGCTGCAGGTATTGCTGTGCGCTGCGGCCGCCTGGCGTGCAATGTAGTAGCGGCCGCCGGTGAGGTAGGCGATAGCCGGCGCAGTGGCGAAGGCGGTTGCGAGCGCGATGAAGGCTGAAAAAGCCTGCGCCGTGGCGCCGAACAAGCCGGTGAAGGCGGCCACCGACAGCAGCGAAGCGAGCAGCATGGCGCCTACGCCGACCGGATTGATGTCGTACAGGTAGGCGCGGCGGAATTCGATGCCTGCCGGGCTCAGTCCCAGCGGCTTGTTGATCACCAGGTCGGCCACCACGGCGGCGATCCAGGCGATGGCGATATTGGAAAACAGGCCAAGCACCTGGTCCAGCGCCTGGAACACGTTCAATTCCATCAGCAGCACGGCAATCAGCGCATTGAAGCAGGCCCACACCACGCGCCCGGGATGGCTGTGGGTCAGGCGCGCGAAGAAATTCGACCAAGCCAGCGAGCCGGCGTAGGCATTGGTCATATTGATCTTAATCTGCGACACCACGACAAACACCACGGTGGCCAGCAGCGCCAGGCCCGGGCCGGCGCCGACCAGGCTGAAGCCGGCCAGGTACATATGGGTCGGGTTGACCGCCTGCGCCAGGCTGGCGCCGCCCTGCAGGGCGAGAAGTGCGAGCAGGGCGCCGGCCAGCATTTTCAGCGCGCCGACCACCGTCCAGCCCGGCCCCGCGGCCAGCACGCCAAGGTGCCAACGCCAGCGCTGCTTGCCGGGCGGCGGCATGAAGCGCAGGAAATCGACCTGTTCGCCAATTTGCGGAATCAGGGCCACGCCAACGGCGGTGGCGGCGCCGAAGGCCAGGGTGTTGAAATGGGCGTTGGCAGGATTGGTGCCGGAAAACTGGAGCAATTGGCCGGGCAGGTCGGGGCGCTTGAACGCAATCGCGATGAAGGGCAGTGCCATCAGCAGCAGCCAGAGCGGCTGGCTCACCATCTGGATGCGGCTGATCAGCGTCACACCGTGTGTCACCAATGGCACCACTGCCAGTGCGCTCGCCAGGTAGCCTAGCCAGAGGGGCATGCCGAAATACAGTTCCAGCGCGTAGGCCATGATGGCCGCCTCCAGCGCAAACAGGATGAAGGTAAAGGAAGCGTAGATAAACGAGGAAATGGTAGAACCGATGTAGCCGAATCCGGCGCCGCGCGTCAGCAAGTCCATGTCCACGCCGTGGCGCGCCGCGTAATAGCTGATGGGCAGGCCGGTCAGGAAAATGATCAGGCTGACCGCGAGGATGGCCCAGAACGCGTTGATGAAGCCGTAGTGTACTGCCAGCGTGCCGCCGATCGCTTCCAGCACCAGGAAAGCAATCGCACCAAACGCGGTATTGGCAACGCGAAAAATGGACCACTTGCGAAAGGCGCGCGGCGTGAAGCGCAGCGCGTAGTCTTCGATGGTTTCATTCGCGACCCAGGTGTTGTAGTCGCGCCTTATCTTGACGATGCGCTGAACCGTTTTGGTGCGTGGGCTTTCCAAATTTGGTGCAGAGGTATTCATGGTTCGCGTTGTTCTTGCAGGCTACTGCTTTGATGCAATTACTATGCCTATTTGGCGTGACCCTGTACTCACGACTTAACTGGTATGCGTCTTGCTTATTGAGGAGCATGACCGATACCCTTCCCGACAATTTGATTGGACTCTGTTTGCTGGTGCTCAGCCTGGGCTTGAAGCACGGCTTCGACGCTGACCACCTGGCGACGATTGACGGGCTGGCGCGCTGGAATATGCCGGCAAGGCCGCGACTGGCGCGCCAGTGCGGCGCATGGTTCTCGCTGGGGCATGGCGCCGTGGTTATTGTCATTTCGGTGGCGCTCAGCTCACTGGCAGGCTACTGGCAGCCGCCGGCCTGGCTCGAACTGTGCGGTGCGTGGTTTTCGATCGCCTGCCTGATCGGCCTGGGGCTGCTGAATGTGCAGGCTTTGCTCGGTGCGCCTGCCGGGCAGGTGGTTGCGCCGGTCGGATTGAAAGGCCGCTTCCTGGGCCGTCTTGCCGCAGCATCGGGGCCGGGCGGGGTAGCGCTGGTTGGCGCCTTGTTTGCCTTGTCGTTCGATACCGTCAGCCAGGCCAGCCTGTTCGCTGTGGCAGCCACCCAGTTCGGTGGCTGGCAGCATGCATTGCTGCTGGGCGTACTGTTTACCCTTGGGATGCTGGTGGCCGATGGCGTGCATGGTTTCTGGATTGCGCGCTTGCTGCGGCGTAGCGGCGAGACGGCCGTACTGGCCTCGCGCATCATGGGCTGGGTGGTCGCCGGCGTGAGTTTCCTGGTGGCGGGATTCGGCATCCTGAAGCTGTCATCGCCCACAATCGGCGCTTGGAGCGATGGCAAGGAACTGGCCTTCGGTGCGGCGCTGGTAGTGGTACTGGCCGGCAGCTTCCTGCTGGCCAAAGTCGTGGCACGCCCGCGGGCAACGGCGCCGTCCGACGCGTCCCTGGGATAGGCGGCTGTCATGCGCATCGACCATCCTGCCGCAACCTTGCTCCCAGCCTCATGGCGCGCCAGCCTGGCGCTGGGCTATGCGCGCGCCGGCGCTGCGACGCGGCTGGTACAGCGCGCGCACAGCGGCCCCTTGCGCGTACAGAAGTCCTTCTATCCGGAAGGAGATGCGGTCTGCCACAACATCCTGCTGCATCCGCCGGCCGGCATTGCAGGTGGCGATGAGCTGTGTATCGACATCACGGCCGGCGCCGATTCACATGCGCTGCTGACCACGCCGGGCGCGGCCAAATGGTACCGCGCGAATGGCAAGCCGGCTTGGCAGCGGGTCAAGATCAGGGCCGGCCAGGACGCTCGCCTGGAATGGCTGCCGCAGGAAACAATTTTCTTCGATGCCACAGACGCCAACCTGCTGCAGGAGGTCGAGCTGGAGTCCGGCGCGCGCTACCTTGGCTGCGACATCCTGTGCTTTGGCCGAAGCGCCAGCGGCGAACGCTTTGCGCGCGGCACGGTGCGCCAGCAGCTGCAAGTGCGTCAGGCCGGGCGCCTGCTGTGGTGGGACCAGGGCGTACTGCACGGCGGCGGCAGCGCTATGCAAAGTGCCCATGTACTTAGTGGTGCGACGGTCTGCGCAACCTTGCTGGCAGCGGGACGCTCCGCCGGCGCGGCGTTGGTCGCGCAGTTGCGCGCACTGGATCCGGCGCTCGGCGTGACCGCGCTCAAGGCTGTGCTGGTGGTGCGCTACCTGGGCCACGATGCCGAACAGGCGCGCAAGCTGATGGCGCGAGCCTGGCAAGTCCTGCGCCCGCACTGGATGGAGCGCCCCTCAACTGAACTCCGCATATGGAATACCTGACATGGATCTCTCCCCACGCGAAAAAGACAAACTGCTGCTGTTCACTGCTGCGCTGCTGGCGGAACGCCGCCGCGCGCGCGGCCTCAAGCTCAATTACCCGGAAGCGGTGGCCCTGATCAGCGCGGCGATCCTGGAAGGGGCGCGCGACGGCAAAACCGTGGCGCAACTGATGTCCGAGGGCACCCAGGTGCTGGCGCGCGAAGACGTCATGGAGGGTGTGCCGGAAATGATTCCGGACATTCAGGTCGAAGCGACTTTTCCCGACGGGACCAAGCTGGTCACCGTCCATCACCCTATCGTTTGAGGACGGCATGATACCTGGCGAATACCTGCTTGAAGAAGGCGACATCACGCTCAACGCCGGCCGCGCCGGCTGCACCCTGGTAGTCGCCAATAGCGGCGACCGGCCAGTGCAGGTTGGGTCGCACTTCCATTTTTTCGAAGTCAATGAAGCCCTGCAGTTCGACCGCGCCCAGGCGCGCGGCATGCGGCTCGATATCGCAGCCGGCACCGCCGTGCGCTTCGAACCCGGCCAGCGCCGCACGGTGCAGCTGGTGGCGCTGGCCGGCACGCGCCACGTCTATGGCTTCAATGCGCGCGTGATGGGCGCGTTGGACGGGGAGGCATAATGGCCCGGATTTCGCGCCGCGCGTACGCGGAAATGTTCGGGCCGACCAAGGGCGACCGCATTCGCCTGGCGGATACCGAACTATTCATCGAGATCGAGCATGACTATGCCATTCCCGGCGAGGAAGTGAAGTTCGGTGGCGGCAAAGTAATCCGCGACGGCATGGGGCAATCGCAGCTGCCGCACAGGGACGTGATGGATACTGTGATCACCAACGCCGTGATCCTGGACCACTGGGGCATCGTGAAAGCCGATATCGGCTTGAAGGATGGCCACATCGCTGCCATCGGCAAAGCCGGCAACCCCGACATCCAGCCCGGCGTCACGATGGCCATCGGCGGTGCCACCGAGATCATTGCGGGCGAGGGCATGATCGTCACCGCCGGCGGGGTCGACACGCACATCCATTTCATCTGCCCGCAGCAGATCGAAGAAGCGCTGGCATCGGGCGTGACCACCATGATCGGTGGCGGCACCGGACCGGCCGTCGGCACGGCGGCCACCACCTGCACGCCCGGCCCGTGGCACATCCACTCCATGCTGGCGGCAGCAGATGCCTTCCCTATGAATCTCGGCTTCCTGGGCAAGGGCAATGTCAGCCTGCCGCTCCCGCTGGAGGAGCAGATCGAAGCCGGAGCCATCGGCTTGAAGCTGCACGAGGACTGGGGCAGCACGCCGGCTGCAATCGACAACTGCCTGGCCGTGGCCGACCGTATGGACGTGCAGGTCGCCATCCATACTGACACGCTGAATGAAGGCGGCTTCCTGGAAGCGACCCTGGCGGCGTTCAAGGACCGCACCATCCACACCTTCCATACCGAAGGGGCGGGCGGTGGCCATGCGCCGGACATCATCGCCGCAGTCGGCCAGTCCAATGTGCTGCCTTCGTCGACCAACCCGACCCGCCCGTTTACCGTCAATACCCTGGATGAGCACCTCGACATGCTGATGGTGTGCCACCACCTGGACGCAGCCATCGCCGAGGACGTAGCCTTCGCCGAATCGCGCATCCGCCGCGAAACGATTGCGGCCGAAGACATCCTGCACGACCTGGGCGCGATTTCGATGATGTCGTCCGACTCGCAGGCCATGGGCCGGGTGGGCGAAGTCATTATGCGCACCTGGCAGACCGCCCACAAGATGAAGGTTCAGCGCGGCGCGCTGCCCGGCGACGACAGCCGCAACGACAACACGCGCGTCAAGCGCTACGTGGCCAAGTACACCATCAATCCCGCCATTGCCCATGGCGTTTCGCACGTGGTGGGCTCGCTGGAAGTGGGCAAGCTGGCCGACCTGGTGCTGTGGCGGCCGGCCTTCTTCGGCGTCAAGCCGTCGATGGTGCTGAAGGGCGGCATGATCGCCTGCGCCCAGATGGGCGACCCGAACGCCTCGATTCCCACGCCGCAGCCGGTGTACACGCGGCCGATGTTCGGTGCGTTCGGCGGAGGCTTGAAAAAGTCGCTGACCTTCGTCTCTCAGGCCGCGTTCGAGGCCGGCGTGGCGCAGCGCCTCGGGCTGGCCAAGCGCGTGGTGCCGGTGCGCGCCACCCGCCAGTTGCGCAAAACCGACATGATCCACAACGGTGCCACTCCGCACATGGAGGTCGATCCCGAAACTTATGAAGTGCGCGCCGACGGCCAGTTGCTGGTGTGCGAAGCCGCGCCCGTGCTGCCGATGGCGCAGCGCTATTTCCTTTTCTGAGCAAACGATGACCATGCTGACCCTGCACACCAAACTGCCCGCCGCCGAACGCGTCGACGGCGAACTGGTATTGACCTATGACCAGCGCGAGAAGTGCCGCCAGCGCGCGCGCCTGGCTTCGGGCGAGGAGATCGCCCTGTTCACCGCGCGCGGCACGGTGCTGCGCGACGGCGACCTGCTGACCGGTGAAACTGGCTTCGTGGCGCGCGTGCGCGCGGCTGCGGAACCGGTCTACACCGTGCGCGCCGCCGATGCACATGGGCTGCTGCGCTGCGCTTTTCACCTCGGCAACCGCCATAGCCAGGTGGAGGTGGGCGCCGGCTTCCTGCGCATCCGCGTCGACCCGGTGCTGCGCGACATGCTGACCGGCCTGGGTGCCGATGTGACGGAAGATATGGCGGCGTTCGAGCCGGAGGCCGGCGCCTATTCCGGCGGCCATGCTCACGGCCACCCGCTGGCGCCGGTGCCCCTGCGGCAAAAGATCCATCGCCCGGCAGACGCGTAATCATGGAAGCACAGGCGCTGCTGCATCTCCTGCAATTCGCCAGCCCGGCGCTGCCGATTGGCGCCTACAGCTATTCGCAAGGCTTGGAAGCGGCGCTGGAAGAGGGCAGCGTGCATGATGCCGCCACGGCGCGCGCCTGGATGAGCAGCATGGTGCACGAAGTGCTGGCCCGCTGGGATGCGCCGCTATTCTGGCGCCTGCTGCAGGCCCACGCGGCAGGCGATGCGGCGGCTGCATCGTGCTGGGCCGAGCGTTACCTGGCCTCGCGCGACACGGCGGAGCTGAGAGCTGAATCGGTGCAGATGGGCTTCTCGCTGGCGCGCCTGCTGGCCGAACTGGAGTTGGCACCGGCCGCGGCAGGTGAAGAAGCCTACCTGGCCGCGCTGGCGCGGGCCGTGCATGCACTGGGCGTCCCGCACGAGGCGGCGCTGCTGGCGATGTTGTTCGGCTGGGCAGAGAACCAGGTGCTGGTGTGCGTCAAATCCATCCCGCTGGGGCAAGTGGCGGGGCAGCGGCTGCTCTTGTCGCTGCGCCCCGAAATCGAAGAAGCAGCCCGCACGGCGCAAGCGCTGGACGATACGGAAATGTCCAACTGGGCGCCCGGGCTGTCCCTGCTGTCGATGCGGCACGAAGTGCAGCACGGCAGGCTTTACCGTTCATAAAGGAAATACTATGGCATCCAATCCCCTGCGCGTCGGCATCGGCGGACCGGTTGGCTCCGGCAAGACCGCGCTCTGCGAAATGCTGTGCAAGGCCATGCGCGACGATTACGACATGGCCGTGATCACCAACGACATCTACACCCGAGAAGACATGGAGATCCTGCTGCGCGCCCAGGCCCTGCCGCCAGAGCGCCTGATGGGCGTAGAGACGGGCGGCTGCCCGCACACCGCGATCCGCGAGGATGCCTCGATCAACCTGGAAGCGATCGCGC
>JBCNOP010000192.1:0-10340 GCA_039593775.1 Pseudoduganella sp.
GGCAAGTCCATGCTGGTGCAATGCTCGACCCAGCACCCAAGCGAAATGCAGCACGTGGTGGCGCATGCGCTGGGGCTGCACTCGCACAATGTGACGGTCGAATGCCGCCGCATGGGTGGCGGCTTTGGCGGCAAGGAATCGCAGTCTGCGCTGTGGGCAGCCGCTGCGGCCATCGCCGCCGCGCGCACCGGCAAGCCGGTCAAGCTGCGCGCCGACCGCGATGATGACATGATGGTCACCGGCAAGCGTCACTGCTTCTATTACGAGTACGAAGTCGGTTACGACGATACGGGCCGCATCGTGGCGGCCAAGGTCGACATGACTTCGCGCGCCGGCTACTCGGCCGACCTGTCGGGGCCAGTCGCTACCCGTGCAGTCTGCCACTTCGACAATACCTACTACCTGTCGGACGTAGAGATCCACGCCGCATGCGGCAAGACCAACACCCAGTCGAATACCGCCTTCCGCGGCTTCGGCGGCCCGCAGGGCGCCATTGCCATCGAATACGTGATCGACGAGATTGCGCGCAACCTGGGGCAGGATCCGCTGGACATCCGCCGCCTGAATTTCTATGGCAAGACTGAGCGCAACCAGACGCCTTACGGCCAGGTCATTGTCGATAACGTGATCCACGAACTGGTGGAGGAACTCGAGCAAACCAGTGAGTACCGTGCACGCCGCGCTGCGGTGTCTGCCTATAACGCCAGCAGCCCGGTGTTGAAACGCGGGCTGGCGCTAACGCCGGTCAAGTTCGGCATCGCCTTCAACGTGACCCACCTGAACCAGGCGGGCGCGCTGGTGCACGTCTATGTCGACGGCTCTGTGCTGGTCAACCATGGCGGCACGGAGATGGGGCAGGGCATCAACACCAAGGTGCTGCAGGTGGTCGCCCACGAGCTGGGCCTGGACCTGGAACGCGTGCGTATCACGGCAACCGATACCAGCAAGGTGGCGAATACTTCAGCCACGGCGGCTTCCACTGGGGCGGACTTGAACGGCAAGGCCGCGCAGGATGCGGCGCGCCAGATCCGCGAGCGGCTGGCGGCCTTTGCAGCAAAAACGCTCGGCGGCGAGGCGGCTGACGTACGCTTCTTCGCCAACGAGATCCACGTGAACGGCCAGAGCGTGCCGTTCGAAGCACTGGTGCAGAAGGCTTACCTGGCCCGCGTGCAGCTCTGGTCCGACGGCTATTATGCGACGCCGAACCTGCACTGGGACCCGAAGACCATGAACGGGCATCCGTTCTCCTATTACGCTTACGGCGCTGCGGTGTCGGAAGTGGTGGTCGACACGCTGACCGGTGAGTGGAAGCTGCTGCGCGCGGACGCGCTGTACGATGCGGGCCAGTCGCTGAACCCGGCCATCGATATCGGCCAGGTCGAAGGCGCCTTCATCCAGGGCATGGGCTGGCTGACCACCGAGCAGCTGTGGTGGAACGGCGCGGGCAAGCTGATGACGCATGCGCCTTCCACGTACAAGATCCCCGCCATCTCCGATTGCCCGGAAGACTTCCGCGTCAATCTGTTCCAGAACCGCAATGTGGAGGATTCCATCCACCGCTCGAAAGCGGTGGGAGAGCCGCCATTGCTGCTGCCGTTCTCGGTATTCTTTGCCATCCGCGATGCGATATCCGCAGTCGGCGGGCATCGCGTCAACCCGCCGCTGAACGCTCCCGCGACCAGCGAAGAAATCCTGCGTGCCATCGCAGCAGTCGAAGCGGCAGGCTGACATGGCTGACTGGCTGACGCCAGCCGGGGAACCGGCGGTACTCGTCACGGTTGCGCGCGCCGAAGGTTCGGTGCCGCGCGAGGCCGGGACGCACATGCTGGTCACCGCCAGCAGCCAGTTCGACACCATCGGCGGCGGCCACCTGGAACACAAGGCCTTCGCCATTGCCCGCGAAATGCTGGCCGCGCGCCGGGACTCGCGCCCTGTGGCGCCGCATCTTGAGCGCTTCCCGCTGGGCCCAAGCCTGGGCCAATGCTGCGGCGGCGTGGTCTGGCTGCTGTTCGAGCCGGTCAGCGGCGGGCTGGAAGACGTCATGGCGCTGCTGCGCCAGCACCGCCAGGAAGACAGCTGCCGCATCACCGCCATTGATGGCGAAGCCGAGTGCCGGCTCGTGGACGAGCAGCACAAGCAAACCCATATCCACACCGACGCCGATGGCCGCCGCTGGCTGGTCGACCCGGTCAAAGCCCCGCGCGCCCACCTGGTGCTGTTTGGCGCCGGTCACGTCGGCGCCGCCATCGTGCGTGCGCTGGCCGAGCTGCCATGCACGGTCACCTGGGTCGATGAGCGCGACGCCATGTTCCCTGCCGAGGTGCCGGCCAACGTCACCATCGAGGCGACCGACACGCCGGAAGCCTGTGTCGACGATGCGCCGGACGGCGCCAGCTACCTGGTCCTTACGCACAGCCACGCACTGGACCTGCAACTGACCGAAGCCATCCTGCGCCGCCCCAATGTAGGCTGGTTCGGCCTGATCGGCTCCAAAACCAAGCGTGCCGCCTTCACCTCGCGCCTCGAGGTAAAAGGACTGAGCACGCAAAACATGGTATGCCCGATCGGCCTGCCGGGTATCATCAACAAGGCGCCGGCGGTGATTGCCGCCTCGGTCGCTGCCCAATTACTAATGGTCTGGGAATCCCAGGCGAAAGACTAGCAATGAGCAAAACCGCCAGCGTGCAAGCCTACCGAGCAGGCTTGCTGCATTTTCACGCCGATCCGGCCTTCATTGAGCGCGCCCATGCCTGGCATGAGGACGGCCTGCTGATCGTGGCCGATGGCAAGGTGCAGGCAGCCGGCGACTACGCCACGCTGGCGCCAACCCTGCCACCAGGAACGGACGTGAAGGACTACCGCGGCAAGATCGTGATGCCCGGCTTCATCGATAGCCACGTGCATTACCCGCAGACCGACATGATCGCCTCGCCGGCGCCTGGCCTGCTGCCATGGCTGGAGCAATACACTTTCCCGACCGAGCGCCAGTTCGCCGACCCTGCGCATGGCGCCCAGGTAGCCGAGTTCTTCCTCGACGAATTGCTGCGCAACGGCACCACTACGGCCATGGTGTATGGCACCGTGCATCCCCAATCCGTGGACGCCTTTTTCACCGCCAGTGAGAAGCGCGACCTGCGCATGATCGCCGGCAAGGTCATGATGGACCGCCATTGCCCCGACTTCCTGTGCGATACCGCCGAAAGCAGCGCCGAGGAAAGCGAAGCGCTGATCCAGCGCTGGCACAAGAAGGGCCGTTCGCTGTACGCCATCACCCCGCGCTTTGCTCCCACTTCGACTGAAGCACAGTTGCAACTGGCCGGTGAGTTGGCGCAGAAGTACCCTGATACCTTCCTGCAAACCCACGTCTCGGAAAACAAGGAAGAATGCGCCTGGGTCAAGACCCTGTTCCCGCAGGCGCGCAGCTACCTCGATGTCTACGACCGTTATGGCATGATGCGCCCGCGCGCCGTCTACGGCCACTGCATCTGGCTCGATGAAACCGACCGCGCCCGCATGGCGGAAACCAAGGCCGCTGCCGCCGTATGCCCGACCTCCAACCTGTTCCTCGGTTCCGGCTTGTTCGACTTCGAGCAAGCCGACAAGGCTGGCATGCTGCTTGCGCTGGCCACCGACGTCGGCGCGGGCACCTCGTTCAGCATGTTGCAAACGATGAATGAAGCCTATAAAGTAGCGCGCTTGAAGGGCAGCTACCTGCCTGCCATGCGCATGTTCTACCTGGCGACGCTGGGCGCCGCGCGCAGCCTGCACCTGGACGACACGATCGGCAGTTTTGCCGCCGGCCGCGAAGCGGACTTCATCGTGATCGACCCGCAGGCGACGCCGCTGCTGGCACGCCGCAGCGCCAATACCGACAGCCTGGAAGAACAGCTGTTCGCACTGGCGCTGCTGGGGGACGACCGCGCCATTGCGGCGACCTATTCGGCCGGCCGCCTGGTGCATGCGCGGGCGCAGGGCTGACCACGTCCACCACGCCGAGAGAAAAGAACATGCAAAAGCCACTGACCAGCCTCCTGCTTGCCGCCGCGATCTCCACCGCCTTTGCCGCGCCAGGCGCCGGCGCCGCGTCGAATGCCGAAATCACCGCGCGCCACTTCGCCTCGCTGGTCTCCGGCCCCGCGCCGAAAACCGCGGAACTGGCCATGTTCTTCAACAATATGCCGAAGGGCGCCGACCTGCACCACCATTACTCCGGCTCGATCTACGCCGAGCAATACCTGGAGTGGGTCGACAAGCTGGGCTACTGCGTCGACAAGACGACCTGGAGCGTGCAGACGGACAAGGCCGCCGACCGCAAGAACTGCGCGACCGCCGCCCAGCTCGAGCAGGACCCGGTCGCCTACCGCGAACTGCTGCACAAGTGGTCGACCCTGGACTTCTACAACCACAGCGAAAACCAGCTGGCGCCCGACCTGGCCTTCTTCACCACCTTCCCGCGCTTCAACGACGTCGCCTCGACCAATGGCAATGACGGCCAGAAGCGCCTGAAGGAGCGCGCGATCGCGGAAAATGTCAGCTATATCGAAACCGTGTTCGAGATCGCCCCGATTACTTTCGACGCCGAATTCGATGGCAAGCTGACAGATGAGGCGGCCTTCGCCGCCTACCTGGCCAAGCTGGAAGCCAGCCCTGCCTTCAACAAGGGCATCGCCGACTACAGCGCCTACGTCGACAGCAGCAGCGCCGGCATCGACGACGAAAACTTCACCATGCGCTACCAGCCGTTCGTGCTGCGCTTCCTGTCGCCATCGATCGTGTTCTCGCAAATGGCCGCCGGTTTCAAGATCGCCAGCCAGAACCCGAAAGTGGTGTCGGTGAATATCGTGGGCGCCGAGCATTATCCGGTCTCGATGCGCGACTATCATCTGCACATGCGGATGTACAAATTCCTGAGCGCCAAATACCCGAACGTGAAGCTGTCGCTGCACGCGGGTGAGCTGGCGCTGGGCCAGGTGCCGCCGGAAGGCCTGAAATTCCATATCGCCGAAGCGATCGATATCGCCGGCGCCAAGCGTATCGGCCACGGCATGGACATCGCCCATGAACGCCAGCCGCTGGCGATCCTGAAGAAGATGCGCGAGAAAAATATTCCAGTGGAAGTGAACCTGACCTCAAACGAATTCATCCTGGGCGTGAAAGGGGAGGCGCATCCGCTCAATATCTACCGAAAGTATGGCGTGCCTTTCGTGCTGTCGAGTGACGATACTGGCGTGAGCCGCAATACCCTGTCCAACGAATACGTGCTGTTCGCCAGCCGCTACAAGACCAGCTATGCCGAAGTGAAAAAGCTTTCTTATGACAGCATCCGCTACGGCTTCCTGGCTGAAGCGGACAAGCAGCGCTTGCTGAAACAATTGGATGTCCGTTTCACCAAATTCGAAGCTGACGTTGCAACTTCCTTGAAGTAAGCGCTTCTTTAGCCGCACTTGTGGCCCTTTTGCCACAAGTGCGCGCATCGTTTTGTAAATCCTTAAGGTTACAAAAGTCACACAAGGCGTGGGATTCTTTATAATTCCGCCTGAACGCCCCCAGTAATTGCAGAAAATCGTATAACGAAGAGCAATTTATTTTCCCTACGTATAAATACGCAAGGGAAAATGAATTTGTCTTCGCGAGGGCCTTTCAGGCATAGTTGGCGAAAAGATACGTCTATGCAACTGGGAATTCCCAAGCGTCACACAAATGTCACGAAGCTGTAGCACCCCTGTCATGGAAGGTGCCTAAACTCGCTGGGCGGCAACTATTTTTGCAACTTTAGTAAAAAGCGCAAATGCGGCAAGCAGCAAGATGCCGACATTTACCAATAATTTGTTCTCTTTTGGGGTATATCAATGATGAATCACAAACGGCTCCGGCTGACGCAAATCGCGTTTAGCTTGTCCCTGGTGTTTGCCGCTCCGGCATTCGCCCAGAACACGACCTCCGCTATTGGTGGCCGTATTTCGGGTTCCGACGGCAAGCCTGCGGCTGGCGCAACCGTTACCGTGCTGCACGTAGAGTCCGGCTCGGCAAGCAATGTTGTTACCGACAGCGAAGGCCGCTACATCGCTCGCGGCCTGCGCGCCGGCGGTCCGTACACGATCACCATTACCAAGAACGGCGTTTCCGAAAAGCGTGAAAACGTCTACGTCGAAGTTGCTGAAACCGCTGCAGTGGACGCCACCATCGGCCAGGCCATGCAGACTGTGACCATTGCTGGCGCCAATGCCGCACGCGCCGAGAAGTTCTCGCGCAGCAATATGGGCACCCAGACCTCGATCAGCGCTTCCGAACTGGCTATCCAGGGTTCGATCAACCGCAACCTGCAAGATTACGCCCGTGCCGACCCACGCGTTTCCCAGACCGACAAGGAACGCGGCGAACTGTCGATCGCCGGCCAGAACTCGCGCTTCAACTCGATGACCATCGACGGCGTGGCCGTTAACGACACCTTCGGCCTGGAAGCCAATGGCTCCCCAACCGCCAAGCAACCGATCTCGATCGAAGCGATCCAGTCGGTGCAGGTGAACGTTGCCAACTACGACGTGACCCAGAAGGGCTACACCGGCGGCAACATCAACGCCGTGACCAAGTCCGGTACCAACAAGGTGAAGGGCTCGGTCTACTACGTGTTCCGTAACGACACCCTGGCAGGCGACCGCTACAACCTGTCGACCGATACCTACACCGCACCGGCTCCATTCAAGGAAACTACCAAGGGCGCAACCCTGGGCCTGCCACTGATCAAGGACAAGCTGTTCCTGTTCGCCGGCTACGAAAAACTGGAATCGTCGCGCGCTGCACCACAGTTCGGCCCACTGGGCTCGAGCATGACCAACGTCGGCATCACCCCGGCCGCGATCGCCCAGGCGCAAGACATTTCCAAGAACAAGTACGGTTTTGACGCAGGCACTTCGCAGATCCCTGAAGGCCTGGCGATGGATGTCACCGACAAGCTGCTGAAGCTGGACTGGAACATCAACGATGACCACCGCTTCATGGTGCGCTGGTCCAAGACCGCGCAAGCCGAGCCGCAGTTCCCTGGCCTGAGCGGCACCGGCCTGTCGCTGAACTCCTACTGGTACTCGCAGAAGAAAGAAATCGAAACCAAGGTAGCCCAGCTGTACTCCGACTGGACCCCGAACTTCTCGACCGAATTCAAACTGTCGACCCGCGACTACGATTCCGTGCCAGTGGTGAACTCCACCCTGCCATCGATCGCACTGCAATTCTCCGGTCCTAACCCAGCCGGTACCCCATCGAGTGTTTCGACCGGCAACCGCTTCCTGAACTTCGGTACCGAGTTCTCGCGCCAGCGCAACGTACTGGGCACCAAGACCCTGGACGCTTACCTGGGCGGCAACCTGGCCCTGGGTGACCACCAGCTCAAGTTTGGTGGCGACCTGAACAAGAACGAAGTGACCAACGCCTTCCTGCAGGGCGTGTACGGTTCCTACACTTTCGCTTGCTTGAACAACGTCAACTACGCGTTCAACAATAACCTGCCGATCAACTGCGGTTCCGCGACCAATGCACAGATCACTTCGGCTGTGCTGGAGAACTACTCCAACGGCCGCCCATCGAGCTACTCGGTGCAAGTGCCACAAGCCGGCCGTACCTTCAACGACGCTATTGCGCACTTCACCCTGAAGTCTTATGGCCTGTTCCTGCAGGACACCTGGACTGTGAACGATCGCCTGAGCCTGATGGCTGGCGTGCGTGTGGACTATGCCGACCTGCCAGAGAGCCCAACCCTGAATGCCGCCGTGGCTGATGCGCCAGTGGCAGGCACCGCTGCAACCCAAGGCCGCCAGACCGGTGGCTTCGGTCTGGACAACACCAACACCATTGACGGCCAGAAGCTGTTCCAGCCGCGCGTTGGCTTCAACTACAAGCTGGATGCTGAGCGTCCGACCCAGATCCGCGGTGGCGCCGGCCTGTTCCAGGGTGCTGCAATGTCCGTCTGGCTGGGTAACCCATACCAGAACAACGGCGTGGCCACCATGACGATCCAGTGCGGCAGCTCGTCGACCCCATGCCCGACCGGCATCTTCACCCCTGACGTGACCAAGCAGCCATCCCTGTCCGGCGGTTCGCCACCAGTGGCTAACGTCGATGCACTGGCCAAGGGCCTGCGTCAGCCGTCCGTATGGAAAGCTAACATTGCCTTCGATACCGAACTGCCATGGAACAACGTCGTATTCGGCGCAGAACTGCTGAAGCTGAAGACCAAAGACTCGATCTACTACCAGAACCTGAACCTGGGTGCGCCACAGAAGATCGGCACCGATGGCCGTCCGCTGTACTACACCGACAAGGCGCTGCAGCCAGGTTGCTGGACCGCGACCGGCAGCCTGACCACGACCAACGGCACCGCTCCAGGCAGCCCACAGTGCTCTGGCGCACGCAGCAAGGCAAACAGCAATGCCAAGTACGGCAACGTCCTGGTCGCAACCAACACCAAGGGCGGCGAAAGCACCCTGGCGACCCTGTCCCTGAGCCGTCCGCTGCTGGGTGGCTACGGCTGGTCGATGGCGTACACCTACACCGATGCCAAGGAAGTGTCGCCTCTGACCTCGTCGACCTCGAGCTCGAACTACGGTTCCCGCCCAGCCTTCAACCCGAACGAAGAAGTTGCCTCCAACTCTTCGTACCTGGTGAAGGACCGCCTGAACGCGATGGTCAACTTCCGCAAGGCTTTCTTCGGTAACTACAACACCACCTTCGGCCTGTTCTACGAAGGCAAATCCGGCAAGCCATACAGCTGGACCTTCAACAACGACATGAACGGTGATGGCATCAACTCGAACGACTTGATGTACATTCCTTCGGCTCCGCGTTCGGGTGAAGTTATCTTCGCTGGCGACACTGCAACCAACCACGCCAATGAAGACCGCTTCTGGGCCACGGTTGACCAGTACCGCTCCCTGCGCAACGCCAAGGGCCACGTCGTGAAGCGTAACGATTCGTTCGCTCCATGGACCCACTCCTTCGACGTGCGCGTGAAGCAGGAAATCCCTGGCCTGTTCGCAGGTAACAAGGCTTCCTTCACCCTCGACATCTTCAACGTCGGCAACCTGCTGAACAAGAAGTGGGGTCATATCAACGAAGTCGGCTTCAACTCCGCTGGCGGCCACGCTCGTTCCTTCGTGGACTTCGCAGGTGTTGATCCAGCTACCGGCAAGTACGTGTACCGTGTGCGCGACTCCGTGGAAGACTACGAAGTTCGCCAGGTGAAGGGCGAGTCGCAGTGGGCCATCCAGGCTACCCTGCGCTACGAGTTCTAAGCTTGAGTGCATGAAGCAAAAACGGGCCGCAAGGCCCGTTTTTTTTGTGCGTAACATATCGTTTCCCGGCGTATGCCGCAGGCGGCAGCACCTGTACAATCTCCTTTTATCCAACGCGATTCCCATGAAGCCTTTCCTGCGCCCATTGGCCCTGGCGGCCCTGCTGGCTGGTTGCGCAACCCAGCGTCCCGATAACCAAGTTGAACTGACCCTGGTCGGCCTGAACGACCTGCACGGCCACCTCGAAGCGTCGCGCTTTGAGAACGGCAAGGCGGGCGGGGTCGATGCGTTGGCGGCTACGCTGCAGGCCTGGCGCAAGGAAGATCCGGAGCTGGTCGTGGTGGGCGCCGGCGACATGATCGGCGCCAGCCCTGCCATGTCGGCGATGTTTGCCGACGAGCCGACCATCCAGGCACTCAACCTGCTCGGCATGCGCGCCACTTCGGTTGGCAACCATGAATTCGATGCCGGCCGCGTGGAGCTGCTGCGCCAGGCCAAGGGCGGCTGCGCCAATTCGCCGCGCCCGGAAAAAGCCTGCAAGTTCAGCCCATCCTGGGATGGTGCCAAGTTCAGCTACCTCGCCGCCAATGTGGTCGACACCCAAACCAACCAGACCCTGCTGCCGGCCTACCGCATCGACGAGGTGAAGGGCGTGAAGATCGCCTTCATCGGCACCGTGCTGAAAGACACGCCGGAACTGGTGGCGGCAGGCGGCATCAGTGGCCTGCAATTCATCGACGAAGCGCAAGCGGTCAACCGCCTGCTGCCGGAACTGCGCGCACAAGGCGCGACCGTGTTCGTGGTGCTGATCCACCAGGGCGGCCATAGCAAGGCGCGCTACGACCAGCAGTACTGCAGCGACCTCGATGGCGACATTGCCGACGTGGTGAAGCGGCTCGACCCTGCCGTGCGCCTGGTGGTCAGCGGCCATTCGCACACCGGTTACCTGTGCCGCGTGGACGGCAAGCTGGTGACGCAGGCCGAGAAATTCGGCCATATGCTGTCGCGTATCTCGCTGGTGGTCGACCGCCAGACCGGAGCCGTAGTGGACGCCAG
>JBCNOP010000193.1:0-10337 GCA_039593775.1 Pseudoduganella sp.
GCCGGGAATTCCGGCTTGCCCACGTAGCGCTTGATGATGTTGCCGTCCTTGTCGATGACAAAGGTGGTTGGCGTCATGGAGACGTCGCCGTACGCTTTGGCGGCGTCGCCAGTCACGTCCAGCGCCACTTTGAACGGCAGCTGGCGGGTTTCGGTGAAGTTGACCACGTAGTTGGGCGCGTCGTACTTCATCGCCACGGCAATGAACTCCAGGCCCTGGCCCTTGTACTTGTTGTACGTTTCGACCATTTCCGGCATCTCGGCCACGCAGGTGGTGCACGAGGTGGCCCAGAAATTGACCATCACGACTTTGCCCTTCAGGCTCTCAGGCGTGATCTTTTCCCCTTTGATGCCGAGGAAAGTGACCGCAGGGGCGGATTGGTGCTTGTTCAGCGACTGGTAAGCCGTAAAGCCGATGCCGGCGATGACGGCCAATGCAATCGCCGGTTTGATCCACGCCCTGGAGCCCGTACTCATGATGTTTCTTTAACCCTGTGAAGCCTGCTGGGACGGCTGGTACTGCTTGACGTCGTCCTCTGTGATGTACTCGAATACTTTGACGACCTTGGTCACGCCGGACACGCCGCGCGCGATGTCGGCCGCTTGCGTGCCCTCACGCTGCGTCACACGGCCCATCAGGAATACGGCGCCTTTCTCGGTCACCACCTTGAAGGAGTTGGCCGAGATATCCTTGGCGTCCGCCAGGCTCAGTTTGACCTTGGAAGTGATCAGCGCATCGTTGGAACGCGAGGTGTAGCTGGAGGAGAAGCCCACTTCCAGTTCATTGGTCACGTTCACCACGCCGTCGATCGCACGCACTTCGCGCTCCACCTTGGCCTTGGTCTCGTCATCCGGCACTTCGCCGGTCAGCAGCACGCGGCGGTTAAAGCTGTTCACGTTGACGTGGGCGCTCTTGCCGGCGACGTTAGGAATCTTCACCTCTGCCTTCACAACGATCGACTTGTCTTCAGTCTGCGCGCCCAGGGTGCGGCGATCCGATGCCGCCAGGGTACCTGCAACCGCGCCGCCCACGAGGATCGGGGCGCAAGCGGACAGGGTGGTGCTCGCCAGGACCGCGGCCATCACGGCCAGCGAAAGTGGACGGGCTTTATTCATTTACATCTCCTCCGAACAGTGCAACGTCGATGCCGTCGCAAATGCAGTGAATGGTCAGCAGGTGGACTTCCTGGATACGGGCGGTACGATCAGCCGGTACACAGATATGGACGTCGGCATCGGTCAGCATCTTGCCGATCGCGCCGCCGCCCTTGCCGGTCAGTGCCACTACGCGCATTTCGCGTTCCAGCGCCGCCTCGATTGCCGCCATCACGTTGGCCGAATTGCCCGACGTGGAAACCGCCAGCAGGATATCGCCAGCCTGGCCGAGTGCCTGCACCTGCTTGGAGAAGATCTCGCGGTAGCTGTAGTCGTTGGCCACAGCGGTCAGGATGGAGGTGTCGGTCGCCAGCGAAATAGCCGGCAGCGGGAAGCGTTCACGCTCAAAACGGCCTACCAGTTCCGCTGCGAAGTGCTGGGCGTCAGCCGCCGAGCCACCGTTGCCGCAGGCCAGGATCTTGTTGCCGTTCGAGAGGGCAGAGAACATCAAGTCCACCGCTTGCGCGATTGGCTGGGCCAGGACGGTTGCGGACTGGATCTTGATTTCGGCACTTTCGTGGAAGTGCGAGAGGATGCGTTGATTGGTCATAGTGTGCGTAATTATAGTGCAGTGGCTTGGCCGGCCTCACAAGCGCTGTTAAAAATGCTTACATTTGGTCAATGATAGCGTTGCGCATCCAATTAATGCGTTCGCCGTCGATGGCCACCACGTCGATGCGGCATGGTGGCATTTTTGCAAAACGCAGCAGGTAAAACTGGGCGGCACGCAGGATGCGCCGCTGCTTGGCGGGGGAAATGCTGGCGGCGGCACCGCCAAAACCGGGATTATTGCGCTCCCGGACCTCGATGAACACCAGGTGTTCCCCATCGCGCATGACCAGGTCCAGTTCCCCTGTCTTGCACAGGAAATTGCGCTCGACCAGCTTCAGGCCCTGCTGCTGCAGGTAGGCCAGGGCCCGGTCTTCGCCGCCCCGGCCGATCTCCTGGAGTTCGGTGCGGGGCATGTGTTTTCCTTATTGGACCAGCGGTACCGGCACGCCGTTGCGATACTCGGCCGGCACTTCGATCCGTTCGAACCACGATGGCCCGGTGCCGAAATCGATGGTCAGCTGGCCGGTCACGCCATCAAGCTGGAAGCGGCGCTGCGGCTGGATGGCGATTTCGCGGGCGATACGGAAGGCATCGATGCCCAGCGCATAAACCCGCTCCATGTCGGCGCTGATGCGCGCCTCATCGCGCGGAACCGGTTGCGGATAAGTCATCACCGCCGGATGGTCGCGCTGCACCAGCCATGGCAGGTCCATCAGGCGCACGCCGTCCAGCTCCGCCCCGGCGCGGTACATGCTGCGGCCAGGGTTCAGGGAAGAAGTGCCATACAGCGGGATATCGCCCAGCGGCGGCGCCGACAGCGCGATTTTGAGCTGGCGCACCTGGTCCGGGTCCAGGGCCGCGAACAGCACGCCGGCTGGCTCGCTTTGCAGCCGCCCGCGCAAGGCCACCAGTTCAGCATCCTGCAGGTAGCCGTTGAGCGGGGTCAGATCGACGCTGCGCGGACGCAGGCCAAGGCGCTGCAACTGCGCCGTCATGGCGCCGGCAATGCGCTTCTGCCAGGACGAATTACCCGAAATGACCAGAGCCTTGGCAGAAGGATTTTCGCGAGCGCCCCACTCGGCCACCTGGCGCGCCTCATCCTCGATCGACAGGCCGATCACCAGCATTTGCGGCGGAACCTGAGGATCGCCGCGCAGTTCCGGATGGTTCAGCGCGATGGTCGGCTTTTCCACCAGCGGGCTGGAAGCAATGGCGGTGACGGCGGAACGGGCCAGCGGGCCGACCACCATATCGTTCTTTTCCTGGGCGATGACGTAGGCGGACAGCACCTCTTGCGGCGAATCGCTGGTTTCGACCACATTGACTTCAAAACCATGGCTGTCACGCTCCAGCGCCGCCATGAAGCCCGCACGCAAGGCATCGGCAGCGCGGCCCAGCGCTTCCGAACGCAGCGGCAGCAGCAGCGCGATACGGTAAGCGCGCTTGCCGTCAGCGTTTTCCGCAGGCTGAGGGATGACCTGCATGATGCTTGGCGGCCGCGCCGCATCCTCCGGCGACGGCACCGAGAAGGTTTCGACCACGACTTCCGGCTCAGGCGGCGGCGCCGGAGGTTTCGGCCGCGGCGCCTTGGCAACGGCAGGCGGCGCACTTGTCACCGAAGTGATTGGCGCGCACAATCCCCCGGGCGCGTCGCACGGCGTGCTACACGCGCTGGCCAGCATGGCCGTAGCAACGCCGAGTATCAGATTTTTGATATTTTTAAACTGCATCCTTCCCCCAATGACAGCACAAGATTCCAGCCCTCTCGCCAGTTTACCAATCCTCGGCGAGACCGCCCATCAGAATTATCCTACGGCAACTTTATACGTGGTGGCCACGCCAATCGGCAATGTGACTGACATTAGCCTGCGCGCCCTGCATGTGCTGTCGCTGGTGGACGCTATCGCTTGCGAAGACACCCGCAACACCGCCCAGCTGATGAACCGCTTCGGCCTGCACAAGCCCCTGATAGCCGCCCACATGCACAACGAGCGCGAAGCGGCGGAAGGCCTGATCGCCCGGCTGCAGGCCGGCGAACGCATCGCCCTGGTATCGGATGCCGGCACGCCCGCCGTTTCCGACCCAGGCGCCCGGATCGTGGACGCCGTGCGGGCGGCCGGCCTGCGCGTGATCCCCCTGCCAGGTGCATCGGCCGCCGTCGCCGCACTGTCAGCCAGCGGCCTGGTCAATGACCAGTTCCACTTTGTTGGATTTTTGCCATCAAAAGCCAAGCAACGCGAGGCGGTATTGCAGGGATTAGTTGCCGCCCCAGCCACCCTGGTGTTCTACGAAGCACCCCACCGTATTGTCGAGTGTGCCCAGGCGTTAGCCGACGCCTTCGGCGCCGAGCGCCAGGTCGTATTCGCCCGCGAAGTAACCAAGCTGTTCGAGCAAATCCACCGCTGTCCGCTGGGCGAAGCCGTCGCCTGGCTCAAATCCGACACCAACCATGAAAAAGGCGAGTTTGTCGTGCTGGTCGAAGGCGCCCCCCCAGCCGAAGAAGGCCACGATGCCGAAACCGACCGCATTCTGCAAATCCTCCTCGCCGAATTGCCAGTAAAACAAGCCGCCGCCCTCGCCGCCCAAATCACCGGCAAGAAAAAGAACGCCCTCTACGACCGCGCCCTCGAGCTGAAGCAATAAAAAATAAATGGGGACGTACCCCATTTAAATGAATCTCTTAAATGGGGTACGTCCCCATTTATTTTTTACCATTTGCAGCCGCTGTCTTTCTTGTCCATCATCAGGTAGAGCGGGGCCAGGAGGCCGCCGGGGATGCCGTCTCTGCAGTTAGGGCGGGCGGCACTCTGGATTTGCCGCGCCAGCTTTTCGTCGCGGGTTTCGCGCAGTTTGGGCGGCGATGTGTCCAGCTCACTGGCAATGTCGCGCGCGGCGGCTTTGGCGGCCTCGCGGTCGAAGTGCGGTGCAGGCCCTGGCCCACGCTCGGCGGGACGCAGGACCAGCGTGGATTCGCGAGCTGGCTGGACTGCCAGCTCAGTTTCCTCTTTAGAAGGGTTCTTGCGTGGCGCTGCACGACGCGGCTGGCGTCGAGGTTCGGCGACCGCAACGCGCTCTGGCTTGCTTTCGGCTTCCGGCGCAGGCTCCGGCGGCGGGGGCGGCGCCACTATCCTCACCTCCACCTTCGTCAGCCAGGTTCGCGGATCGGCCACGTTGCGCGGTTCCGGCAGGCGCACGAACACCACCGCCGCCACGTGCAGTAACAAAGAAATAACGATACCGACCGCAATACGCCATCGCGGCGTCCGATAGGGCATTAAATTCTCCAACTTTTAAATTGGGGGTTGACGATCCCCAGCCCAGCTTGTATTATCTTGCTTCTTCGGAGTGTAGCGCAGCCCGGTAGCGCATCTGCTTTGGGAGCAGAGGGTCCAAGGTTCGAATCCTTGTACTCCGACCAAGTTTCAGAAAAAAGACCTGCATTCGTGCAGGTCTTTTTTTTTCTGCATTAGGATCAGAGCCATGTACACCTGCCCTTGCTGCGGATACGCCACCTTCGCCGGCGCCCCTGGCTCGCTTGCAACGTGCCCCGTCTGCGACTGGCACGACGACCTGCCGCAACTCTACTCCCCCTTCCTGGCCAGCGGCGCAAATGTGCACAGCCTGGCAGAGGCCCAGGTGCGTCATGTGCAATTCGGTGGTGCGCAAGCTGGCGCTGAGCATGTGCGCGACCCGCACTGGTTCCCGCTGTGGCAGCAAAAAGCCGATATCCCGGAAGGCACGCCGCCGGAAAACGCCACGACCTACGATTTGTATTACTGGCTGCGCTCCCCGCGCGCTTCCGTACCTGAGCAACCGGTCGGCCTGCGCCGCGTGCGCAACCGCATCATGGAATACCTGGAACTGGCCAGCTCCTTTGACGCGCAAAGGCAACTGCAAGCCTCAGCGCCTGCCATGTCGGCCGCGGATGAAGTGTTGAACCAATGGGAAGACTGGGTAACGCCGGACTGGAAGCAGCATTTCACCGAACCAGTCTTCTCGGCGGAGGAACGCAACGGCATCGCGCAATTCGCGCGCACATGGCGTGAAATCGCGGACAGCGCGCCGCATCCCCTGCCGCGCCTTGAAACCCTGTTCGCGACGCCTAACTGGCAATCATTGCAGCGCGCTGCGGCCACGCTGCTGGCAGTTTTCCAGCTGCGCGGCCGCTCATTGGAAACGTAAGTCCTTCATTCGGGCATGTTGCCGCGCCCCGCCTGACATGCTGCCTCTATTACCCTTTTGCTAGTCATAAGCTCAGCCGAAACCTTTGCATCAGGTGCGGCTTTGGCGAATTGCTCCAACTCTCTTGGGGAAATCTCGCAAGACAAATAGATGGACATTTGCAGTGAATCCCAACGATTCTTCAGGACCTCCCGGGCGCCAGGTTCTGCCACCGATTCCGCTAAAGCTTGTAGGTCCATCAAGTGGGCATACATGTATTGGGCCTGCAACAGCTTGTTCACTCCAAGTGAAGCAAACGCAAAGTTCTTGCTGTCTAAATCGAAGGTCCGCGAAATTTCGAGCAGCTTGAGCGACTGCTGTTCCAACATTGCCTTTGCATCGTGCGTGGATGGCGCGCCATAAGCTGGCGCGATGCCAACGCAAAGCCCTAGCCAGACTGCCAGAGTGGTGATGGACTTGTCCATCCAGCCTATCCCGCGCGCTTGGCGGCAATCGCATTGCCGGCGCGGCTGGCAGCCTTGCGGCCCAGGAAGTTGGAGATGAACTGGCCAGTATCGACCACCTTGTCCAGGTCCACACCGGTCTCGATCCCGAGGCCATCCATCATGTAAATCACGTCTTCGGTAGCGACGTTGCCGGTAGCGCCTTTGGCATAAGGGCAGCCACCCAGGCCGGATACGGAGGAGTGGAAGATCTCAATCCCCAGTTCCATCGAAGCGTAGATATTCGCCAGCGCCTGGCCATACGTATCGTGGAAGTGGCCAGCCAGCGAGTTGGCGCGGAATTCCTTGATCGCGCGTTCCAACACGGCCTGCGTCTTGCGCGGGGTCGATACACCGATGGTATCGGCAATATCGATCTCGTCACAGCCCAGGTCGCGCATGCGGCCCACCACATAAGCGACGGAATCCAGCGGCACTTCACCCTGGTATGGGCAGCCAAACGCCGTGCTGACCGAAGCGCGCAGGCGCAGCCCCGCGTCTTTGGCCGCCTTCGCGACCGGCACGAAACGCTCAATCGATTCCGCGATCGAGCAGTTGATGTTCTTCTGCGAGAACGCTTCTGACGCCGCGCCAAAGATCACCACCTCATTGGCGCCGGCCGCCAGCGCGGCCTCGAAGCCCTGCATATTCGGCGTCAGTGCGGAATAGATCACGCCCGGCTTGCGCGTAATGCCGGCCATGACTTCTTTCGAAGTCGCCATCTGCGGTACCCACTTCGGCGACACAAAGGATGCCGCTTCGATATTCGGGAACCCCGCTTCCGTCAGGCGGTTCACCAGCTCGATCTTCACCTCGGCCGGTACATCACCCTTTTCGTTCTGCAGGCCGTCGCGTGGGCCCACTTCAACAATCTTGACCTTCTTTGGCAAACTCATTTCAGTATCCCTTTGTGCGATTGATGACATCGGCAATTTCTTCGCCGCGTGCGTGCTGGCGCATCTTGCCGACCATCTGCTCCACGCTTTCGCGGCGCAGCGTCAGCGCGGAAATATGCGGAGTAATCGTAATGCGCGGCTCCTGCCAGAATGGGTGCTGGGCCGGCAGCGGTTCGTTGCGGAACACGTCCAGCGTGGCGCCCGCAATGTGGCCGGACTTGATCAGCGACAGCAAGTCCGGCTCGGAAATATGCGCACCACGCCCAACGTTGATGATGTAGCCGCCCTGCGGCATCTTCATCATATTGGCGCGGCTGAGGATATGGGTCGTCTCTTCCGTCAACGGCAGCATGCAGACCACCACGCGGGACGAGCCGAGGAAGCCATCCAGCCCCGCGTCACCATGGAAGGATTCGACGCCAGCCAGCGACTTCGGCGAACGGCTCCAGGCACGCAGAGGGAAACCGAAAGGCTTGAGCGCCTCGATCACCTGCGAGCCGAGCGCGCCAACGCCCATCACGCCCACGGAAAAATCGGCTTTGTCGCGCGCCTCCAGCTGCAGCCATGCGCCGGAGCGGGCCTGTGCCTCGTACTCGTCAAGGCGGCGGAAGTAGCGCAGCACGGCATGCGTAACGTATTCCGCCATCTGGATGCCCATGCCCGCATCGTTCAGGCGCACGATAGGGATGTGCGGCGGAATCGCGTGCGAATACTTCATGATCGCATCGGCGCCGGCACCGGTCAGGAAGATCGCCTTCACGCGCGCCAGGTCGGCCAGCATCGCCTGTGGCGGCGTCCACAGCACGGCATAGTCGCAGGCCGGCAGGTCGGCGCCTTCGCGCCACACTACCACTTCTGCTTCCGGCAGGAAGTCGGCGAAGTCCTTGATCCACGGCGCGGTATTGCCATCCGCGCGATACAGCAGGATGCGCATGCGCCTCTCCTTACGCGGCGGTTTTGAAGGCCAGCAGCGGCGCGCCGTCTGCCACCTGGTCGCCCACCGCGTACAGGATCTCTTCGACCACGCCGTCATGTGGTGCGGAGATGGTGTGCTCCATCTTCATCGCTTCCATGATGACCAGCGCATCGCCCTTCTTCACTTCCTTGCCTTTCGTGGCCAGCACGGCGACGACCTTGCCCGGCATCGGCGCGGTCAGGCGGCCGCCTTCGGCTTCCGACTCGCCGGCGTGCGCCATCGGGTCGTTATAGTCCAGCACATAATGGCCGCCGCCGGTGAAGACGTGGAATACGTCGCCATCGCGGCGCACGGTGCCGTGCACCGAGGTTTCGCCCAGCTTGATGCTCAGGTCCACGCCATCCTGCTTGAACAGCGACAGGTCGACTTCAAGACCCTTGATCTCGAAGTGCCAGCCGTGTGGCAGGTAGGTCAGCATCGGCGTGTACTGCTTGCCATGTTCGTCGCTGAACGCCAGCTTGCGCGCATAGTTGAAATTCATGCGCCAGCCCAGCGCCTGGCCCCAGGGATCGCCTTTGTTGGCGCCGGATTGCGCGGCCGATTTGTCTTTTTCCTCTTCAATCAACGACACCGCGGCCAGCGCTACGGCGGCCACCGGGATCGAGCGAGCAGGCGGGAACAAGGCGTCGTGATTGCGTTCAATCAGGCCGGTATCCAGGTCGGCGTTGGCGAAGGCATCGCCTTCCACCAGGCGTTTGAGGAACGCGATATTGGTTGCCAGGCCCACGATCTGGTACTGCGACAGCGCTTGCGCCATGCGCGCCAGAGCCTGTTTGCGGTCCGCGCCCCAGACGATCAGCTTTGCGATCATCGGGTCGTAGAACGGCGAAATCGCATCGCCCTCGCGCACGCCGGAATCGATACGCACGGCGGCAGGATGGCCGGGCACGCCGCCCAATTCGAAGTTCACCGAAGCCGGGGTTTCCAGGTGGCGCAGCGTACCGATCGAAGGCAGGAAGCCTTTCTCCGGATTCTCGGCGTAGATACGCGCCTCGATCGCGTGGCCGTTTATGGCCAGTTCTTCCTGCTTCTTCGGCAGGGTTTCGCCAGCGGCGACGCGAATCTGCCATTCCACCAGGTCGGTGCCGGTGATCATTTCGGTCACCGGGTGCTCGACCTGCAAGCGGGTGTTCATCTCCATGAAGTAGAAGCTGCCATCCTGGTTGGCGATGAATTCCACCGTGCCTGCGCCAACGTAGCCAACGGCGCGGGCCGCAGCGACGGCAGCTTCGCCCATCGCTGCGCGGCGCTCGGCGCTCATGCCTGGCGCGGGCGCTTCTTCCAGCACTTTCTGGTGGCGGCGCTGCACGGAGCAGTCACGCTCGAACAGGTAGATGCAGTTGCCGTGCGTGTCGGCAAACACCTGGATTTCGATGTGGCGCGGGCGCTGCAGGTACTTCTCCGCCAGCACTTTGTCATCGCCGAAAGAGCTGATTGCCTCACGTTTGCAGGATGCCAGCGCATCCTTGAACGCTTCGGACGATTCGACCACGCGCATGCCCTTGCCGCCGCCGCCGGCCGAAGCCTTCAGCAGCACAGGGTAGCCGATGCGGTCGGCTTGTTCTTGCAGGAAGCCTGCATCCTGGTTGTCACCGTGGTAGCCCGGCACCAGCGGCACATTGGCCTTCTCCATCAGCTGTTTTGCAGCCGACTTGGAGCCCATCGCGCGCATGGCGGAAGCTGGCGGGCCAATGAAGGCCAGCCCCACTTCGGCGCAGGCATCCGCGAACTCGGCGTTCTCGGACAGGAAGCCATAGCCGGGGTGGATCGCTTCCGCACCGGTCGCCAGCGCCACGGCGATCAGCTTGTCGCCGCACAGGTAGGACTCCTTGGCGGCGGCTGGGCCGATGTTCACCGCTTCGTCGCATACGGCGACGTGCTTGGCATTCGCGTCCGCGTCCGAATACACGGCCACGGTCTTGATGCCCAGGCGACGCGCGGTTGCAGCGACGCGGCAAGCGATTTCACCACGGTTGGCAATCAGGATTTTTTTGAACATGTCTCTCTCTACTCTTTTTTGGATTCTTTTTTAGCAGCCGCAGGCTTCTTTTTGTACGGAGTCCAGCACCGCGCCGCGGGTCGGCAGGCCCAGTTT
>JBCNOP010000194.1:0-10293 GCA_039593775.1 Pseudoduganella sp.
T
The DNA here is from genome assembly GCA_039593775.1 of Pseudoduganella sp. GTDB lineage: Bacteria > Pseudomonadota > Gammaproteobacteria > Burkholderiales > Burkholderiaceae_D > Rugamonas. The sequence goes on from JBCNOP010000194.1 coordinate 2, forward strand.
GCGGTGCGCAGTCGATGCCGGACGCCAGCCCGGTCAAGTGGCACCTGGCGCACACGACATGGTTCTTCGAAACCTTTATCCTCGAACGCTTCGAACCGGGCTTCCAGCCCTTCCATCCGGCCTTCCGGGTACTGTTCAATTCCTATTACAACGGCGTTGGCGACAAGCACCCGCGTCCGCAGCGCGGCCTCCTGACACGGCCTTCGATGGCTGAGGTGCGAGCCTATCGCGCCAATGTCGACGCGCGCGTAGCCGCGCTGGCGACACGCCAGGCCGCCACCGATGCCCGCCTGGCCGCGCTGCTGACATTGGGTTTGCAGCACGAACAGCAGCACCAGGAACTGATCCTCACTGACGTCAAGCATCTGCTGGCGCAAAACCCGATGGCGCCAGCTTACCTGCCAAACGACGCGCCGGCCAAGCCTGCAGCCGCTGCCCAGTCCTGGCAGCGCTTCGATGGCGGTGTGCATGAAATCGGCCACCATGGCGACGGCTTCTGCTTCGACAACGAGCTGCCGCGCCACAAGGTCTATCTCGCCCCGTTCGAGCTGTCCCGGCGGCTCGTAACGAACGCGGAATATCTTGCCTTCATCGAGGCTGGCGGCTATCGCGATCCCAGCCTGTGGCTGGCAGAAGGCTGGGACTGGATTCGTGCCCAAGGCATCGAAGCGCCGCTGTACTGGCGGCGCGGCGAGCGCGAGGCAGGCTGGAGCGCATTTACGCTGCATGGCCAGCAGCCGCTGGAAATGGATGCACCTGCCACCCACATCTCCCTGTTCGAAGCCGATGCCTACGCCCACTGGTGCGGCGCACGGCTGCCGACCGAAACGGAGTGGGAGCACGCAGCAGCCGCAGGCGCCCTGATGCAAATGTTCGGCCACTGCTGGCAATGGACCAGCAGCAGCTACGCCCCATACCCCGGCTTCCGCCCGGCAGAAGGCGCCATCGGCGAATACAACGGCAAGTTCATGGTCAACCAGTACGTGCTGCGCGGCTCCAGCCTGGCCACGCCACAGGGCCACTCCCGCGCCAGCTACCGCAACTTCTTCCCCGCCAGCGCACGCTGGCAATTCACCGGCATCCGCCTGGCCCGTTAAAAAAAATGGGGACGTACCCCATTTAAAGGTACGTCCCCATTTTTGGATGTTACTGGCTTAAAGCCGGATGCCGAGTGCCTGGATGATCTCAGCCTTGAACTTGGCTGCCTGGTCGGCGTTAGGAATCTCGCCGGCCAATTTCAGGGCCAGCATGCGCACGTCCGTGATCTCGTCGAAATAATCGCCGCACACAATGGCCGCCATCGGGCCGATATAGGTGGCAAGGGTGTTTTCGAAGATGCTGCGCTGCTCGTCCGTCAGGGCCGACTTGCTGACAGCAGGCTTGCTGGCCGCTTCCGGTGCCGCAGCAGGGCGGCGGGCTACGCCGGCCAGCAGCGTGGACGCTGGCGAACTACCTTCCGGCAGCTCGGTGATGCTGCCGTACAGGTAATCGAGGATCGCTTCGGTCGACCACGGTAGCGGCTCGTTATTGCCCACGCTCGGACGGTCCATGCTCATGCGTGCGCGCTGGATGGTGCGCAGGATGTCCAGGCCATCACGGCCGCGGCGGCCGCGACACAGGACGAACACGATGCGCCCGTTATCGAGGTGGATCTGCGCCATGCGGTTGTCATCGCTGACCAGCATGATGGTCGCGGTGTCGCCCTGGGCGCAGAAGCCGGCGATCTTGTCGAGCAGCTCTACGAAGGGAGTGAACTCTGGCTGTGCCATATCCGTTCGCCTTTATCGATTATTTCTTACGCAGGCGATCCATCGCCATCTGGATACTGACGCCCAGGCGTTCCACCGCACGCGCCAGCGAACCGATTTCGTCGCCGCGGCTGGTCTGTGGAATGGTCACGTCGAGTTGGCCTTTGCTCAGCTTCTCGGCGATGTCGGTCAGGTGGTTGATCGGACGGGTCAGTTGCTTGCCCAGCACGAATGCCAGGCCGGCAACCAATGCGATAACGACCAGGATCAGCAGGCGCGCTTCGTTGCGCATCTTGGTCATGGCGCTGTACGCTTCATCGTACTGCTGCTCAACCAGCACGGTCCAGCCTTGTGGCAGGTTGCGCACGAAGCCCACCATCTTCACGTCGCCATCCATATAGACTTTTGGCTCGTCGGTGATGCCTTCGACTTGCAGGGCAGGGTGCTTGCTGAAGTCTTGCAGTGCGGTCTTGACCTTGGTCGCGTCACCGTGGGCGATGACCTTCTTGTCGCCGTCCAGCAGGATGGCGTGGCCGGTTTCGCCGATGCGGATGTCGGTCACGGTACGGGATACGACGCCCAGGTCCATCGCCATGGCGAACACGCCGACGATGGTGCGGTTTTCATTGCGGATAGGGACGCCGATGTTCAGCGAAGGCTTGCCGCTGGTCTTGCCGATCGCCACCAGGCGGCCTTCGTCCTTGCCGGACATGATGGCCTTGAAGTAGGAGCGGTCGCCGTAGTCGACCATGGCATTGCCGTCGCTGCGTGCCACGTCCTTGCCGTCGGTGCCCAGGGTGTGGATCAGGTAGACCCATTCATAGGAAGCAATGGTTGCAGCCAGGACCGGGGTCTGGCGCGCATTGTTCATGGAAATGATGTCGTCCAGGCGAGCCGCTTGGCGCATGGCGCGCATATTGGTCTCGTCCCAGCCGTTAACGCCGGTCGCCACGGTGTCGGTGGTGGCCACCAGGTTTTCCGAAATCTTCGCGGTCAGCTCTTTTTCAGCAGAAGAGTTACCCAAGTACCAAAGGGCAAACAGCGGCACGAGGGTTACCACGAGCAGGGTGATCAGGACTTTTTGGAAGATATTAAGTGACAGTTTCATTTTTATAAATCATTCGTAATAATCGAGCTGACACAACCGCATTCGAAACACGGACAACGTCGGCATTAAGGCTGATTTCGAGGCAAAGCTGATGAGTTACCCGAGGCTGTTCGCAGCGCCAAGCACGCTACTTCGGGCATTGTCTGAGCAACAATTTGCGAAATCACAGGCCGCTTCTGGACCCTCACTTGCGTGATTTTCCTGTTGCTCAGTTTATAAGTTCACGATTATACATCAGTCGGTTTCCATGCGGAAATGATTTATGCGTTGCGCGGGCTTGCCAGGCGTGGCGCGTTGCGCGGCTGCGCAGCCAGGGCCCGGCGCGGGCCGCCAGCCGCATCGCCGGACAGGCGGAACTGGCTGACCAGGTTTTCCAGCCCGGCGGCCTGGTCGCTCATGGCGGCGGCGGCCGCCGCCGCCTGTTCCACCAAGGCCGCATTCTGCTGCGTGGTCTGGTCCATCTGCATGATGGCCGTGTTCATCTGCTCAATGCCGTCTGTTTGCTCGCGTGTGGCGAGCGAGATTTCGGCGACGATGCCGGTCACGCGCTCTACGGCCGACACGACTTCTTCCATCGTGGCGCCTGCCTGCGCGACCAGTTTGGCACCGGCTTCTACCTGTTCCACCGAACTGGAGATCAGCTCCTTGATCTCTTTTGCGGCGCCTGCCGAGCGGGCAGCGAGGTTGCGCACTTCGCTGGCCACTACAGCGAAACCGCGGCCTTGTTCGCCTGCGCGCGCCGCTTCCACCGCCGCGTTCAAGGCCAGGATATTGGTCTGGAACGCAATGCCGTCGATCACCGAGATGATGTCCACGACCTTGCGCGAGGAATCATTGATCGAGCCCATGGTTGTTACCACTTGCGACACCACTTCGCCGCCGCGCTGGGCGATGGAGGAGGCGGAGTTGGCCAGCTTGTCGGCTTCGCGTGCGTTGTCCGCGTTCGCCTTGACGGTGGATGTCAGTTCTTCCATCGACGATGCGGTTTCCTCCAGCGCCGAGGCCTGGCTCTCGGTGCGCGCCGAGAGGTCCATATTGCCGGTGGCGATTTCGCCGGAGGCCGAAACAATTGCCACCGTTCCAGTCCGTACCTGGCCGACGATCTGCGACAGGGCGTCGTTCATTTCGCGCAGGGCCAGCAGCAACTGGCCAGCTTCGTCTTGCGTGTGAGTCTTGATCTGGCTGGTCAGATCGCCCGAAGCGACGGTGCGTGCCACCTGCAGCGCGTAATTGATCGGACGCGTGATCGAACGCGTCACCCAGTACGCACATGCGACGCCCAGCACCAGCGCCGCCAGTCCAAGCGCCGCCATCATCACTTTGGCAGAGCTGATGTGCTGCTTGATTTCGGCGCCGTTGGCAGTGACGATGCTGTCCTGCAGGCCTGCGAGCTTTTCAACAGTAGCCTGCAGTGTGGCCAGGCGCGGCATGGTTTCCGACATCGCGCGTTGCGTAGCCTGTTCGCGCTGGCCTTCCGCGAGCAGCTTGAGCACGCCGCTGAAGGACTGGACGTAGGCGCTGCGTTCCTTGCCCACCTGTGCCAGCAGCTCGCGGCCTTCGGGGCGATAGACCAGTTTATCGAGCGTGGCCAGCGCCTCAGTGATGATGGCCTTGTTCTTGTCGACCTGCTTGCGTAATTCCGCGGATTGCGCGGCATCGGTTACCAGCAGAAGTTGCAGGACAAGCGCTGCATTGGCGCGCGTGGTGGCGGCCACCGTGGCCGCGGCATCGGCCTTGACCCAGTCTTTGTCGATGATCGTGGAGCTCAGCTCGCCGATGCTCGATAGCCGCTGACTGCTCACTGCGATCAGCATTGCCATCAAGGCGAATACAATCGCGAAACAAAGGCCCAGGCGGGCCCCGATCTTCAGGTTGGCAATGCGCATGGCTGCTCCTTCCGGCGGCGAGGAAAACGATTTACCAGTATAGGTAGATGCCGCAAGGAGACAAAAACGGGGACGGCGCTTCGGCCATCCCCGAATGAAAAACCGCTCAGGCCGCGGCTTGTGCGATGCTAGCCGAGGCTTCGGCTTTGAGCGCGATCTGGCGGTTGATGGCACTCAGTACGGCCTTGAACGAGGCGGTGACGATATTGCTGTCGATGCCGGCGCCGAACAGGGTGGGGCCGCCATCGAGGCGCAGTTCGACGTAGCAGGCCGCCTTGGCGTTGGCGCCATGGCCGATGGCGTGTTCGTGGTAGTCCATCAGCGTGACGTCCAGGCCCAGCGCATCGACAAACGCATCGATCGGGCCATTGCCGCCGCCCTGCAGCGACATCGAAGCCTTGTTGTGCAGCAGGCCGATGTCGATCTGCACCGGCTCGTCGCTGGAGCTGTCTTCCACCATCTTGTGCGATACGTAGGCGTAAGGCGTGGCCTGGGTCAGGTACTCGCTTTCGAAGATCTGGTAGATGCCTTCGGACGTGATTTCCAGGCCGGTCTGGTCGGCCACTTTCTGCACCGCGCGGCTGAATTCGATCTGCAGGCGGCGCGGCAGTTCGAGGCCGTAATCCTGTTCCAGCAGGTAGGCCATGCCGCCTTTGCCGGATTGGCTGTTGACGCGGATGACGGCATCGTAGCTGCGGCCCAGGTCTTGCGGGTCGATCGGCAGGTATGGGATCTCCCAAGGCGCGCCATCCTGCTGCTTGGCGAAGCCTTTCTTGATCGCGTCCTGGTGCGAGCCGGAGAAGGCGGTGAAGACCAGGTCGCCGACGTATGGATGGCGCGGGTGCACCGGCAACTGGTTGCATTCTTCAACCACTTTGCGCACGGAGTCGATGTCGGAGAAGTCCAGGCCAGGATGCACGCCCTGCGTGTAGAGGTTCAGGGCCAGGGTCACCAGGTCGACGTTGCCGGTGCGCTCGCCATTGCCGAACAGGCAGCCTTCAACACGCTCGGCGCCGGCCATCACAGCAAATTCGGCGGCGGCGATGCCGGTGCCGCGGTCGTTATGCGGGTGCACCGAGATGATGATGGAGTCGCGGCGTTCCAGCTTGCGCGACATCCATTCGATCTGGTCGGCGTACACGTTCGGGGTCGAGCATTCGACGGTGGCCGGCAGGTTGACAATCATCTTCTTGTTCGGGGTCGGCTGCCAGACGGCGGAGACCGCGTCCACGATGTGCTTGGCGAAATCCAGTTCGGTGGTGGAAAAGGACTCCGGCGTGTATTCGTAGGTCCAGTCGGTTTCCGGGTGCTGGGCCAGCAGTTCTTTTACCAGCTTGGTGCCGGAGGTGGCGATGGCGGTGATCTCTTCGCGGGTGGCGCCGAACACCACTTTGCGGAACACCGGTGCGGTGGAGTTATACATATGCACAATCGCGCGCTTGGCGCCGATGCACGATTCCACAGTGCGGCGGATCAGTTCTTCGCGCGCCTGGGTCAGCACGATGATGGTGACGTCGTCCGGAATGCGGTCCTCTTCAATGAGCTTGCGCACGAAATCGAAATCGGTCTGCGAGGCGGAAGGGAAGCCCACTTCGATTTCCTTCAGGCCCACCTTGATCAGCAATTCGAAGAACTTGATTTTCTTTTCCACGCTCATTGGCTCGATCAGCGCCTGGTTGCCATCGCGCAGGTCGGTGCTCATCCAGATTGGCGGCTTGGAGATGACGGCGTTTGGCCAGGTGCGGTCGGTCAAGCCGACGGTCGGGTATGGACGATATTTCGCGGCAGGGTTCTTCAACATCATGGTGATACTCCTGTGTTTTTCAAATTTTTGGAAACCGGGACGTGGCGCAAGGGCGGCCGACGGGGTACTGCTAGGGGAAAATCAGGCGCGTGCCAGTAGTAGCGCCCCTAGGGATAGGGCGCCTGGCAGGTGTGCAGAAATGTGCAGATGCGAGGTCATGTCGACCAATGTAAGGTACTGGAAATGGCCTTGTCAAGAAAAAATCTCAACAGAAAATTGCGATGTTTTCGCGCTTTATGCTGATAAAATGCATAACTTGACGAGGAAAAATCGGGTATGGATAAGATTGATCGAGAAATAATCGGACTTTTGCGCGATGATGCGAGGATAAGTTTTAAGGATTTAGGTGAGCGCGTGAGCCTCAGCGCGAACACGGTGGCCGACCGCGTGCGGCGCCTGGTGGCAGAGGGCGCTATCCTCGGATTCGAGGCGCGCATTGACCACGCTGCCCTCGGCCTGCACCTTCAAGCCTATATCGACATCAAACTGAAGTCGGGCACCAATACCCACGAATTCGAGGAAATCGTGAAGACCATTCCGGGTGTGCTGGAAGTGGCGCTGCTGACCGGGAACTACGATGGCTTGCTGCGCGTTGCCTGCAAGGACCAGGCCCATTTGCTGCGCCTGATCGATACCTTGCGCGACCGCGCGGGCGTGCAGGACACCTACAGCCGCGTGATCCTGCACCAGACTCCCGTGCATGCGCCGCTGTCTGTGACAGAATAACGACCCCGATGTTTTGATTGCGGAATTCCGATGCAAAAGCTGAATGCAGAATTGAGCCGACTTTATCGCGCGCCATCCGACGGCGGCACCCGTAGCATTTGCTTGTCCTTCAAGAAGCTGGCGGGGGATGGCGAGGCGGGGCACTGGGAGCGTCTGTGCTCGGTGGCGAATGCCTTGCAGGCGGAGCTGGGGCTGCCTGCTCCTGCTGTGAGCATTTCCGGCGCGGGCGCGTTCGGGCTCTGGCTGTCGCTGGAGCAGCCGGTGGCGGCGGCGCAAGCGCAGGAATTCGCGAGGCTGGTTTGCGCGGAGGCCGACGCCGGTGCAGGCGTGGCGCCCGACCCGCTGCCGCCATTCCTGAACCAGGCTACCGGCAAGTGGGCGGCCTTTATCCATCCCGGCATGGGCGCTTCCTTTGCGGGCGACGAAGGGCTCGACATGCAGCCGCCTGAAGCGGGACAGGTCGCGTTGCTGGAAGGGTTGGAAAGCATCGCACCCGCGCAGTTTGTGCAAGCGCTGGATCAACTGCGCCAGTCCGCTGGAGGCGCGGCCCAGCCTGCGCCGCGGGTCCCTGCGAGCGGCACCCCCGCCAGCGTCGCAGCGGATGGCTTGCTGCTGAAGGACGCGACGCTGGAAGACATCGTCAACTTCCTTCACTCGAAGAACATCGAGCCTACTTTCCGCTTCCTGAAATAAGCGCCATCTGCTCGGCGAGTTGCGCGGCGGCCTCCGGCGTCATGTTGAGGAATTTGCAGCCAAGATGGAGCTGTTCGCCCAGCAGGAAGGAGCGCAGGCTGCGGGTGAAGCGGATTTCCAGTTCGGTGGCGATCTCGATTTCCGGCCCCAGTTCCAACACCACGCCGGGAATCTTGCGCCCTTTGAACAAGCCTTTCGCCTGCAGTTTCGAACAGCGCAGGCCCACGCCGCCTAGCGAAAGATCGTAAATCGGCAGCTCGTAGGTATGCTTGATCAATTCGAAGGAGGCCATGAGGGTAGTCCCCAACGGAGTCTCCACCCGCTCCGAGGCGCGCCGGTTCAGTACCGTGCACGCTTCGGGGAATGTCATTGGGATCAGGTGCGGCTTACCGGGGACGGAACTCCATTCCTGGCTGGATAGCCGGAACTGCAGCTTCGCGGTGCGCAGCCAGCTGACGAAGGTGACTTTGCCAGGCTGCAGGACAGAACCCTCGTTCAACTCCATCACAAAATGCGGCAACTCAGGATCGACTGACAGGATGCGCCCCAGGACCGGCTCGCGGCTGCCGGGAGCATACATCGAAATCGCGTCGCCGCTTGCGGCAAGGAGGGTCAGCGCATCGCCGATATCGTCCTCGCTCGTCATGTCAAACGAGCTGGCGGAAGCCACGAAGGGGGCTAGCGCGTCTTGTGGCCGCGGCGGTCCCTTGCGGATCGGGACGGCATGGTGCTCATGGAGCTGCATAGCGCGAAGAGGGGAGCTGGTATGGCTTCATCATAGGACGCGAATTGCCAAATAGCAACCTCTTTTGAATTCTTGAAAAGAGCTCAATAAAAGTGGATACCCGGTCGAAGTACAAGCTGGAACAGCAGGAGCAGGCATAGCACCAGGCTGAGCGGCCACGCGAGCGACGTGCTCGCCGCGCGGGCGTGATCGGCAGCAGGCCGCGCGCGCCACGAACCGGCCTGTATCCACGCGACGCCAATGAAAGTGACCACGGACGGCACCATCAGCACTTCGATCCATTCCCGCGGCATCCGGAATAAGGTGATGAACGGAAGGGCAAGCAAGGCGGGAAGCGTAACGATCCTGAACACGTCCTCCCGGCGTTCTCGAGACAGCAAGCTCCGCAACCACTCCGCGGCGCAAGGAATGAGGACCATGGCGATCAACGCCAGGGCGGCCTTGGCGCTGGCTCCCAACTCAAAGTAGCCCATGAACATGCCAAGGTCGCTTTGGCTGCTGATGGCGCCAATGACGATTTGTGGGAGCGCCATGAAAATGCCGCTAAAGCCCATCCAGAACAGGAACAGGCTGATTGCCGCAGGCCGGCCGCTGCCGCGCCGCAGCAGAAGGGCGCAAACGATCCCGCTTGCCAGCGTAGCAATTGCGCCAGTGCCCTGGAACAGGCTGGCCAGCGGGCTAATGCCTTCCCAGCTATGGTTGTTGTGGAACAGGGTTGGCCGCAGTCCAGGCGTGAAAGCCTTCGGCAGCACCAAAAATAGTTCCTGGATGAAGAAGGTCAGGTTGAATGCCAGCACGTAGAGCAAGGCCGACATCAGGGTGAGTTTCCAGTCCCAGTGCGCTGGCGGCGCTTGGTCCGGGCGTGAGGGCCTGAACCAGCCTGCCAGCCAGAGCGCCAGCGGCCCCGCAACGACAACCAGCGCCGTTGCGAGGCCGATAAGGCTTACCGCCGTCATCAGGCAGCGACTTGTACGCGCGCTTCGCCGGTGGTCATTTCACCGATCGCGGCGGCGTGTTCGAAACCGTGGCTGCGGAACAGGGCCAGCACTTCGTCCACGCTTGATGGATCGCAGGACACCAGCAGGCCGCCCGAGGTTTGCGGGTCGGTCAGCAGGGTGTGTTGCGGCTGGGTGATGTTAGGCGACAGCAGCACGTCCTTGCCGTAAGCATCCCAGTTGCGGCCGGAAGCGCCGGTGAAGAAGCCATCGTGCGCAAGCTTCTCAACGCCCGGCAGCAGCGGGATCTGCGACATATTCAGCTTGGCGGTCAGCTTGGCGCCGCGCGCCAGCTCCAGCAGGTGGCCCAGCAGGCCAAAACCGGTGACGTCGGTCAGTGCGTGCACGCCCGGTAGTTCGGACAGGGCCTTGCCCGGCTTGTTCAACTTGGTGGTGTTGTCGATCATGGCCTTGTAGCCTTCGTCGCCCAGGACGCCTTTTTTCAGCGCTGCGGACAGGACGCCCACGCCGAGCGGCTTGCCCAGCACCAGCACGTCGCCGGCCCTGGCGTCGGCATTGCGCTTCACTTTCGACGGATGCACGAGGCCCAGGACGACCAGGCCGTAGATCGGTTCAACGGAATCGAT
>JBCNOP010000195.1:0-10078 GCA_039593775.1 Pseudoduganella sp.
TCCTGGGCCTTCGGCGTTTCGGGTGCGGCCAGCTCCTTCGGCCAGTTCCTGATGATGCCCGTTGAGCAGCAGCTGATTTCCGCGATCGGGTGGCAGCACGCCTTCTACGCCCTGGCAGGCGTGGTATTCCTGCTGATGATTCCCATGACGTCCTTCATGCGCGAGCCGAAACATGAAGTGGCGGCTGGCGGCGCCCACCAGAGCGTGGGCGAGGCGATGCGCGAAGCGGTCGGCAACCGTTCTTTCCTGCTGCTGGTGGCAGGCTATTTCGTGTGCGGCTTCCAACTGGTCTTTGTCGGCGCGCACTTGCCGGCCTACCTGAAGGACAAAGGCATCGCGACTCCTGGCGTGGCGGTGATGGCGCTGGCGCTGATTGGCCTGTTCAACATTTTCGGCTCCTTCACCGCCGGCCAGCTGGGTGGGCGCATGCCGAAGCGCTACCTGCTTTCTTCAATCTACTTCGCGCGTTCGGTAGTGATTGGCCTGTTCCTGCTGGCACCACTGTCGCAGTGGTCGGTCTACCTGTTCGCAGCGGCCATCGGCTTCCTGTGGCTGGCTACGGTGCCGCTCACCAATGGCATCATCGCCGGCGTGTTCGGCTTGAAGCACATGTCGATGCTGGCCGGCGTGGTGTTCCTGTCGCACCAGGTGGGCAGCTTTATCGGCGTCTGGCTGGGTGGCTACCTGTTCGACAAACTTGGCAGCTATGACGTGGTGTGGGGGATTACGCTGGGGCTGGGCATCTTTGCCGGCCTGGCCAACCTGCCGATCGATGAGCGCCCGCTGTCTCGCAGCGAAGCAAACCTGAAGGTGGCCTGACATGAAACAGCGGCTGCTCCGCATCGGCCTGTGGGCGCTGGGTGCAGCCGTGCTGGCGCTGGCGTTCATGGCTTATTTGCAGCCGGCCTTCATGCTGGACCTGGCCAACCGCATTTATCTCTGCCTCTGAACTGAGGCGGGTGGCCAGCGGCTTAAGCGTGACGGCGGGACTTGCCGGACTTCTGCGCTACCTGCGTTTTCTTTTTCGAAGGCTTGTCGCTGGCGTCGCGCGCAGCTTTGCGGCCTTTGCCGGCTTTGTGCGGCGCTGGCGGCACTTCTTCAACACCGGTGCGCTTGGCGTGCATGGCCGATGGCAGGGCGTTGTCTTCCAGGTTGGCCAGCATGAAGCGGTTCGGGTCAATGCGGGTGCCGTCCTGATAAGCCTCCAGGTGCAGGTGCGGGCCGGTGGCGCGTCCAGTGGCGCCAGAGAGGCCGATCAATTCGCCGGCAGTCACGCTGTCGCCGACGCTCACATTGCGCTTGTTCAGGTGGGCGTACAGCGAGCGCAGGCCGCCTTCATGTTCGATCACCACCACATTGCCGTATTTGCGATCGCCCAGATAGCCCATGCCGGAAGCGACCACGGTGCCGTCATTGGTCGCCATCACTGGCGTGTTGTGCGGCACGGAGAAGTCGATGCCGCCATGCGCGCGGCGTCCGCGTGCGGCGCCAAAGAAGCTGCTGACGCGGCCTCCTTCCAACGGCAGGCGCCATTGTTGAAGGAGCGAGTCTTTCGGTTCTTTCTCTTCCTGCGGTGGCGGGATGTCCAATGGCTCAGGCATCGCGGCAGCGGTTTGCAAGATGTTGGCGGCGGCCAGCATGGCCATCAGGAGGATGTTGGTGATCTTTGGCATAGCGCGCGAGTTTCGCATAACAATGTGTAACCTGGCAAATTCGTAGGGAACAGGCAATATTTCTTTTGTTAGTTGAAGTTTTGCTTGTAGTTGAGCCGCAGCGCCGTGCCGCCGCGCGTGCTGATGGTGGTTTGGCGCCAGTCCGGGCCCTCATAGCTGTCGTTGCTGGCGCGGTCTGGGTGCAGCACGTCGGACAGGGCGAGCCGGACTTCCTGGCGCGGCGACAGCTTCCAGGTGGCGCGCAAGTCCAGCTTGCGCTGGTACGGCGCAGTTGAAACGAAGGTAGCCGAATCGCGGCTTGGCCCGCCTGCTTCGTAGGAGAACTCTGCATCCAGCGTCAGTGCGCTGCGCTTGTAGCTGAGGGCTGCGCTGCCGCTCAGCGGCGTTTGCGCGGCGAGCCGGTTGTCGGGGCCGGGCACGCCGTCCAGGCGCGAACGGTTGAATGTGGCGTTGCCGCGCACCGAGATCGACGCCGTGAGCGGCATGCGCAACTCCAGCGTGAGGCCGTGCACGCGCGCACCGCCGTGGTTGGCCGGCATGCTGACCCAGCGTTCGCCATCGCGGTACAGCGTGGGCAGGATCACATTGTCGATATCGCGTGCATAGATGCTGGCGCTGAGCAGGCTGTCCTTGGAGAAGTAATAGTCGATGCCGGCGTCGAGACCCCATGCCAGTTCGGGGCGCAGGGCCGGGTTGCCCTGGGTGTCTGGATTGGTCGGGCTGTTGTTATTGTCCGACGTGAAGCGGCGCGGGATCAGGTCCAGCATATTGGGCGCCTTGTAGCTGCGGCTGGCGCCAAGGCGCAATTGGCTATCACCGGGCAGCTTGCGCATCCATTCGAGCACGGGGCTGGCGACGCTGCTGCGCTGGCGCACGGAGGCGGCGTTGCGGCCGTGCGCTTCAGTGCGCATGGTTTCCCAGCGCAGGCCGGCGGACCAGGAGTCGGCGCCGTGCTTCCATTCGTCCTGCGCGAAGGCAGCCAGCCGTTCGATGCGGCCGTCGTAGCGGTCGTCGCGCAGGAAATTGAGCGCGCCGGTGTGGTTGTACTCGTGCTCGACGCGGGTTTGCCTGCGCTGCAGGGAGGAGCCGTCCCAGCCTGCCACCAGGGCGTGGCCATTGCCAAGCGGTTGGGAATATTTGCCGCCGTAGTTGAAGCCGTGTTCGCGGATATCGCCATCTACGTGGCGCACGGTTGGGCCAGGCCCGGCCAGCGGCAAGCCGGAGAAATCGAAATCGGTGTCGCGCGGGGCTGTGCTGCCGCCCAGCTTGAGCTCCCATTGCCCTCCGCCGGGTTGCCACGTCAGCTCGCTGCGGAGGAAATAGCCGCGCATATGGAAGCGGCTGCGCACAGCGGCAAAGTCGCCTGACTCGCCGAGCAGCACCTCCTCCTGCGAGCGGTATTTGATGTCGCGCTGATTGACGGTGGCAATGGTTTGCAGCGCGAAACTGTCGCCATTTGCGCTCGTCCAGTTCAGCCGCGGACTGAGGTTGAGCGATTCGCCGACGTTGTCTTCCTGCGAACGGATAGTGCGCCGCATGCCGGGCGCGCTGTCGGTGATGGTGCGGTCGGCGGGCGTGTTGCTGCGTGATAGCACGGCGCTGGCATTGTGCGACCAGCCGTCAGCCTTGCCGCTGGATTGCGCGGTGACGCGCGGCGACCATGCGCCGTGCACGTTATCCATCCCGAGCTGCATTTCCTGCGTGCTGCGGCTGGCTGATTTGCGCAAAACGATGTTGACGCTGCCTGCGATGCCTTGCGTTCCCAGCACGGCGGACGCGCTGCGCAGCACCTCGACGCGCTCGATCACCTCCGGCGGCAGGCTGTCCAGTGAGAAGCCGTTGGGGGCGGGCTGGCCGTTCAGCAGGACCTGCGTGTAGCCCTTGCCCAGGCCGCGCATGCGGATCCCGGCGCTGTCGCTGATGGTGATGCCGGGCAGGCGGCGCAGGGCGTCGGCCACGGTCCGGTCGCCGTTTGCGGCCAGCTCTTCTCGGGTCAGCACGACGGTGCTGGCGGTATCTTCCTTGCGCTGGTCGAGGCGTGCCGATTTGATCTCGACGACGGGCTGTGCGGGCGCGGCTTGGGCTGCCAGCGCGGCGGCCAGCATGAATATTGTGTTTTTCATTGCGGTTCCTCAGGGCGAGCGCCGCCACTGCCGGGCTGCGCGCGGCATCTGCTTAGTGGCGGCGGGGATGGTTAGCTTGAGCGGCTGGTTTTCAGGCGCTGCAGCGCGGTGCGGGTGGCGTTGGCTTCAAGGTTGCCAAGCAGGAGTTGCGGGTCGATGTTCTGCCCATCGCGGCTGACTTCCATGTGGAGGTGCGGGCCGGTGGCTTTGCCGCTGGCGCCGGCGGTGCCGATCTGCTGGCCGGCGACGACGCGTTCACCTTCCTTCACCAGGCGCTTGTCCATGTGGGCGTACAGGGAACGCAGGCCGTTGGCGTGTTCGATGGCGATCAGTTCTCCCCACTTGTCCTCGCCCATGTAGCTGTTCGTTGAGGCGATGACGATGCCGTCGGCTGGGGCGACGATGGGCGTGCCGGTGCGGGCGGCGAAGTCCATGCCGCCATGCTGGCGGCCCGTTGGCGCGTGCAGGATGCCGAAGAAGGCGCTGACGCGCAGCCGGTCCATCGGAGCTTGCCAGCGGGGCAGGGTGGCTTTGGCGGAGGCGGACTGCGCTGAGGCCTGCGCGGCGGGCATTGCGGCGGCGGCGCTGCCGGGTGTCGCAGCTTCAAGGCGCCATGCCAGGGCCGGTTGCAGCAGTACGCTGGCGGCCAGAAGCGCCGGCATTGCTGCCCAGCCCAAAGCGTTTGCAACGACGTGTGGCATGGCGGGGACGCCGTCGCGGATCATTCCGATGCGGGAGGCGACAGCGTCTGCCACGCGCCCACCGAAAGCGAGGGCCGTTCCATGGCCGGGCATGGCCTGCATCCGCATTTGCGCGAGCAGCGCGTTGGCATAGGCGCGGCGCTGCGTGGCGGGGCGGCCTTGCAATACAGTGCGGTCGCAGCCAAGTTCCTGCGCCCACGCCATGCGCTGGCCCAGGCGGGCCACCATGGGATTGAACCATTGGATGGCTTGCAGCAGGAAGCTGGCATGCACCCACAGCGGGTCGCGGCGGTCGAGGTGGGTCAGTTCGTGTTCGATGACCAGGCGTTGTTGGACCGGGTCGAACTCGCGCAGGTGGCGCGGCAGCAGCAGGACAGGGTGGAGCAGGCCGGCCAGCATGGGGGCGATGGGCGCCTCGATTTCACGTACCTCCGGCAGTTCGCGGTTCAGGCTGGCGAAGCCGGGATGGGCGGCCAAGTCGAAACGGTCCAGCGGCTGCGAGGCAGAAATCAGGGCAGCGAGGCGGCGGTTGGCTTGCAGCCAGCGTGCTGCTGCCGCGGCCAGGCCGGCGCAGTAGAGGGTGAGCCAGGAGTACCCCAGCCAGAGGAGTGCGGGCGCTGGCTGCGTGGGGGCTGCGCCATGGCCGTCGAATGCGGCGTCTTCGCCGTCATTGCCGCCGGGCGAGGCGTCACGGGCGCCGGCATCGGATTGGCTGGCGGAGGATAGAACGGCTGGCAGTTCAACGGTGGGAACGATGCTCAGGCGCGCTGCGCCGGGCAGCAACCCCAGCGCCAGGGTGCCCGCAACCGCGGCGACAGCCAGCAGCCAGGGCGCGCGTCGTGCTTCAAGCGCCGGCCAGGCGCGGGCAGCAAAGTGAAGCAAGAGCCAGGCGCAGGCGCCGACCAGCAAGCTGGCAATGCTGGCTTGCAGGAAAACCAGGGCGAACATTGCCTTACTCCTTATCTTCCGGCCATTCGCTCAGCAACTGTTCCAGCTCTTTCAGCTCGCTCTGGTTGACCAGCTTGGAGCCGGTGAACATGTTTACCGGCAGCGGCGCATTCATTTCCATCACGCGGTGGCTGAAATCGTGGGCAAATGCAGCCAGCGTTTCAACCTTTTCGAGTACTGGCGCGTATACGTTCATGCCATGGGCGGAATGCAGGCTGATCATGCCTTTCTCCAGCATTCGCTCCAGGGTTTTACGCGTCGACGAGTAGGACCAGGCCAACTCCTCCTCGACGCGTTCATGGATTTCACGGGCGCTAAGCGGATGCTGTTTCCAAAGTGCCTTGAGCAGCGTTAATTCGGTAATGGATGGAATGGCCATGGGGGGCTCCTTGTGACGTATGACAGCATTGTGCGACATGTGTCGCACGAAGGCAAGGAGTTTATGCGACACGTGTCACATAATGTATCATTGCGTATATGAAAAAGATTGCAATAATCATCACTGTAATTGCCGCCACTGTCGCGTGCAGTGGTAAACGGCTTACCGAAGCCGAAGTGCTCACAGTGATGGGGGACGTGGAAACTTCGGTCCAGCGCCACGACGCCAACCGCCTGATGGCCAATTTCGCACCGAACGCGATGATCATGGTCTCGATGCCGGGCAGGGGTGGCGGCTTGTCGCGCATGAGCGTGAACGAGTACAAGGCCATGTTGGAAGGCCTATGGAGCGTGCAACTCCAGTCGACCTATGAAGTCAGCAACCGCGAAGTATCGTTGGCCGCCAATGGCCACAGCGCTACAGCGCGCGACGTCGCGAAAGAAGTGGTGCTGCTGCCGGGAGAGCGCATGGAATCACTCAGCAAGCAGAAGGCCGAGATCGCGTTGGTCAATGGCGTGCCCCGCATCATCTCCTTGACCGCTGAAGTTGAATCCCTGGTCGCAACCCCGACAAGTAAAAACTGACAGGCGCAACGCGCAAGCGAAGATGGATAAAACGACTATTTGCCCGAAATGCAGCCATGTGCGCCCGAAGGACGCCGCTAATCCCGAATGGCAGTGCCCCGCCTGCGGCGTTTGCTATGCCAAGGCCGGCGGCCCGGCGGAAGCGTTGCCGGATTCGCGCATGCGCGAGCGTATGCGGGCAGCGCCTGAACCGGTTCCGGTCAAGCATGGCTGGAACCTTGGCCTGGTAGCGAAGGTTGCCGTGCTGGTTGCGCTGGGATGGGGCTTGACCACAGTGATCGAACGCCGGCGGCAAGCAGCCGAACCGGAAGAGGTACAAGTCGCCGAAACTGAACAGAAGCCCGACTCCGGCGAGGCGGTCGCGAATGCGGTGCTGCAGGTCTCCGGCGCCGACGTCAGCATGTTGAAGGACATGGGCCGCAAACTGGAAAAGTCCTGCGCGCGCAACAAGTACGGCCTGTCTGAGTCGGAGTGTATCGACCGCCTGCACCAGCGCTCCGACCTGTGTGCGAACCAGACGGCAGCCCGCTTCCCGGGCCAGATCGGCAATGTCGACCGGATGCAAGTAGTCGTGCAAAGCTACGTCGGCTGCATTTTCGAGCAGCCGGCGCGTTAAACCTTCAGGAATTCTTCGCGGCCGCCGAGCCAGCGCTCCAGGTGGGCTTCCACCGTGGCCTGGTTGGCGGGCGTTGCTTCGTGCAGCAGTGCGTGTGCCAGGTCGCGCGCCTGGTCGACCAGCCAGCCATCCGTCTCCAGGTCGGCGAAGCGCAGCATGGCCTGGCCGGATTGGCGCGAGCCCAGGAATTCGCCGGGGCCGCGGATCTCCAGGTCGCGCCGCGCGATCTCGAAACCATCGGTGGTTTCGCGCATCGTCATCAGGCGCTGCTTGGCGACAGGGCCGAGCGGGCTTTGATACAGCAGCAGGCAGACCGACGCTGCCGAGCCGCGGCCAACGCGGCCGCGCAACTGGTGCAGTTGCGACAGGCCGAAGCGTTCGGCGTGCTCGATCACCATCAGCGAGGAATTCGGCACGTCGACGCCAACCTCGATCACGGTGGTTGCGACAAGAACGTGGATCTCGCCGGCAGCGAAGGCGTCCATTACTTCCGCCTTTTCGGCCGGCTTCAGGCGGCCGTGTACCAGGCCGACGCGCAGGTCGGGCAGGGCAGCGGCCAGGGTCTCGTAGGTCTCGGTCGCGGTTTGCAATTGCAGCGCTTCCGATTCTTCAATCAGCGGGCAGACCCAGTAAGCCTGGCGGCCTTCCAGTGCGGCAGCATGCACGCGGGCGATCACCTCGTCGCGGCGATTCTGGTCGACCACGGCGGTGACGATCGGCGTTCGGCCTGGCGGCAGTTCGTCGATCACCGACACTTCCAGGTCGGCGTAGTAGGTCATGGCCAGCGTGCGCGGGATCGGCGTAGCGGACATCATCAGCTGGTGCGGCACGTTGTCGCCATTGCCCTTGTTGCGCAAGGTCAGGCGCTGGCCGACACCGAAGCGGTGCTGCTCGTCCACGATCACAAGGCCGAGCTTTGCAAACTGTACAGTGTCCTGGATGATGGCGTGGGTGCCGATCACCAGTTGCGCTTCGCCGGATTCCACCAGTGCGTAGGCGGCTTCCTTTTCCTTCTTTTTAAGGCTGCCGGTCAGCCATGCGACCTTCACGCCCAGCGGTTCGAGCCAGGCGGCGATCTTGCGGAAATGCTGGTCGGCCAGGATTTCGGTCGGCGCCATCAGGGCGGCCTGGTAGCCGCTGTCGATGGCCTGCGCGGCCGACAGCGCGGCCACGATGGTCTTGCCGCTGCCGACGTCGCCCTGCAGCAGGCGCTGCATCGGGTAAGGCTGTTTGATATCGGCGCGGATTTCCTTCAGCACGCGCTGCTGCGCTTTCGTCAGCTTGAACGGCAGCGAAGACTCGAAGGCGGACGACAAGGAGCCGGCCTTGCCCAGCACTGCCGCGCCCTTGGCGCGGCGCGCGCGCTGCGCCCGTTTCAGCGAGAGCTGTTGCGCCAGCAATTCATCGAACTTCACGCGGGTCCAGGCCGGGTGGGTACGCTCGATCAGCGCATTCTCGTCGATCTCGGCCGGCGGGTAATGCAGGGTGCGTACCGCGGATTCGAGCGGATGCAGACGCATGGCCTTGAGGATTTCCGGCGGCAGGGTGTCGGTCCAGTCCACGCGCTTCATCGCGTCGGCAATCGCGCGGCGCAATACCAGTTGCGACAAGCCTTCGCCGGATGGGTAAACCGGCGTGAGGGAAGTCGGCAGCGGCGCGCCTTCGTTCACGATCTTGTAGGCCGGGTGCACCATCTCGGCGCCGAAGAAGCCATGCCGTACTTCGCCCCGTGCCCGCACGCGGGTGCCCTCGGCCAGTTGCTTGACCTGGCTTCCGTAGAAGTTCATGAAGCGAAGCTGGACGTCGCCCGTTTCGTCGGCGATATGCACCAGCAGCTGGCGCCGCGGCTTATAGGCGATTTCGTTGGAGGTGACCACGCCTTCCACCTGCGACACTTCACCGCCGCGCAGGCAGGCCTCACGGATCGTCAGGACTTCCGTCTCATCCTCATAACGCATGGGCAGGTGCAGCACCAGGTCCATGTCCGTGCGCAGGCCAAGCTTGGCAAGCTTGCTTTCGGTAGTGGCGGCTGGTTTTTTGGTTTTGGCGAGCGGCTTCGTTTCCGGCATGTTGGGCATGGTATAAACACCAGGCTTGGATTCTAACTGAAAGACGATGAGGCCTGACCTGCGTTCGCTATGCCTGAACGGTGCGGTGGTGATTTGCGGCGCTGCGTTCTGTGCCTTCGCTGCGCTCGATTTCTACATCAGCCGCGGCACGGAAAGCTCATCGCTGGCGGCGAACAAGGCTGCGCGCATGGCTTTGCGCGAGCAGTTCTGGCGCCCGCCGCGGGCCATGGCGCCCGTGCCGCAACTGCCCACGGACGACCGGATCCAGTTCTATCGGATGATGATATTGCGCGGTGCGCCGGTCGATGTCGCCGCCGCTGACGAGCTGCCCGTCCAGCAATACTTTGCGCGCCTGGTCCGCACAGCGGAATTTGCCAGCCTGCCGCCAGCCGCGCGTGAGCAGGCGCTTGACTGGGCGAGCGAGGATTTGCCAAACGACCAGGGCAACCACGTCTACGGTATTCCTGCACTCAAACTTCCGTCGCTTGAGGCGCGAGCCAGCCGGGGCGACTGCGGCGCGGCGCGCCGGCTGGCCTCTTATAGCCTGTATGGCGGCAACCGTTATCTTGACCTGGAACTGAAATGGTTGCGCATCGCCGCCGAATGCCCCGGCACATTTTTCAAGGAATACCTCGCGGAATTTGAGCGCAAAGCAGACTTGCCACGCTGATCGGGCGTATTTTGCGTGAAATTTGAGCAAATGACGTAAAATAGAGGGTTGCCCAACAGTTTTAGTAGTCCGTCAATGTATTCGCTATCCGATTTCGATTTCCACCTGCCGCCAGAGCGTATTGCGCAGTTCCCGCTGCCGGACCGCAGCGCATCGCGCTTGCTGCACGTGGACGGCAAGACCCTGCACGACCGCCAGTTCACCGACATCCTCGACCAGCTCCAGGCTGGCGACCTGCTGGTGATGAACAATACCCGCGTCCTGAAGGCCCGTTTCTTCGGCGTCAAGGACAGTGGCGGCAAAGTTGAAGCGCTG
>JBCNOP010000196.1:0-10019 GCA_039593775.1 Pseudoduganella sp.
CGCTGCGGCGACGACGCAAAATGCGTTGGATGTGATGCCGCGCTTGCGGGCCTTGATGGCCGCCTGACCGGCCAGCCAGCCGGGGAGGGGAGATGCGCTGCGCAATCCTCGGCCTGATCGGCGGCGTAGCCTGGCTCCAGGCGCAGGCAGTATTGCCGGAAGCGGGCCAGCAATTGGCGTGCGCATGCAGTGCAATGCTTGTCATAGCCGGCAGCGCGTGGCTCATGCGGCGCGCGGCGCGGGAAGTTCCGCAGCGCCTGGCCGCTTTCCTCTTCCTTTTTCGCAAGGGCCTTGCGGCGGCGGCGGGGGCTTTGCTGGGCTTCGCCTGGGCCGCTTTCATTGCGCAGGCTGCACTGTCCTACGAGCTTGCGAAATCCGACGAAGGGCAAGACGTTGACATCGTCGGCACAGTGGACAGCCTGCCAAGCCGCCAGGACGGCAGCACACGCTTCAATTTCGCCGTTGAATCGCCGTCGGCGGTCCCGCCGCGCATTGTGCTGTCCTGGTACGCAGGGACGCGAGGCGGCAACGCTGCGCCGCCGCCGGAATTGCTGCCAGGTGAGCGCTGGCGCTTGACGTTACGCCTGCAGAGGCCACATGGAAACGTCAACCCTTTCGGGTTCGACTATGAGCTGTGGCTGCTGGAGCAGGGCATCCGCGCTACCGGCTATGTGCGCGCCGAGGGGCACAATGAGCGGCTGTCCGGTTTCGTGCCGAGCGCGCACAATGCGGTTGAACGCGCCCGCTATGCGATTCGCCAGCATATCAATGCCGCGCTGCCGGGTGCACGGTTTGCCGGCGTAATCGCTGCGCTGGCGATGGGCGACCAGCGCGGGATCTCGCAGCAGGATTGGCAAGTCTTCAGCCGCACGGGCATTTCGCACCTCGTTTCCATTTCGGGACTGCACATCACCATGATCGCTGGGCTGGTCGCGTGGGTGGTGGGCTGGTTGTGGCGGAAATCGTTCTTCATGCCGGAATGGCAGTTGCCGTTGCTGATGCCAGCCGCGCGGCTGGCGGTGATCGCGGGCTTCCTGGCCGCGTGGGGCTATGTCGCATTGGCAGGGTTCGGGGTTCCGGCGCAGCGGACCTTGTACATGCTGGCGGTGGTCGCCATCGCGGTGTGGCTGGACCGGGTGTCGGCGATTTCGCACGTACTGGCGCTGGCGGCAGGCGTGGTCGTGATCCTTGATCCCTGGGCGGTATTGTGGCCGGGATTCTGGCTGTCGTTTGGGGCAGTCGCTGCGATCCTGTATGCGACGGCCGGCAGGATGTCGTTGTCCGGTGCCACCGAAGCTGCGGGCGCGCAGGCGGTTGCTCCAGCAAGCACCGCCTCGGTTGCGCCTGGACCCGCGACCGGCTGCTGGCGAAATGCAGCATGGCTGGCCGGCATACGCGAGAATCTCCGCCTGGCCGCGCTGACGCAGCTTGCCGTCACGGCCGGCCTGGTCCCGCTGACAATGCTCCTGTTTTCGCAAGTTTCACTGGTAAGCCCGCTGGCTAATGCCATCGCAATTCCTATCGTCAGCCTGCTGGTCACCCCGCTCGCTTTGGCAGGCAGCGTCTTGCCCGACCCTTTGGCCGCGCCAGTGCTGCAATGCGCCCACTGGGTGCTGGAAGCGTTGCTCGGCTTGCTGCAGTGGCTGTCCGCGCAACCGCTCGCAGTCTGGGCCGCACCAACGCCAAGCTGGCCAATATTTGCCTTCGCCGTCGCCGGAACTGCCTGGATGCTGGCCCCTCGCGGCTGGCCGCTGCGCTGGCTTGGCCTGGCCTGTTGGCTGCCGCTGCTGTCAGCGCGCCCGGAAAGCCCGCCGCCGGGCGAAATGCGCGCCGTCGCCTTTGACGTGGGGCAGGGCATGGCCGTCTTGATAGAAACGGATAAGCACCGCCTGCTGTACGACACCGGCCCCGCCTACACCCCTGAGACTAATGGCGGCAACCGCGTAATCTTGCCGTACCTTCGGCAGCGTGGCATCGCACGGCTTGACGGGATGGTGGTCAGTCACAGCGACACTGACCATAGCGGCGGCGCGCTGGCAGTATTGGGCGAACAGGAAGTGGGCTGGGTCGCCTCGTCGCTGGCGGCTGGCCACCCGATCGTCCGGACGGCGAGGCGATATTTTCATTGTGCGGCGGGACAGCATTGGGAGTGGGACGGCGTGCGCTTCGAGATGCTGCATCCGGCAGCCGGCAGCTATGCCGACCGTGGGCTGAAGGCGAATGCGCGCAGTTGCACGCTAAGGATTACGAATGGCCGCACGGCGATCCTGCTGGCAGGCGATATCGAAGCGGCGCAAGAAACGGAACTGCTGCTGCGCGGCGCCGGCCAGTTGCGTGCGGACGTGCTGCTGGCGCCACACCACGGCAGCGGCACCTCGTCGACAGCGGCATTTCTCGCTGCGGTACATCCTGCGGTGGCGGTATTCCAGGTGGGGTGGAGGAACCGCTACCACCACCCGAAAGACACAGTCTGGACGCGCTATGGTGAACTGGGCATACGCCGCGTGCGTACGGACGAGGAGGGCGCCGTGATGCTCGCGTTCGGCGACCGGGTCGACGTCAACACTTGGCGCACGCAACGTGCGCGCTACTGGTATGGACGCTAGCGATGATCACGGCAACATGGTAATTGCCGATAGTCAATGTTATCATGTTGGCTACTTCGTTATCATTTTGTCGGAAGGTGCAGCATCGTGGCAACAGATTATTGCGTGTATCACGCGGACAAGGCTGCAAGCTGGAATTGCGTAGCTTGCGGCACACTGCTGTGCCAGGAATGTTTCCCGGCGTCGACCCAGGCAAGCCATTCGCTGTATTGCACGCTGTGTACGGGCAAGATGCAACGTCTTGGCGCCGGTAATACCCTGCCGTCGTTCTGGTCGCAATTGTCCCGCTTCTTCGCCTATCCGTTTGCCAGGAATGGGTTGATTTTCCTTGCCTTCCTTGCCGGCGTAACCAGCGCGTCGGCGATGCTGTTTGACCTGCGCAGCATGCTGATCCTGCTGCCGATTTTCATTGTGCTTGCGCTGGCAATCCGGCAAAGCCTGCGTGTCATCGAGTTTTGCAGCCAGGGCAGGGCGCAGCCGCCCAGCATTGCAGAACTGTTCGACGGCAACCCTACGACGCTCAAGATGTTCGGACTGATGCTGGCCTACGGGATAGCAGTTGCCTGCCTGGGGCGTTTCGGCTTGCTTGGTCTCGGGATGATTATTTGCCTGTCGGGTTTGCTACCGGCCAGCATCATGCTGTTGGCGATTCACGGTACCTTGCGGGACGCCTTGGATCCCATCCAGGTAATTCAGCTCGCGTTTCGTATTGGCTGGTCCTACCTTGGCCTGCTTCTGGTACTGCTCATTACCGCGCAAGGTCCGGAACAGGCGATGAGGCTCTTGCCTGCCGCAACACTCAAGTACCTGGCGCAGCACAATCCCTACGTGCTGATCGCAATTCCGGTTGTCATCATGGCCTATTTCAATATGGTCATGGGCGCGATGATGGGTTACCTGCTGTTCCAGCACCACGAGGACCTGGGCATTGAGCCTGACGAGGACCAGGCGGCCGCGCCAGCGGACTATCGCGCCCTGGAGCTGGCCCGTGCCGTGATACTGGTGCGGGAGTCCCGTTACCCGGACGCGTTGAAGCACATGGCCGGCATGGTTGCCGACTACCCGAACGACCTGCAGGTGCTCGAGTATCACCACAAGCTGCTGTGCCAATCGCGCGGCGATCCGGACCGCGTACAGCTCCATACGGAGCGATACCTTCAAGCCTTGTTCGACATGCAGCGCAAGAACCGCATGATCGCCGCCCTGGAAGCGGCATGCCAGGTGGTACCGCACTACAAGCCGAAGAGCATTGCCCTGCGGCGCGCATTGGCGGAGGAGTATTTCCTGCAGAAGCAATTCAAGCCAGCGGTTGCGCTGATCGGCATGCTGCACAAGGAAGCACCTGCGAGCGAGGAACTGCCGGCGGCCTATTATCTGCTGGCGCGCATCTACTCGGAAGGATTGCGCGACGATGGCAAGGCCGTCATGATCCTCGACTTCCTGCTGAAGCACCATGCTGGGCATGCCCTCGCCGGCGAGCTTGAGAATTACCGCAAGGTGATCCTGTCGCTCCGGCAAATGGGTCAGGCTGCGGTGTGAGCGGCCAATTGGCGGGCTTCTTCCGAATCGGGGAAGCGCGCCCGTAACTCTTCGCGGTAGCGCTGCGCCTGGGCCGTCAGCATTGCCTTGGCGGACAGGTTGGCCGCCGCCTGCAGAATTCGTGGCATCGAATCGTGCCGGCATTGCCGTTCCAGCAGGCGCTCGGTCAGGGCGCCCAGCGGTTTGATATGTTCGACACGGCCAAGGCGTGGTGCAAGCAGGAGCGACACCGATTCCGTCAGCGCAGGAGTAGCGCCACCGGTTCCGGTGTATTCATGCGCGACCTCCTCGATCAGTTTTTGCATTGCCGGATCGCGTGCGGCATTGCCGGCCTGCTTGAACAAGGCGTGGACAGTCTCGTGATATTCCCGGCTCCCCGGAGAGATTTTCACGACGTTATACAAGGCGCGCCACCCACGCGTATCGTGCGGGTGCGCCTTGACCAGCTGCACAGCAGCCCGTCGCGCCTCATCCAGCTTCATCGTGACGACCAGATCCTGAATCCGCGACAGTGCGGACTTGAATGGGGCGTCCTGGTCAATCTTCTCGACGAAATTGCGGTTGTAGTTGAGGCCAAGGCGCATCCAGAGGGCAAGCAGCACAAAGCCGAATAACAACCCGCCCGTGTGGGCCCAGTGCGCAATGCCGTCATTGCCCCGGCTCGATCCCAGCAATTCATACCCCACCCAGATGGGAAAGACGATGAGCGCCGGCGCCCGCACCTGCCCGGTAAAAAAGATCACGTTGTAGAAGAAGTTGATTTTTCGCAGGCCATACAAGGCGATATACATGCCCATCAAGCCCGATATTGCGCCCGACGCGCCCAAGGCGCTCTGGTCAACGCCATACTCCGACATCCAGTACAGCAAGGTGCCGCCGAATCCGATGCACAGATAAAGCAGCAGGAAAACACCGCGGCCAATGGCGATTTCCAGCGCAAAGCCGAACAGGAAGAGGAAGACCATATTCCCCAGCAGGTGCATGAAGCTGCCGTGCAGGAACATATTGGTGATCCAGGTATCCCAGCGTGCTTCCTTGGCATTGAAGGCATAGGCCTTGGAACTCAGGGAGTTGACCAATTGCTCGAATCGGCTACGATTTGCGTGCCATTGCGGATCGCTGTCCAGTTCCTGGTGCAAGGCTTGGATGAACTGCCGGTCGTAGGCCGAATGCTCGAACTGCAGGGCGTGCTGCCGAGCCTGCGGACTGTCCTCCTCATCATCCTCATCGGAAGATTTCTTCAATTGCGGCGAGGACCGGCTCAGGTAGTGGGCAAACGGTTCTTTCTCGCGCTCGAGCAGTCCTGATTCCACATACCACTTATAGGATTGCTCCAGCCGTTGCGGGTCTTTGCCTTGATAGACAAAGAAGACCAGCACGTTGATGAGGATGAGCAGCAGGGTCGCAACAGGTGGATTCTTCCAATCAGGCCGGTTTTCTATGGGGACAATAAGCATCGAATTTATTGCAATTTGGACATATCTTGGGATCTTACATGGCTTAAAGACGTGGCGTCCAGCGGCATGCCCAATACTGGCACGGGCGCGGATCCTGAGCGATAATTGCAAGCTTGTATGAAACAATTGTTGCCATTGCTTTTAGAGTAAGTCGATGACGAAACCGAAAGTCCATTTCGCGCACGCGAACAGTTATCCGGCGGGAACCTACCGCCAGTTCTTCGAGTACCTTGGCCAGGATTTCGAAGTAGAGGCGCTCGACATGCACGGGCATAGCCCGCGCTACCCGGTCGAAGATGGCTGGGCCAAGCTGGTCGAAGAACTGGTCGCCGAGCTGGAAACCCGCTACCAGAAAGAACCCGTGATACTGGTCGGCCACTCGCTGGGCGGCTTGCTTAGCCTGATGGCAGCAGCCCAGCGTCCGGAACTGGTGCGCTGCGTGGTGATGCTCGATTCCCCTGTGGTTGCGGGCTGGCGCGCCAGAGTATTGCGCCTGTTCAAGGGCACGCGTTTCTCGGACCGCTATTCCCCGGCGCGCTTCTCGGTCAAGCGCCGCAATGTCTGGCCAAGCCACAAGGAAGCGCTGCGCCACTTCGCCAGCAAGGAAATGTTTGGCGCTTGGGCGCCAGGCGTCCTGCTGGACTACCTGGAGCACGGCTTGGTCGAGCACCCGGAAGGTGTGCAGTTGCGCTTCAGCCGCGAAATCGAAACCGCCATCTACCGCACCCTGCCGCATCACATCGGCACGCTGGTCAAAGGCCAATTCCCGGTGCCGGTGGCCTATGTAGCGGGCGATAACTCGGAAGAAAACCGCCAGGCCGGCCTGGAGCACACCCGCAAGCTGGTGGGACGCAATTTCCGCATGATGCGCGGCTCCCACTTGTTCCCGATGGAGATGCCGCGCCTTGCCGCCGAAATGACACGCGATTTGATCCGCCAGATGCTGGGGAGCGAGCTCCAGGCCAGCGAAGCGCCCCAGCGCATGCGCGCGTGATGTAAAATCCGCACCATTATTTAAACCAGAAAGCATCTGCGATGACGATTAAAAGCGATAAATGGATACGCCGCATGGCGGAACAACACGGCATGATCGAGCCGTACGAACCCGGCCAGGTTCGCGCCGTGGACGGCCGCAAGGTGATTTCCTATGGCACTTCCTCCTACGGCTACGACATTCGCTGCGCCGATGAATTCAAGGTTTTCACCAACATCAACAGCACCATCGTCGACCCGAAGAACTTCGATTCGAACTCCTTCGTCGACGTGAAGAGCGATGTCTGCATCATTCCACCGAACTCCTTCGCACTGGCCCGTACCATCGAATACTTCCGCATTCCACGCAATGTGCTGACCGTTTGCCTGGGCAAGTCGACCTATGCGCGCTGCGGCATCATCGTCAACGTGACCCCATTCGAGCCTGAGTGGGAAGGTTATGTAACCCTGGAATTCTCGAACACCACCCCGCTGCCGGCCAAAATCTACGCCGGCGAAGGCTGCGCCCAGGTGCTGTTCTTCGAGAGCGATGAGATTTGCGAGACCTCGTACAAAGACCGCAATGGCAAGTACCAGGGCCAGCATGGCGTGACCCTGCCAAAGGCGTAAGCTAGGCGCTCATCAGCGGGAGCGAAAGCTCCACACAAAGTCCGCCGCCGGTTCGATTGGCGGCGGCGATGCGGCCGCCGTGCTGCTGTACCACCTGCTGGGCGATTGCCAGGCCCAGGCCATGTCCGTCCACGTCTTTCTCCGTGTTGCTGCTGCGGTAGAAGGGCTGGAAAATCCTCCCCAAGTCTTCCTGTGCTACGCCAGGGCCGTTGTCCATGACGCGAATGCGGATGAAGCGCGCGTCGAGCGCGGTTTCCACTTCGATCTTGCCGCCGGCGGGGCTGTGCTTGATGGCGTTGCGGATCACGTTTTCGATGGCACGCGCGAGGAGTTCTGGCTGTCCGTTGACCTGGCCGTCTGCGCTGCTGCTGAACTGGACTTCGCGGCCGTTGCTGGCGGCTTCGAATTTCGCGTCTTGCACGATGTCGTCGAGCAGTTCGCCGATACTGAATTCCTGTTTCGGCGCGTCGAAGGCGCCTGCTTCAAGACGGGACAGGGTAAGCAGTTCGCCGACCAGCTTGTCCATTCGTACGCTTTCGCGCTCGATGCGTTCCATCGAGGCGGCTGCCTTTTCCGGCTGCTGGTGGGCCAGGCCGATGGCTGCCTGCAGGCGCGCCAGCGGGGAGCGCAGTTCGTGCGAGACGTCGTGCAGGAGGTTTTTCTGGCCATCCAGCAGGGCGCGCAGGCGGCCCGTCATGCGGTCGAAATCGCGGCCCAGGGTAGTGAGTTCGTCGCCGCCGGCACGGGCCTTGGCGGTGAAGCGCGGGGCGAGGTCGCCGCTTGCTGCGGCGTCGAAGGCCTGGCGCAGTTCGCGGATGGGGCGGGCGAAGTACCACGCGAGCAGGGCGGCGAACAGCAGGCTCGCCAGCACGGCGGCGCCAATCGGGACGAAGGGCGTCAAAGGACGGAAGCGGGGCGGTGGGCCTCCTGGTTCGCCACGGCCAGGTTCTGGGCCAGGGCCCGCGCCAGCCGGATTCGCTGGGCCGCCAAGCGGTGGCGGTAAAGGTGGGCGGGCTTCCTGGCGGCGGAAAGCTCGCGGGTCGAGTCCGGGGATGCCCGATCCTGCGAGCAGGGCTCGTGAGTCGGGCGCATCAAGGGCGCCCTGATGGCGGCGGGAAGGCAGGAACAGCAGGAAGCGCTGGCCGTTCGGAGCAGTCACCTGGCGGACGCCGCGCGGATCGGGGCTGGCCAGCATCTTCTGGGCTTCCGACAGCATGTGAGGACTGGTGATGCGCCCCAGCAGTTCCTTGCCATCATCTCCCACTGCATATACCCGATGCCGCGGCATGTTTTCCAGCAGCTGGCGCAAGCCTTCGGTCCCGCCGAAAGCCAGCGTGGCGGCCGCAGACTCGATGGACATTTCCGCCGGCGGGCCAGTCTCGATGTCCGAAGGCCGCGCTTCAGCGGCAGCGCGCGCCTTGAGCCAGACAGCGCCGCCAATCGCAGCGGTGGCTGCAACCTGGGCGAGCAGGATCGAGAAGAAGAATTTCCAGAACAGGCGTCCCACGGCTTATTCCCGGATCAACTGGTAACCCAGGCGGTACACCGTCTGAAGGCATGAACGGCCATCCGAGATGGAGCCCAGCTTGTGGCGCAAGCTGCTCATGTGGACATCGATATTGCGGTCAAAGCGGGCCATCGGGCGCCCAAGCCCATGCTCGGACAGCACGTTCTTGCTGACCGGCTTGCCCGCATTGCGCGCCAGTACTTCGAGCAGGTTGAATTCAGTGCTGGTCAACTCCAGCGGCACGCCAGCCCATGCAGCGCGGCGCTGTTCCGGCCACATGGTGAGCTGGCCGACTACCAGCGGCCCGCTACCGGTATCGGGCACGGCCTGGGTGCGGCGCAGGATCGCGCGGATGCGTGCCGTCAGTTCGCGCGGCGTGCATGGCTTGGTGACGTAATCATCCGCGCCCAGCTCGAGGCCGACGATCCGGTCGGTATCGTCGCCGCGCGCCGTCAGCATCAGGATCGGCATCTGGCTTACGGCGCGGATGCGGCGCAGCGTTTCCAGGCCATTCATGCGCGGCATCATCACATCGAGGACGGCAATGGCATACGCCCCCGTCAAGGCGGAGGCGGTGCCGTTTTCGCCATCATGGGCGGTGCCGACTTCGAAGCCTTCCTGCGCCAGGTATTCCTGGAACATGCCGACCAGCTCGACGTCATCGTCAATCAACAGGACCTTGTTCATGGGAGCCATGATAACAAATGGCTCCCGTCGGGCTCCTCCATCTTTACACGTTTTTACGTGCTGCTTACGGCGCTTTACAGGCCGTAGCCAGAGAATGGAATCTCACTAACACCACTGGAGACCCACAATGAACAAAAGCAAATTGACCCAGCTCCTGCTGGCTGCCGCCATGGCGCTGCCGCTGCTGGCCCGCGCAGAAGAAGCGATGCCAGCGGAAGGCGGCCGCCCGCCGCTGGCCGGCCCGCACGTCGACGGCCAGCGCGCTGAATTCCCGGGCGGCCATCCTGGCGGTCCATTCGGCGGCCATTTCCGCGCTCCAGGCTTGCCATTCCTGCATGGGCTGGAATTGTCGGAAAGCCAAGAGGACAAGCTGTTCCAGCTGATGCACAACCAGGCGCCATACCTGCGCGAACAAGAGCGCGCCCGCGAGAAGGCGATGCGCGCCCTGCACGAGATGCGCGATGCCGAAAAATTCGATGACGCTGCCGCGGCCAAGCTG
This sequence comes from Pseudoduganella sp., assembly GCA_039593775.1. Taxonomy (GTDB): domain Bacteria; phylum Pseudomonadota; class Gammaproteobacteria; order Burkholderiales; family Burkholderiaceae_D; genus Rugamonas. Next base: position 9,898 of record JBCNOP010000196.1, read on the forward strand.
GCGCAGGCCGCCGCGCAGGCGCAAGCCAACCTGACCTTGGCCCATATGCGCACGCACCAGAAGGTGCTGGCCCTGCTGACCCCAGAGCAGCGCAAGCAACTGGACGAACGCAAGGCCCGCCA
>JBCNOP010000197.1:0-9894 GCA_039593775.1 Pseudoduganella sp.
TATTGAGGAACGCATCGGAAGGAACCAGAAGTCGCAGTGTCCTCGATTGAGTATCGAATTCTCCAACAAACTGGCGCATGCCTATATACAGTTTCCGCCCATCGCTGGAAAGCGCAGATGAATTCGGATAAAGGCCGCCCCATGGCACATCCTCCAAAAGCGTGGCGACGTCACCTTTCGTATCAACCGAAACAAGTGCGCCAGAAAGCGTAACCAGCATTGCATTATCCCCGCGCACTGCAACGGCATATGGCGCAAAGGGGAGTTTAGTGATCGGACTTGCCGTCCATCGAAGCTGCCACGGTTCCCGCGCAATGCGGATGACGGAGCCGTCACTGATGCCCAAATGCGCCAACCCTTCGATTGCGTACACTCCATCGGGCAGGGTGATGAACTCGACCACCTGATGGTCAGAGATCTTGTAATTGCGCTTTCCGTCGGCGCTGAACCAGTAAAGCGACGCGCCGAATTCGCCGCGATTGAAACCAGCTAGCCACCCGTCGTCCACTCGTCTGAACACGTCACCTTGGCCGAACTGGAAGCCCTTCGGTGGCGCAAATGGGGGGCGCTCTCCTTTCTCCAGCCGCATTGGCAAAATGAGCCTGGCGCTAACTTTTCCGTCTTCGGCATAGACGCGCCACTCATGCCTGGAGTAGTTGGCAGCGTAGTCCCAAACCATCCTGGCGCCCTTGTCCGAGCTTGAGGGAATGCTGATCTCCTTCCACTGCGCGGGGTCGCGAGGGTAGCTCGCTTCAACGGCATTCGCAGAGCATGCCAGCATCAGAACACCAATGCATAAGAGAAATCGGCGCATAAGTAATGGGTACATTTGCGGCCTAACTGCGCTCAGAATTCTTTTCGGGCTCATCGAGTTCGGCAAGCCGCGCTTCAATGGTTTGGCGATTGAGATGAGGACGGATGAATGACCAGCGCCGTATAGCGTACTCTTGAACGCCCAAATATCCTTGGACAACCCCAAAAACAAAGGCAACACCAACGGCGGCCAGGACGTACGGCCCCGGTTCCATCCTGAACAGGGCAAAGAAGAGCAAAGAAAGAACAATCCAGTGCGCAACCTTAAACCATGGGTTCAGGAAAACAGCGCGCGGCGCGCGATCAAGAAACTTCAAAATTCCGGCCAGGTATTTTTTCTCGTCCGATGTGTTCATATGTGGCTGCACCGTCTTGTTGGCATTTCATAAAGCGCAACTATGCCAGTGAAACAAGCTTTGAACAATCACCAGGGGAGAGGGAAAAACGGGCAGCGCTGGCATGGCTGCCCATAGTGGAGCAAGGAAACGCTCCACGGAAGGATGCAAAAGAACTTAGTGCAGCAGCACCGGTTGACTCATCAGTGCTTCATAGTTGCCCAGGAAATCATCGATCTCCTCGATGGTGGGCTCACTGGCAATCAATTCGTTAACGTCGCGGCGGAAGTTTTGCGCCATGACCCCGGCAATGAAGATTTCGCGCTTGCCGCCTTTGTCGACGATCTCGTAGCCGCCGAAGCGCAAGGCTTCCAGGCTGCGGTCCGCGCCAAATTCGACAACACTGTATTGCTCGCTGTTGTAAATGAGGTTCATATGGCTTCCTTCACGTTTCGTTTCCAAACCGAGATGGGGCTGTCCTAGCCATTTTCAAGCGTTCAGTACCGGCTCCAGGCGCAGCAGGGCGTCGTATGGGGCCGTGGCAAGCATGGCGCGCAGGCTATCCACGTGAGTGGCATCTGCCAGGCTGATAAAGAGCTGCGCCGGGGGACGGCGCAAGAGACGATTCAATGTAACACGTAAGACAAGATTACCGGCGCAGCATAGGCAGCCGGGGGCGATGCGGTGTACCTGCGGCTGCCATGCCGTCGGGTCACTTTCATCATACACCAAAGGAGAATTTCCGTCGGCCAAACCTTCGAGGATGATGGCGGTGGCGACGCCAGGCGACAAAACGGCCGCAATCGCGTTCTCACGCGCTGCGGCCGTCGGACCCGTGACCAGGGTGGTCGGAATCAAGCCTGGTTCTTTTTCGACAGCTTGCCGGGCTCCACGCCCAGCTGCTTCAGTTTGCGGTACAGGTGGGTGCGTTCCAGTCCGGTCTTCTCGGCCACGCGGGTCATGCTGCCGCCTTCGCGGCCCAGGTGGTGTTCGAAGTACATGCGCTCGAACGCGTCGCGTGCTTCGCGCAGCGGCAGGTCGAACGACAGGTTGAAGATCGGGTTGTCGCCGTTGACGGCACGCGCCATGCCCATATTGTGGGCTACCGGCTGTTGCGTCACCTGCGCCTGGCCAAAGCTGGCTTCCTCGACTGGCGCCGGCATCACCGGGCGGGTCGCCATCACTGGCGCGCGCACGGCTTCCTGCGCCCGGCTCAGGCCAGCCTGCACGGCTTTCAGCAGCTTTTGCATCGCAATCGGCTTTTCCAGGAAATTCATGGCGCCGATGCGGGTTGCCTCCACCGCCGTATCAATGGTCGCGTGACCGGACATCATGATGACCGGCATGGTCAGCAGGCCATCGCGCTGCCATTCCTTGAGCAACGTGACGCCGTCCGTGTCCGGCATCCAGATGTCGAGCAAGACCAGGTCGGGCGCCCCGCCGGCCCGGGCCTGGCGCGCCTGCTGGGCGTTCTCCGCCAGCGTGACCGCATGACCTTCGTCGCCCAGGATTTCCGAGAGCAGCTCCCGAATGCCCATTTCATCATCAACTACGAGAATGTTTGCCATGTATCCCTTGCCCCTTCCCTCATTTTTATCGCTCTCTACGCAGGCATTCTATACCTGTCGGCGCGACAATGATTTTATTGGTCCAACAATATTATGCCAACTATACCGGCGCCAACTTTAACAGCAAAATCAGCACCGACGCTCCACTACTATCGTCACGGTTCTGGATATCGATCCGGCCCCCGTGTTCCTCGATAATCTTTTTCACCATCGCCAGGCCCAAACCCGTGCCTTTGGCCTTCGACGTCACGTATGGTTCGAAGGCATTGGCCAGTATCTTGGGCATGAAGCCGGGCCCATTGTCCGAGATTGAGAGGCGCACTGCAATACGCGTGCCGCCATCCGCGCTCTGGTAGATGATGCCCTCGGTGACCACGTCGATACGCGGCTCGGCGTCGGCAGGAGGGTGCTCCTGCAGCGCGTCCTGCGCATTCTGCAGCAGGTTGTGGATCACCTGGCGCAATTGTGTCTCGTCGCCCAGGATCATGGGCAGGGCCGGCGCCAGGTTGGCGTGGATGATGTCGTTGCCCTCGCCGCTCACGTACAGGTGCAGGATGTCCTCGACCAGGGAATTCAGGTCGAGCGGCTGCAGCACGGCAGGCGGGGTGCGGGCGTAATCGCGGAAGTCGTCGACCATGCGTTTCATGGCGGCGACCTGGTTGACGATGGTGGTGGAGGCTTTGTTGAGCAGTTCCACATCGGGGCCCGACAGCTTGGATTCAAGCTTCATTTGCAGGCGTTCGGCCGACAGCTGGATAGGCGTCAGCGGGTTTTTGATTTCATGGGCCAGGCGGCGCGCTACTTCGCCCCAGGCGATCGAGCGCTGGGCCGAGATCACGTCGGTGATATCGTCGAACACGACGATGTAGCCGCTGCCGGTTTCCAGCGGCAGGCGCGAGCCGCGCGTCAGCAGGATCAGTTCATTTTCTTCCGCGCTGCCGGGCGGGCGCGGGATCTCGATCTGGCGCTGCCAGTGCAGCCGCGCCACGTTGCGCCCGGCGGCAGTCTGCGCGCTTTGCGCTGAAAATGCGCTGATGATGGCGGCGGCGAATTCCTGCATGCCTTCGACTTCGGCCAGCGGCTGGCCGATCAGCGTCACGCCGGCGTGCTGCAGGATGCGCTCGACCGAGTCATTGCAGGTAACCAGGCGGAATTCGGAGTCCAGCACCATCACCCCTGCCGACATATTGGCCAGCACCGATTCCAGGTGGGCCTTGGCATTTTGCAGCGCGATACGGTTGCGTTCCACTGCGCTGCGCGCTTCGGACAGCTGGCGCGTCATGGTGTTGAAGGATTGGGTCAGCGTACCCAGTTCGTCCGAACTGGCCACGATCGGGCGCGGCGACAGGTCGCCCTCGGCCACGGCGCGGGTACCCTCGGCCAGCAGCAGCAGCGGCTGCGCCAGGTCGTTGGCGATCAGGAAGGCGGCGGCGATGGCGCCGAACACTGCCAGCAGCAAGGTCAGGGTCAGCGTTTCGATATACATCTTGCGCAGGCCGACGCGAGCCACGAAGCGCTCTTTGTATTCGGAGAAGGCGGTACGCAGCATTTCGCCATTGCTGGCCAGCTTTTGCGGCACGGCCTGGATGATCTGCAGGTAGCGCGGCGCCAGGTGGGCGCCGGACGGCTGCACCGGGTCGGGAATCGCCATCAGCACGCGCAGGCGCAGCACGCTGTTGGCATCCAGCGGCGCCGGCTGCGGGGCGCCGACGCGATCGTCGCGCAACTCGCCGCCGCCTTCGTAGGCAGCGTAGGACGGATCTTCCTTGGCCTTGTTCAGCATTGCCGCGGAAGGCAGGTCGGCCGACAGGTTGATGCGGCGCTCGCCCATGGCGGACACGATCAGGCCGCCGTCCGCATCGACAATGATGGCGCTCTGGGTGCCGGGGTGGCGGCGCACGAAACGCGCCAGCGTAGCCGGTGCGGCGTAGAACGGGTCTTCGGCCAGCTGGCGCACGGTGCCGCGCGCCTGCGCCTCCAGTTCGGCCAGCGATTCATCAAGTGCGGAGCGGCCCAGGTCAAGGCCGGCGTCGAGCGCTTCCTCCACGCGCACATTGAACCAGGAATCGATGGAGTGCGATACGAACTGCACCGACACCAGGAAGATGACCAGTCCGGGCAACACGCCAATGGCGGCAAACAGCACCACCAGCCGCGTCATCAGCTTGGAGCCGAACTTGCCGCTCTTGTAGCGCGAATAAAGACGGAACAGGGAAACGCCGACCAGCAGCACCAGCGCCACTGCGACGGAAGCGTTCAGCCCAAGCAGCCAGCCGTAGTAGCGGTCGAAGAAGCCTGAATTGTCGGAGGCAGAAGCGAGCAGGAACAGCAATATGCTGCAGATCGCTCCCGCGACGACAAACAAGTACCGGAGGGCAGACGTCACTTACTCAGCCCTGTACTGGAAGGTTTTTTTGCTGGACGAGAGGCGCCACTCGCTGTTGTTGAAGGCGTTGACCTGGATCGGTTTGGGCAGGAAATCCTTGTCCATGCCCATGCGCAGGGTCACGTTATATGTTTCGCCAACCTTCAGGGCGCCGCGCGGCGCGACTACCCAGCGGGTAGGCCGGCGGATGAAAAACAGGGCTTCGTCCAGCGTCTGGAAAGGCTGGGCAACGGAGCCGACGATCTTGACGTAGTACTGGCGTATCAGCACGTCGTACCACAGCTTGTGGGTGCGCTTGGCGGTGACGGCTTTTTCGTCGAACCAGTACCAGCGCGGGCGGGTAAAGCTGATTTCGGTGGTGAAGTGCAGCGGAACGCCCGACTGCACGGTTTCTTCCATGCCGTGGCTCAGCTCGAAAGAATAAGCCGAGGACAGGCGGTAACCTTCTTCGGCCGCTTCGATATAGGCGCGCGTGATCTCCACCGTCTCGTCGGAGGCGTGGGCAGCGTGCGGTAACGCACACGCAAGCGTCAACAGCAACTGCCAGCAAAGGAGTCGAAGAAATCTTTGGATCACTTGCCTGGTGCTCGTCAAAGGGTTACGCATCTTTCCGGAACAATGCGTAGAACAAACCATCGTGATCCTGCTCGGCGCCGCCCAAAGGCAGCAATTGGCCCGGCGCATCGAGGCGGGTGGCGCGGTTGCGCACCGCGAAAGCGGCCGCCTGCGCCTCGGACTCCTGCGGCCACAACGAACATGTCACGAACAGCAATTTACCATTGGGGGCGAGCATTTTCCAAAGGTTGTCGAGAATTTGCGACGAAAGTGTTGCAAGTTGGCGGGTGTCGCTCTTGCGGCGCAACCAGCGGATATCCGGGTGGCGGCGCACGATGCCGGACGCGGTGCAAGGCACGTCGGCCAGGATACGGTCGAACTGCTGGCCGTCCCACCAGGCATCGGTTTGGGCTTCTGCCGGCTGCAGTTTTGCTTGCAATTGCAGGCGGTCGAGGTTTTCCTGCACGCGCTGCAGCCGCTTCGGATCGGCGTCCAATGCTGTCAAATTGACATCGGCAAGTTCGAGGATGTGGCAGGTCTTGCCGCCTGGTGCGGCGCAAGCGTCAAGCACGCGCATGCCGGGTTGTACGTCCAGCAATGGCGCTGCCAGCTGGGCGCCGGCGTCCTGCACGGATACATCGCCCTGGTCGAAACCTGGAATCTGGTGCACAGGCACCGGCTTGGACAGGCGGATGGCGACATCGCCGATCCGGGACGCTTCAATGCCTTCCGCAGCCAGTCGTGCCATATAGTCCTGCACGCTGGTGCGGCGGCTGTTCACGCGCAGCGTCAGCGGAGGCGCTACGTTGCCGGCGGCCAGCAGCTGCTCCCAGTCCTTCGGGTAGGCCGTGATGACCGCGTCGATCCACCACTGCGGGTAATTATATTTAGCTTCGGGCTGCTGCATGGCTTCGTCCAGCAGCTCCTCTTTCTCGCGCAGGAAGCGGCGCAGCAGGGCGTTGACCATGTTTTTTGCGCGCGCGGTGTCCGGGTGGGAGGCGGCGGCCGTCACTGCCTGGTCGACGACCGTGAAGGCTTCGTACGGTGCCGGGCTGCCGTCGGCCGGGTGCATCAGCGGCAGGGCCACCGACAACAGGGCCTGGACCATCGGGTCCGGGGCTTTCGGCGCCATCAGGCCGATCAGGATTTCGCTCAGGGCCAGCTGGCGCATGGCGCGGTAGCCAATGTCCTGGATCGCGCCACGGGCTTGCGGGGTGGCGTTGCTGTTTGCAAATATTGCCGCCAGCGCTTGCGGCAGCGCGGTGCCTTGCTGGACCTGCACCGCGGCGGTCGCAGCACCCAGGATGGCAAAGGCCAGCGAGTCCTGTTTCAATTCGGACTGGAAGTCGGTCTGCACGCGTGGTTTCAGGTCACGGTGGTGGTTTTCGCGGATGGCTGGTTTGTTCGGGGCGCGCGGCGCTGGCGCGGCTGTCTCGCGGGCCGCAGGCTTGCGGGCTGCCCAAGGCGAGCCAGTGCCGGCTCCCTCGCCGCCAGCCGCGCGGCCGAAGCCGCGCTGGTTGCCCTCAGCGCGCGAATCGTTGCGGAACTCAGCGCCTTCACGTCGGCCGAAGCCGCGTTGGCCGCCCTCGCCGCGTCCTTCTCCGCGGTTTTCGCCGCCCGCACGCGGGCCGTAGGTACGTTGGCCACGGTCGTCGCGCCCCTCGCCGCGGTTCTCGCGGTCCGAACGCGGTGCAAAGCCACGCTGCTCGCGCTCGCCACGGCCTTCGCTGCGACCTTCGCCACGATTTTCGCGGTCCGGACGTGGGCCGAAGCTGCGCTGGGCGCCCTCGCCGCTTGGGCGCGGCACGTTGGCGCGTGGTGCGGATTCGCTGCGCGGCTGGCCAGCCGGGCGTGGTCCGGCGGCGCGAGGACGTTCCGAGCCAGCGGAGCGCTGTCCGCCATCCCCCTGCGCACGAGGCGCCTTTGCCGCCGGCGCTGCCGGTTTAGCCTTTGGTTTGAGGGATAAGGTTGGGCGCTCTTTCTTAGTCATTGCAATCCTGTCATCGCGCCCGCCGGCCGGCGGCACGGCCCCGGGGAGGCCGTAATCATCGCGGTAAATCTGTGAAAACAGAGATTGTAACCCGGGACCCATCCCGTCAGCCCTACTCCTTGGGGTCCAGCTTTGCCAATCTGGAATCGATCTTAGCGATGGTCGCAGCAACGTCCTTCAGTCTCGAGTAAATATCGAATGCGATAGAGTGCCATTTTGTGGTCCTTTAGATAAGAGGAATGGCCGCATCACCCTACAAAAGCCCTCGCGCAAGCCGATTTACCCGTTCTTGCAAACAAGTATAATGTCCCTCTTTCAGACGTTTATATAGAGGCAGGCCAAAGCGCCGCCCAGCCATTCACATGCTCGCCCAACAAAAGCAAGAGATCATTTCCCTGTTCCAGGCCGCCCTCGCGCCGATCCTGGAAGGTTCCGACGTTAAAGCCAACGTGGTGCTGGAGCGCCCGCGCGATCCGTCGCACGGCGACGTCGCCTGCAATATCGCCATGCAGCTGGCAAAACAGCTCAAGATGAACCCGCGCGAACTGGCGCAAAAGATCGTCACCGCACTGCAGGAAAACCCAGCCGGCAAGCAGCTGGTGGCTGCCGCGGAAATCGCCGGCCCAGGCTTCATCAACCTGCGCGTAACCGACGCCGCCAAGCAGTCCGTGGTCAAGACCGTGCTGCAGCAAGGCGCCACCTTCGGCCAGAGCGAAGCGCTGGCTGGCAAGAACGTCATCATCGAATTCGTTTCCGCCAACCCGACCGGCCCGCTGCACGTGGGCCACGGCCGCCAGGCGGCCCTGGGCGACGCCCTGTCCTCGCTGTTCGAAGCGCAAGGCGCCAAGGTCACCCGCGAGTTCTATTACAACGACGCCGGCGTCCAGATCCAGACCCTGGCAACCTCGGTCCAGTGCCGCGCCAAGGGTTTCAAGCCGGGCGACGCGGAATGGCCTGAATCGGCCTACAACGGCGACTACATCGCCGACATCGCCGCCGATTTCCTGGCGAAGAAAACCGTTTCCGCCTCCGACGGCCAGCCGGTCACCGGCTCCGGCAACGTTGAAGACATCGAAAACATCCGCGCCTTCGCAGTGACCTACCTGCGCAACGAGCAGGACATCGACCTGCAGGCCTTCGGCGTGAAGTTCGACAACTACTACCTGGAATCGTCGCTGTACTCCGACGGCAAGGTGGAAAAGGCTGTTGAAGCGCTGGTCGCCAACGGCCACACCTATGAAGATGGCGGCGCACTGTGGCTGCGCACCACCGACTACGGCGACGACAAGGACCGCGTCATGCGCAAGACCGACGGCGGCTACACCTACTTCGTGCCGGACGTCGCCTACCATATCGTCAAGTTCCAGCGCGGCTTCACCCAGGCCATCAACGTGCAGGGTTCCGACCACCACGGCACCATCGCCCGCGTGCGCGCCGGCCTGCAAGCCGTCGGCCTGGGCATCCCGCAAGGCTTCCCCGACTACGTGCTGCACAAGATGGTCACCGTGATGAAGGATGGCGCCGAGGTGAAGATCTCCAAGCGTGCCGGTTCCTACGTCACTGTGCGCGACCTGATCGAGTGGTCCGGCGGCGGCGACATCACCAAGGGCCGCGATGCCGTGCGCTTCTTCCTGATTTCGCGTAAAGCCGACACCGAATTCGTGTTTGACGTCGACGTCGCGCTCAAGACTTCCGACGAAAACCCGGTCTACTACGTGCAGTACGCCCACGCTCGTATCTGCCGCATGCTGGAAAACTGGGGCGGCGACGAAGCCACGGTCGCCAACGTCGACCTGTCGCCGCTGACCGCGCCGACCGAAGCCACCCTTCTGGCTGCCCTGGCCCAGTACCCTGAGGTGCTGGCCCGTGCCCAGGCCGAGCTGGGCCCGCACCAGGTAGCCTTCTACCTGCGCGACCTGGCCGCCGCCCTGCACTCGTTCTACTTCGCCGAAAAAGTGCTGGTGGAAGACGAAGCGACCAAGCTGGCCCGCGTGGCCCTGATGGTTGCTACCCGCCAGGTGCTGCGCAACGGCCTGGCACTGATCGGCGTTTCCGCTCCTAACCAAATGTAAGGTCCACATGGCTTTTCGCTCTTTGCGCTTTTCCCCGCGTCAGCAAGAAGGTAATACCTTAGTTGGCTTCATCATCGGCCTGGTCATCGGCCTGGTCATCGCCGTCGTCGTCGCCCTGAGCATCACCAAGGGCCAGACGCCGTTCACCGACAAGGCGCCGAAGAACGGCAAGCCG
>JBCNOP010000198.1:0-9780 GCA_039593775.1 Pseudoduganella sp.
GTGGAACCACTGGTGGATATCGGCGGCGTTGTCCTTGCGGAGTTTCAGTTCGATGTTCGCGGCGTTGTCGGCGCGGACTACTTCGATGGCGCCAGAGTCGAAATTCTGGCTGATTTTGATGGTCATTGCGATCCCGTTCAGAGGCTTGGGTTGATCGGAAACGCTATTGTACACACCCAAACCGGTAGGGCGGTGCCTGACCCGCAGGGTCAGGCACCTATGACGCGACGGCCGCAGGCCAAGTGTCTGACCCTGCGGGTCAGACGGGACGGCCATCCGGCTGGTTTACCGGTTTTAATCGACGTTCCGCCCGCGCGCTTTCAACGCCGCCCGCACACCCGCACCGTAAGCCGCATCCGCCTTGTCAAAATGCCCCAGCTGCCGCTGGATAATCTCATCACTAACCTGGCTCAGCGGCCCAGCAATATTCTCGAACAGGTTCAGCTTCTCCTGCTCCGGCAACAAACGGAACAGATTCCCCGCCTGGGTGTAATCATCCTCCTTGCCCCGCCCATCGTAGCGCCCCGCCCCGCCGTTCAGCGCCAGCACCGGCTCGCCATGCCCCATGCCCTGCAGATTGGAACCCGCCGCCTCGGTCGCAGCATAATTCTGCTCGGAGCCGCCAAAGCCCGCCGCCATCGCCCCATCGCGCTGTTGGTGATGGAAAGGACAGCGCGGCGCATTCACCGGCAGTTGCTGGTGATTGGTACCCACCCGGTACAACTGCGCATCGTGATAGGCAAACAAGCGCGCCTGCAGCATCTTGTCCGGGGAATAGCCCATGCCCGGCACCACATTGGCCGGCGACAGCGCCGCCTGCTCGACCTCCGCGTGGTAATTGACCGGATTTCGGTTCAGTTCCAGCACGCCGACAGGAATCAGCGGGAAGTCAGCATGCGGCCAAACCTTGGTCAGGTCGAACGGATTCCAGCCGGTGCGCTGCTCCCATGCCGCCAGCTGCTGCTCGGTCGCCACCTGCACTTTCACTTCCCACTGCGGGAAGTCGCCCGCAGCAATGGCGTTGAACAGGTCGCGCTGCGCATGGTCCGGGTCAGCGCCGGCAAGGCGCGTGGCTTCCGCTGCGGTCAGGTTCTTGATGCCCTGCTTGGTCTTGAGGTGCCACTTCACATAAACGCGTTCGCCGGCAGCGTTGATCAGGCTGAAGGTATGGCTGCCGAAACCGTCCATGTGGCGGTAGCCATCCGGCGTGCCGCGGTCGCTGAACAGCATGGTGACCTGGTGCAGCGATTCCGGCGTCTTGCTCCAGAAATCGAACATCATGGTCGGCGATTTCAGGTTGGTTTGCGGGTCGCGCTTCTGGGTGTGAATGAAGTCGGGGAACTTGATGCCGTCCTTGATGAAGAACATCGGGGTGTTATTGCCAACCAGGTCCCAGTTGCCTTCCTCGGTATAGAAACGCACTGCGAAGCCGCGCGGATCGCGTTCGGTATCGGCGCTGCCACGCTCACCGCCAACGGTGGAGAAGCGCACAAAGGTTTCGGTCTGCTTGCCAACGGCCGAGAACAGCTTGGCCTTGCTGTATTTGCTGATGTCGTGGGTGACAGTGAAGGTGCCGTAGGCGCCGGAGCCTTTGGCATGCACGACGCGCTCAGGGATGCGTTCGCGGTTGAAATGCTGGAGCTTTTCAATCAGGTGGAAGTCCTGCAGCAGGACAGGACCACGCGAACCGGCAGTCAGGGAATTCTGGTTATCGACGACTGGAATGCCGGATGCGGTGGTAATCGGGGTCTGGCTCATTTACTGGCTCCTTCATGTGATCGGTGAAATCATTCTAAAGAGACACGAGCAATTAATAAATTTGATTAAACCTATGAAATCGATAGTCAAAATTGTTCATGGATGGCAATCCCCTCGAAAGTGTCCGCTCCTGCAGTCCACGGCCTTGCCTTGAAAGCCCGCTGCGCATCCGCGTAGCCGGCCTGCCAGCGCTGGTTGATGCCAGCGCTCGAGAAGTCGATGTCTTTGGTGTGGTCTTCGCAGCTCAGGTGCGGCGCCTTCAGCAGCACCACATGCATCAAAGTGCCGCAGCCCCACAGCGCCAGCTCACGCACCTCCGGGGTGGCGCGCACGTCTTCCGGAAGTTTCATCGCCAGTTCGCGGATCACGCGCCGCAGGCGGTGCAGCTTGCGCTGCTGCTCGATGTGGCTGGCGCGGCTGGCGTACTGGATTTCCTTGTGCTTCTCCAGCACGTCAAGCACGCTTTGCGGCTCGCTGCCGTCCGGGTTCCACACCTGGACCGAGAAGATCACCGAGTCGCGCCGTGGCTCATCATCGAGCACCGCTTCAATCGGCGTATTCGAGTAGATGCCGCCATCCCAATAGGGCTCGCTGCCAATGCGCACCGCCGGGAAGGCCGGCGGAATCGCGCCGGATGCAATCACGTGCGACAGCTCCAGTGCTTCCTTGCGCGAATCGAAGTAGCGCATCACTCCGTTGCGGGCGTTGACCGCGCCCACCGTCAGGCGCGTGTGGCGCTCGTTCAGGTAAGCCATGTCCACCAGGCCTTCCAGCGTGTTGCGCAAGGCGTTGGTGCGGTAGAACGAGGCGTTCTCCACGCCCAGCGGCGCGGCCGGATTCCACCACGCAAGCGGATTGGGATCGAAGAAGGCTGGAATGCCCTGCGCCAGCGTGAGCGCATTGGCAAAGGCAGGCGGCAGGCTGCCGAAAATATCGTGGCGCTCCATTGCCTCCCAGAAGGCGCGCAGGCGCGGCAAGCGCTGCTCCGGCGGATTGCCGGCGATGATGGCGCCGTTCAGCGCACCGATCGAAGTGCCGATCACCCAGTCCGGTTCCACGCCCGCTTCGTGCATCGCCTGGTAGACACCGAGCTGGTAAGCGCCAAGCGCACCGCCGCCCTGCAGCACCAGCACCACCTGTCCTGGCATGCCCTTCTTCACAGGCGCACCGACAGGCCAACGGTAAATGCCAGGTCCGGCGTCCGGTGGTTCAGGCCGAGCATGACGCCGGCGTCGACGTGCAGGTCGCGCGTGAACGAATATCCGCCGCCAAAGTCAAAGCTGGCGGTGCTGCCGCCGTCACGTGCGCGGGCAATGCGCGGCGCCGCCACTTCGACGAAAGTGTAAGCGCGTTCGCCAAGGTTCTTCGCCAGCGTTACGCCGAACTGGCCGGTGGAGACATGGCGCCCGCGTTCATCGCGGTCGAGGTAAAAGCCAGGCATGACGCCCAGTTCCAGGTCATGCGGCAGCTCCCATTCGATCGGCACGCGGAATGATGGGCGGGTGCCATTGCCCCTGAAATCGCGCGTTCCTGTCGCAAAGTCCGTCTGCATGATCAGCCCAACCGAGGGCGCGCCAGCCTCCCCCTCATGCACCTGCCACTTGAAACTCACCGCAGCATCACCCCAGCCGCGCGTACGCGCCGGGTCACTGCGGTCGGTCAGGCGGCCATCGGATTCCAGGCGCAATTCCAGGTCGTCCGCTATGCCGATGCGCAGCAGCGTGGGCGTGCTGCGCGCTTCCTTCGATTGCAGGATGCCGGTCTCCAGCTGTATGCGCCCTTTGCCCACCACCTCGGGCGCATCCACGAAATCGGGACGGTCGGTGGTGATCCAGCTGTCAGGTTCGCCCGCCGCGCAGCACAAAGGCAACGCGAAGGCAACGGCAGCGCACAGTACATGGTTCGGCATATCGCTCTCCAGGGCATTTCCAGCTTAGGATAGAAATATGCCATTAATACCGGAGATCAACAATGAAGCTTAACCATATTGATTTGCCCGTAACAGAGCTGGAAGCGGCAGCCGACTATTTCCAGCGCGGTTTTGGCTTTGAACGGATACCTGCCCCCGCCGATGGCATGGCAATCTTGCGCGGCGAAGACGGTTTTGCACTGATCCTGCAGCAGGCGCCCCAAGCCGCTTACCCGCCAGGATTTCACGTCGGCTTCCTGCAGCCTTCCGACGACGCCGTGCACGCCGCCTACCAGCGACTGGCCAACGCCGGCCTGCCCCAGCCGCCCGCTCCGGCGGTGAGTTACGGCTGCCTGGGGTTCTGGTGCGAAGCACCCGGCGGCATCCTTATCGAAGTCAGCCACCGCCCCGGTTAGGCCATTCGCCCCGTGCGCAGGGCGACCACCCAATCCGGCCGGCCGTGGCGTTGCGCCACTTCCGCTGCGGCATGCCAATCATAGGCGACCGCATATTGCTCGACCGCCCAGCCGCCGGCAGTCCGTTCGACAATCGCATAGCGCGCATGCGGCGAACCGTTTTCGGCCTTGTGCGGATAAGGCATGTCATCGTCGTAGGCCTGCAAGCCGACGCTGCCCGGATTGACGATCAGGCGTCCGTCATCCAGCAGCACCGTACGCGGAACGTGAGTATGCCCGCACAGGATCAGCGAGGCTTGTGCGTCGCCCGCCCGCTCAAGCACTTCCGCGTAGCTTGCCGTACGCTGCCCGCCAGGATCAACAGTTTCCATCCAGTAAACCAGGTCAGAACCGGGCGTGCCGTGGACCAGCAGCACGTCGTCCTGCAAGCGCATGGAAGCAGGCAGGGACGCGATCCACTCGCGATGCGCAGGAGCCATATGCTCATGCGCCCACAGGTCCGAGGCCCCCATGCGTGCCGGATTATGTTCCAGCACCTGGCGCTCGTGGTTGCCGCGAATCGTCGGCAGTCCCAGCACCATCAGGCGCTCAGCTGTTTCGGCAGGGAGCAATGGGCCGGACAAAATGTCCCCGAGGTTGACCGTGACATCAACATTGCGCCGGGCGATGTCGGCCAGCACCGCATCCAGGGCCCACAAGTTTCCATGGATATCCGACATCACTGCAATGCGCATCGCTCAATCTCCTAGGTGGCCAAAGCGGCGACCTGCGCCGCACTCAGGGCACCATTATAGATGCGGAAGTCGTCTATTTTCCCCTTGAAGTACGGATCGCGCGGGAATTGCGAACGGCCTAGCCAGTTCTGCGTCGTGCTGCGCATGCGGAACGGTGCGTGAGTCATGGCCGTATTGGTCGCCACCGCGCTGCCGTTCACGTACAAGGTGCCCGTGCTGCCCGACAGGGTCACCGCCAGATGCACCCATTGCCCCGTGGGTAAAGCCGCCGTTGTCAACGCCTGGTCACCCCAGCCATTCATAAGATTGATCACGAAGCGCATGCTGCCATCTTCGGCTTGCGGCGTCAGGAACATGTAATGGGTAGGGCCAGATCCGAAATCGAAAATGCGGGTCCAATTGCGGCCGCCTTCCCAGAAGACCCAGGCCGCGACTGAAAAATCGGCCAGGTCATTCACCAGTTTTGCCGGCAGCGCGACGTAATCGTCTACCCCATCCAGCTGGACGGCATTGCCCAGCTTGCCTTGGGTCCATTGGGCTCCGTTCATCAACACGCCGTGGTGTGCATTGCCGCTGGAATCGGAAACCGTCGTGCCGTCGGACTCGCTGAATTGGAGCACGGTATGCGGTGCGACCGCCGTGAGCACACGCGCCTCTTTCGATGGTGCGCTATTGCCCGCCGGAGTCTGCGCCGTGACCGCGTAATAATAGGTACCGGGCGCCATGCCGCTGTCGGTATAGGTCAGCAGGCCGCTGATGCCGGTAGCGACGGCGGTGTACGGTCCACCGGCGCTGGTCGAGCGCAAGAGCGTGTAGCTGCTGGCCTTTGCTGTCCCCCACCACGACAGCTCGACTTTGCCACCCACCAGCCGTGCCGTCAGGCCGCTCGGCGCCACGTTCGCTGCCAGCGGATCACGGCTGAATGTCAGCGTTCCCAGGCCAAACTGGTCGCCGCCACCGCCATCGCCTTCCGGACCAACCGTGGCTGCCATCTGCACGCTGAACGGCGCTGCCAGCCCAAGCCGGTTGACGTAATGGTTATGGATCATTTCCCAGATCGGGCGCAAATGCGGCAAGGGGCCTCCCGCGATGGCAGTGCCCGTGCCCTGCCTGTTGACGAGGGTATCGAAGGGCATCGAGAGATAGTACCGATTGCCGCTGGCATCGGACAGGTTGGCCTTGGCCACGTATTCGGCCCCCGCAAGGAAGCGGTTATTGTCGTATCCGTAGAAATCGTCGCCCTGGTTCCAGGCCATTTCGCAGAACGCGCCGGCGAGGCCGATGCCGAGCGTGCTGTGGCCCTGGTCGCGCGAACTCTCCTCCCATTGGCCCAGATAGCCCGGATGGACAAAGGGCACGGACTGGCTTGAGGAGCCGTTGCCGCGGCCAGTCAGGAAATAGGACGCCGCCTCGTCATATACGTCCTGGCGGTCGCATAGCACGCCAACGGCCAGCATGCAGGCCATGTTGCACAGGTCCCAGTTGGCCCAATAATTGGTGATCTCGGAGCCGTTATGCGTTATCAGGAACTCGTGGTTCATGGGATAGAACACGGTCAGCATCATGTTCTGGAAACGCGCAAAGTCCGCGGCGGCCCACCCGGAGTATGTCCGCATGATTTCACCGACATTGGCGAACTGGTAGCCGTAAATGCCGGCGGCCAGGAAGCGGTCGGAATTGCCGGTGACTAAAGTCAGCGTCGACGACCAGGCATTCAGGAACTCCACCGCCTTGTCGGCATAAGCCGTGTCGCCTGTCACCTTCCAGCGCAACGCCAATTGGTAACTGCGGGCCACGTCCGTAAAGAACTGCCAGAAATTGCTGCCATCGCCGCCGCGGATCACGGTCTGCAAGGGGCGCGGGCTGGCATCCAGGTTCGAGTGGCCTGAGCGCAGCAGCTTGTTCCAGCCGTCCAGCCAGGGTTGCGCGCCCGCCGCGACTTTGGCGCGCATGCGGGCGAAGTCCTCTTCGGTATGCAGCAGGCCGGGGTGCACAAAGGTGCGGGGTTTGACAGGTTGCGCGGGCTGCGCAGGTTGCGCAGTTTGCGAGCCGGCGGCTGCGGCACCAGGCGTGCCCTGCGCCCCGCCACCGCCGCCGCCACAGGCGCTGAGCTGGAGCGAGCCAATCGCCACCAGGCTAAGCGAACCGGCGCAAAAAGTCCTGCGTGGAAGGGAAATATCTTGGTCTTGCTTGGACATGGTTACCTTTCGAACGACGCGCGCGCAAGACGCCGCGCGGGCTCGATAGTAACTTACCGGAAGGCAACACTTCTATAAGAACATGATGAAATTTAGCGCGTCAAATCGCCTGGCGCGCTCTAATTTGGAATCAGTTGCCAGCCAACGCATCCGCCACTTTGTCCATTTGGGAAGCCTTGGCGATTGCATTTGCAGGCCGCTTCTGATCCTTCTGCGAATCTTTGGCCTGTTGCGCCGGCGGTGGCACCGGCAGCATCGAGGCTACACGGACCGTATCCATGGCATACATGGACGCCGTGAGCCCCACCGTTCCAATCAATAACCAGCGTACCCATGAGGACAACACGATAGCCTCCGGCAAACTTTTCTACTGATTAGTTTAGTGTCGAAATTTGCCGGGATTCTATTCTATTGTCACAGGCCTTGAAGAATTTATTGCTGGGGTTGCTGGGCCATATAAACCAGTTCCCAAATGTGGCCGTCCAGGTCCTCGAAGCCGTGTGCATACATGAAGCCATAGTCCTTCGGCTCACGCGGCGTCTTGCCGCCGGCCGCAACGGCTTTGCGCACCAGGTCATCGACCTCTTCCCTGCTCTCACAGGACAGGCACACCAGTACTTCGGTCGCTTCTTTTGCATTGGCGATCGGCTTCGCCGTAAAGGTGCGGAAGAAGTCTTCGACCAGCAGCATCGCATAGATGCTGCCGTCATGGATCACCATGCTGGCTGCATTTTCGTCAGTGAATTGAGGATTGAAGGTGTAACCCAGGGCGGCGAAGAATGCCTTGGATTTTTCCAGGTTCTTGACGGGCAGGTTGACGAAGATTTGTTTATTCATTTTGGTTCTCCAAAGGGATTAACAGGGTGGTTTGTAACCCTATGACGCGCCAGCTTTCCTCAAATCGACAACAGCCGAAAAAAAAAGAAGCGAATGCGCTCCTCGCCGCGAATATAGCATTTCGTTTTAGCAAGAAGTTCGCAGATTGTCACAAACACAAATATTATTAAAAAATACAAATATGTGACAAATGCCATGCTAGATTCATAGGTGCACCTTGAGCGCGAGCGCTCCGGGTTTTTCAAATCCACAAGAGACAGGAATAAGTATGAAGAAAATGATCTTTGCTGCCATGTCCGCAGCACTCATGGCTGGCTGTGCCGATTTGCCGAAAGAAGGTGATACCGGAGTTAAGGAAGAAACGATCGTGATGACCGGCTCACACATCCCGCGCAAGGCTAGCAACGCGACGTTCACCAACACGCGCGTCATCGATAAAGAAGAACTGGCACGCCAGATGCAAAACCAGTCGGCCACGATTAACGCCCCAACAGGTCGTTGATTCGCGCCAGTAACCCGAAAGCTGCAGGCCAGTTTTCGGGCATCCCTCAAACCGTGCGTCACCATCCATAATTTTTTGTTAACTTCGCCAGCCTTATCCACTCCGTAGCAGGCTATGGCACAAGCAGCCCGGTTGCACGATCCCATTGGGCACAGTCCCACAATGAGCTGGTTGCTCACAGGCCTTTTGGCTGGCGCCGCAATTGCCGTCGCAGCAGTTGCTATCGTCGGCACCGGTGGCCTGGCTGCAGCAGCCATCGTCGGCGGGATGGCGGCAGCCGGCGCCGGGCTGGGGGAAGTAATGAGCACCATGAGCTGGGCGCCGAAAGAAGTCGTCGGCAAGATTATGCGCGCAGGCTCCGCCAACGTCTTAACCAACCGGCGCCCAGCCGCGCGCGCCCACCTCGACTACGCCAAATGCGACAAGCATACGGACAATGAAGTCATTGCCACCGGCAGCGGCACGGTCTTCATCAACGGCATGCCCGCAGCGCGGGAATCCGACAAGACAAGCTGCAGTGCCGAAATCACAGAAGGCTCAAAGAACGTCAACATCGGCGGCGAAACGGTGCAGACCGACGAAATGCATGCAGAAGACCTGGTACCGGCCTGGGTGCACGTCGGACTGTTCGTCGTAGGCGCCGGAGCTGCAGTAGTACTGGGCGGACCGTTACTGGCCGCCGGCGGCCTGGTTGGCGGGCTGGCAGGAGGTTTCGGCGGCGGCTGGCTGGGCGGCAAAATCTTCGGCGAAGGGTCGGACGGCCAGAAATGGTCGATGCTCGCCGGCAGTGTCTTGGGCGGGATCTTCGGCGCCAAGGGCGCCAATTGGGCTGGCGGCCGCTTCAGCCCGCCGAAATTGCCGCCGAAGCCGCCGTCCAGCCCTGAACTTCTCAACCAGGCTGGCGGCAAGACCAGTGGCGGCAAGTTCCCCAAGAGCGAAGGCCTTGGTACCCACACCACCATGGCAGAATTGAAGGCGACCGGCCACCTGCCTGGCGAACATGGCGTCATCGTCACGGATAAGACCATTCGTTTTGGCGATGTGTACGAACTCGGCACGCTGGGAGGCCGCAAAGTTGAATTTGCGCTGGTGAGTGAGCGCATCAACGGCAAGCTTGTAAAGACGCTTTACAGTGGCGATGCCTGGAGTAGTCCAGTACCAAAGAATGGACGCTTGATCGGTCACGTACACCCGAACGAGATCAGCACGCAGAAATGGCCCTCGCCGGCAGATATGGACATGATCAACAACCGATATTTCAAGGAACTGCTGGTCAATCCCGATGCCCGTCCCGTGCCAACCAGGATATTCTGGGGGCCTGGCGATGCAGACAATACGGTGTACTATCCGGGCTTCTACAAAGACCCGGTTCCTAAGATCGGTAACAAAAGATGAATGAAGCGGAATTGAAAGAGCGAGCAACGGA
>JBCNOP010000199.1:0-9741 GCA_039593775.1 Pseudoduganella sp.
GGCACCGCTGCGTAATACTGTGTATGGCGTTTCCGCTGAAATGAGCCGCTGTTTTCTGCTGTTTTCCGCTGTTTTCCGCTGTTTTTGACTGAACCTTCCGCGCGCGCTGTGATCAAAGAAAAAACAGCGGAAAACAGCGCGTTTCAGCGCAAAACAGCGGAGGAAAACAGCATGAAAGACATAGCGACCCTGGCGATACCCGCCACCACCTTTTGCCGCTTACTTCAATATGCCGACGCGCATCAGGCTGAGCTGAGTGCTGGCGAGCTCGCTGCACTGGTGATTGAGGAATGGCTTGCCAGAACCGATGGCGGCAATGTACCGTGCATCCGCCTGCATGGGTACCAATGGAAAACGGTTTTCCTGCCCGAAGGCACCCAACTACGCGCCTGGAACCGTTCCGGCTTCGCTTATGCCGAAGTCATCGGCGACGGCATCGTGCATCTCGGCGATGCAGTATCGCCACACGAATTCATTTGCCGCTGCAAAGGCATATCCCGCAGCGCCTGGGCAGAAGTATCGTTGCTGTTCCCGGGCGAGAATCACTGGAAGCGAGCTGATGTCCATCGCCGTGAGCTGGCCCGTCCCGCAGCGCGGCAAGTTGCCCGAGCGCCAGTACCCGCGCCACCGCCTCCCGACCAGCCTTTGCCAAAGTTCTCGAGCGTGCTGCCCCCTCCCGTGCAACGCCTTCCTCGAATACCGCCAATTCCGACACAAGCTCGCCTTCAGCCCGACATTCACGCAATAGCGGCTGCAGACAGTGCGCAAATCAACTCACCTGATCGCCGCAAAATCCACCGCCGACAAGAGGATTTGCTGCTTGACTGACATGCCTCTGGAGGTGAGGCGCTTATTTGCTCCAGATTTCCCATGCTCTCATCGCGTCATCAGCGATGCATGCATCGTCAAGTTGCTGGCCTCTGGTCTCTATGATGTAGCCTACAAACTTCGCGACGGCAGTTCTTTGCGTAGGAGTGCATGCCTGGAATCGTGCATTATCCGGGCCGTCAGAGACCAGGTGCCAAAAGAATTGGGCCGCGTACCAATCTTCGTCGTCACTCGTCTCTTCGACCACAAGCCTCGCGAGCCCGGCCAGGTAGTAACGAAACCCAGCGGGGGATATGAAGCTGATCGGGTCCCAACCCGGATGCCCAACATCCTGCCGGGTAATGGTATCCGGCGTTCGGGACAACAGCGTATCGTCATGGTCCGCACATTCTTCGCAATGCTGGAAGTTCGTGAAATGCTCAGGGCGCGGGCAGTCTTGAAACGCCTGATACATGGCCTTTAGAGCTGCGAAATCGTCCCTCGCGTTTCCTTTTTTAGTTCGCATCGGGGAGGAAGCGCAGCAAGGCAACGGAAATAGTCGCGTTACGCTCAGCCTTAAGCCTGGCCTCATCCATCGTAAATTTGCTGCCACGAAGCGGGCTACCAGGATCAGTGTCTTTGTATCGGAACTGATCAAGCTTCCATGCAGAGTTGCTAACCGAGTATTGTCCTTCAACCGAGTAGCTCATTGACAGAGGGATATACATTCCGTTTGAGTTGGTGGCCTCTTCCTCAGTCTCAAATTGTGGGGAGAACTGTATTTTTATGGGGAAGGAGACCAGTCCAACGATTGGGCTAACCAGGGAATCTGTTTTCTTGACGTCGTAATTGACTTCACCAAGGAAGTAGTAGCGTTTCGTCCACTTCCCCGTCTTAGGGTTCTGATAAATGTAGGTCCATTCCTTTGATTCAGAACCTCGACTCACTACTGACTGAAAACTGGCAACCGGATCAAATGCCGGGGTGGCGGACTTTGCCTGGGTTGCCTCGGGAGCCTTCTTGGGCGCGGCGATTGCGGTAGAACCAGCGAATATGGCCGCTATCGCGCAAATCAAAATCTTCATCTTGGCGTTCACTTTATTCTCTTCCGATTTTATATATTCAGACCTCAACTGACGTAAGCTGAGGCCTGGATCAAACCTTCTTACTTGGCGCGGGCCTTGCCGAGTGCGTCGCCCGCCTTCCACTCCGGCATCTTCGGCGCATCGGCCACAATGCGGCCCAGGTTCAGGGTGAATTGCGCCATCTGCGTCATGCCTGCCATCGACCAGTTAGGATCATATTCGTCGCTGACCTGGTGATAGCTCTTGCGATATGCCGCGCGCATCTGCTCCGCTTTCTCTTTGTCGCCAAGGTAGTCGCTGCCCGAAGTGATCGAGAACGCCGGCACGCCTGCCTTGGCGAAGCTGAAGTGGTCGGAACGGAAGTAGCCGCCGGCCAGGTCTGGTTTTTCTTTTGCGATCACCATCTTCATGCCCTTGGCCGCCGCTTCCGCCATCTTGCCCAGGTCGGTGCGCTCGCTGCCTGCGGTGCCGATATCGCGCGTCGTGCCGATCCAGTTCAGCGAATCCAGGTTCAGGTTGGCGGCCGTTTTTTCCAGCGGCCACAGTGGCGCTTCCGCATAAGCCGCGCTACCGAGCAGCCCTTGTTCTTCCGCTGCGACCCACAGGAACATCTGGCTGCGCTTGGCGGGCGACTTTACCGCTTCCTGCGCCATGGCCAGCAAGGCCGCGCTGCCCGATGCATTGTCTACCGCACCGTTGTAGATCGTATCGCCGCCGCTGCCTTGCTTGCCCAAGTGGTCCCAGTGCGCCGAGTAGATCACCACTTCCTCTTTCAGCTTCGGATCGGTGCCCGGCACGACGCCTGCCACATTGAACTGTTCGACGTTGCGCACTTCGGCCTTCATGTCGCCCACCAGCTTGGCCTTCAGCGCCACCGGCTGGAAGTCCTTGCGCTCGGCGGCTGCGCGCAACTGGTCCAGGTCCAGGCCTGCCGCCTTGAACAGCGCCACCGCGGTGTCATTGGTCAGCCAGCCTTGCAGCTCGGTGCCCGGCGTGCCTTGTGCGAGCTGGAAGCGCTCAACGCCGTCCCAGCTGTTTTTCACCACGCTGTAGCCATACGATGCCGAAGCATCAGTGTGGATCAGCAGCGCGCCGATCGCGCCCTTGCGCTTGGCTTCTTCAAACTTGTAGGTCCAGCGGCCATAGTAAGTCAGTGCCTTGCCGCCGAAGCGGTTAGGCGCTTCGGCGGTCGGCATCGGGTCGTTGACCATCATGACGATGACCTTGCCTTTGACGTCCTGGCCCTTGTAGTCGTCCCAGCCTTCTTCGGTAGCAGTAATGCCATAGCCGACGAATACCAGGTCAGCATTGAAGCTGTGCGCAGGCTTCGCATCGCCGGGAGCGTAGACCCAGTCCTTGCCGAAGCTGGCGGGCAGTGCCACACCGTTCACTTCCAGGTGCAGGTTGGAGGCCGCCGCATCGGTCTTGACGCCGGCAATCTTCACCAGTTGGCGATAGGTCACGCCGTCGACCGGCTTCAGGCCGGCCGCCAAGGCCTGGTTTTCGAGGTAAGCGACCGTCAGGTCGCCGCCGCGCTGGCCGGTGCCGCGGCCTTCCAGCAGGTCGCTGGAAAGGAAGGCCAGGTGGGCGCGCAGTGGTGCTTCCTGCACGATCGGCTGCATTGCCTTGGTCTTTACGCCAGCCGCTTGAGCCGGGGCCAGCGCCAGCGCAATGCTGGCCGCCAGGGTGGACGCTACGAGGGTGATGGATTTATTCATGTCTCTGTCTTGTGGTTTGTCCATTGGGCGCGGCTGGTGGCCGCGCGGGCATTCTATCAGGATGGTATGCTACGGCCCTTATGAAACACACGCCTTACATCGGCCGCTTCGCGCCCTCCCCGACCGGACCGCTGCACCTTGGTTCGCTGGTGGCAGCGATGGCCAGTTACCTCGACGCCAAGGTGCACGGCGGCCAATGGCTGGTGCGCGTGGAAGACGTTGACCGCGACCGCAATGTCGAAGGCGCCGACCAGCACATCCTCGCCTCGCTGCAGCGCTGCGGCATGCAGTGGGATGGCGAAGTGACCTGGCAAACGCAGCGCGAAGACTTGTACGAAGCGGCGCTGCGCCAGCTTGGCAACAACATCTATCCCTGCGGCTGTTCGCGCAAGGAGATCGCCGATTCCCAGCTTCGCCAGGGCCAGGCCGGCAACCCCAGCCTGGTCTATCCCGGCACTTGCCGCAACGGCCTGGCGCCCGGCCGCAGCGCGCGCGCTCTGCGCTTGCGCACGCCGCAGGAACCGCATTGCGTGATCCATTTCCACGACCGCTTTGCCGGCGACATCAGCCAGGACATTACCGCCGAAGTGGGCGACTTCGTGGTGCGCCGCGCCGACGGTTTCTGGGCTTACCAGCTGGCCGTGGTGGTGGATGATGGCGCACAAGGCATCACCGACATCGTGCGCGGCGCCGACCTGCTCGACTCGACGCCGCGCCAGATCTTCCTGCAGCAGTTGCTTGGCTTGCCGCAGCCGCGCTACCTGCATTTGCCACTTGTGGTTAATGCCGACGGCGAGAAACTGTCCAAGCAAACGGGCGCACAAGCCTTCGACACTGGCGCACCAGCGGAAAGCCTGCTCGGCAGCGCCTTGCTGCCCGCAGCGCAATTCCTCGGGCTTGCGGTCCATGCCGACAGTATCGACGCCTTCTGGCGCGCGGCAGTTCCCGCATGGGATGCGCTGCTGCGCGCCCACGGTGAGGCGCCGCACAGACCCTAAGCTGGGCTCGCCGCATACTGGCTCCACCAAGCGAAAGGAGGTGGGCCATGCGTCACTTACTGATTTCTTGCGCACTGTGCGCAGTGGCACTGCCGGCAACCGCCGAGGACAATTTTTTCCGCTGCATCGATAGCCAGGGCGTGGTCATGCTGACCGACCGTCCATGTGAAAACCTGCCAAACGCCGCCCGGCCAGTGATGGAAAAAGAGCACTTCGTGCTGCCGGCATCCGAGCAGACCCGCAGCCAGTGGGTCAACAAACCACCGGTCCATGTGTCGCCAAAAGTCGATGTGCAGACCCTGCGCATGGCCCGGCAAGCCCTCGAGCTGCGCGACAAGGTAGCCAGCGCACGCTAGCGCCGAAGCTAGCGCTGGCCGTCCCCGTCTTCCATCGGCAGCAACAGCATGCAGCCCGCCGCTGCACCATGAACGACCGGCAGCAGCAGCAAAGTAATCTGTGCTGGTGCATCCGGATCGCTGACGGTGAAATAGGTAATCGCCACCGCCATCACGATGGGCGCGAGCGGCAGCACCGCCGCCGGCAAATTGGCAGGATTCAGGCGACGCACCGCCAGCAAGTTCAACAGCAGCGCTACCAGGTAGAGGGTGCGGTACACCCATTCAGAGCGTGCGGTTGCAAAATGCAGCCCCGCAAGCATCCCTTGCATAAGCAACCCGAGCAATAGCGTCAGCAGCAGCGCGGGCAAGGCAGATCGTTCCATGATCACGTTGGCCTCCATCGTCACTGAAAGTAACAAAGCAGTTTCCATGCCACGCTTGTGTGTCAAGGGGAACCGGGCCATGCATTGCGGAATTTGTAGATTTCTGTAAGGAATTTCGACATCCACCGTTTGAAGCGGCGGAAGGCTTGCTGCAGCGCGGTATAATAGCGGGCTTATCTTTTGGATATCGGTTTTCAGAGAAGAAGATGCACCCTACGCCAGACACCCGCCCCGCCGTTGTATTGCTGCACAGTTCGCTCAGCTCGCGCAGCCAGTGGAATGCACTGATGGCCGAGCAAGAAGCCAATTACCGTTTCATCGCAATTGATCTGTTGGGCTACGGCAAGTCGGCCTTCCCGACCGAAGCGGCCGCCGCCGGCTACACCCTGGCGCATGAAGCCGACGCGGTGGCTGCTGCCCTGGCCTCGCACCTTGATGCCGGCGAGCAATTCCACCTTATCGGTCACTCTTATGGCGGCGCCACCGCGCTGCGCCTGGCGCGCCAGATGCGCGAGCGCGTGCTGTCGCTGTCCCTGTTCGAGCCGGTGGCCTTCCACCTGCTGCCGGCCAGCGATGCCGGCCGCCAGGAAATCGAAGCCGTGGTCGCCAACATCAATGCCGCGGCAACCGCGGAAGACGCCACCCGCACCTTCATCGATTACTGGAACCGCGCCGGCGCCTTCGACTCGCTGCCGGAAGTGCAGCGCCAGCGCTTCACCAACGGCATCGCCAAGGTCAAGCTGGATTTCATCGCCCTGCTCGGCGAGCCGGCCCGCGTGCCTGACATGGCGCAGCTGGACCTGCCGGCCCTGGTGATGGCCGGCGCCAAAGGCCCGGTGTCCACCCGCCGCGTAGCGGAAACCCTGGCTGCCGCGCTGCCGCAAGGGCAATTCATGCTGACCGCCGGCGGCCATATGGCGCCAATTACCCACGCTGCCGACGTCAACCAGGTGCTGCTTGGCTTCCTCGAAAACCAGCGCTTGCTCGCCTGATTCCATTGTTCGATAATGACCCGATAACAATCCGGAAGAGGCGAGCATCATGAGCGACACACGCTATGACCAGCAGATGGCAGTCCAGGTGGACAAGGGCATCGAACTGCTCGCCCAGATGGGCGCAGCCAACGCCTGGATTTACATGCAAAGCATGCAGGTGCCGCGCAGCGTCATCCTGCGCGTCCTGGCCTATCCTGAGCAGCGCCGCAATTGTGGCGCTTCGGTGCACTAGTTCAGTGCACTAACTCCCGCACGGCCTGCAGCACGTGCAGCTTGGCGGCATCGGGCCGCTTGCCGCCGCGCCAGGCCACCATTGCCTCCCATTCCCAGCGCGGCAAATCGCCGATCTCCAGTTTCACCAGGTTGCCCAGCTTGAGCTGGCGCGCAGCCGCCATCTCCGGCATGAAAGTCAGGAAGCCATGTTCCAGCGCCAGCTCGATCGCCGCGCTGGCGGGCTGGATGGCGTGAATCGCGCTATCGCTGCGGCGGTGCGCGCGCAGCATGCGTATCAGTTCATCGCAAGCCTCGCCCCAGAATTGCGGCGCCAGGCGGGCATGCGCCACATCGGCCAGTTGCAGCGCGCTGCGGCGCGTCAGCGGATGGCCGCGCCGCACCACCGCCACAATCGGCGAGCTATACAGGCGCTCCAGCTGGATGCCTGCGATGGCAGGGCATTTCAGCACGAAGCCCAGTTGCGCACGGCCGGTCAGCAGCTTTTCCATGATGACCGGCGAATGGTCGGTCGTGCAGCGGATCTCCAGCGGTGCATCGGCAAGCTTGAGCAACAGGGGGCCGAACAGCAGTGAAGTCAGCGACGGCACGCAGGCCAGCGTCACCTGCGGCAGCGCCGGTGCGCCCTGCACTGCCAGCTTGCCCGCCGCGATGGCGTCCAGTGCCTGCTGCGCCGACGGCAGGAAGGTCAGGCAAGCCGGCGTTGGCGAGGCGCCGCGGCGGTGTCGCGCGAACAGCTGCACGCCCAACTGGTCTTCCAGTGCCGCCACGCGCTGGCTGACCTGCGGCTGCGACCAGCGGCGCCGTGCGGCCGCTTGCGAAAAGCTTCCCGACTCCACGATTTCCACCAGCAGGGCCAGGTCGTCGATGCTCAGTGCCATAATGAATTCAAATACGAAATATCATGAGATAACGGCTTCTATTATGTCTTAGCGCTGCCTAAACTGTCAGCATTGTTGAAAGGGGCAGGCATGGCGGCAGCATCGCGGGCAAGAAGGCTGGGCAAACGATTCCTGATGGCAGACCACCTGCTTGTGGTCTGCGGCTTTTACCTGGTGTTCCCCGTGGTGGCCCTGCATTTTGTCGGACAGCTGGGCTGGGCCGCCGCCTCGGTTGGCCTGGCGCTCGGCGTGCGCCAGGTGTCGCAGCAAGGGATGGCGCTGTTCGGCGGTTCCTTGTCCGACCGTTTCGGCGCCAAGCCGATGATCGTCGCCGGCATGCTGCTGCGGGCGCTGGGCTTTGCAGCGATGGCTAGCGCTGCCAATCCTGCCATGCTGGTGCTCTCCTGCGTGCTGTCCGGCCTGGGCGGCGCCCTGTTTGATCCGGCCCGCGGCGCGCTGGTCGTCAAGCTGACCCGCCCCGCCGAACGGCCGCGCTTCTATTCCATCCTGATGATGCAGGAAAGCGTGGCCGCCGTGACCGGCGCCCTGCTCGGCACCATGCTGCTGGGCGTGGACTTCCTGTGGGTGGGCCTGGGCGGCTGCGCGGCCTTCCTGCTGGCGGCGCTGGCCAATGCCTGGCTGCTGCCTGCCTATCGTGTCGCCACGCCCGGCACTTCGGCGACGAAGGCGATGCGCATTCCCTTGCGCGACAAGCCCTTCATGGTGCTGGTGCTGACACTGAGCGGCTACTACATCATGACCGTCCAGCTCATGATGCTGGTGCCCGTCACGCTGACCGCGCTTTCCGGCTCGCCGCGCAGCGTCGCCTGGATGTATGCCATGGATGCGGTGCTCGCGCTGACGCTCCTGTACCTGATGGCGCGCCTCGGCGAGCGATATCTGTCGCTGGAAGCGCGGCTGCTGGCCGGCATCGGCATCATGTGCTGCGCCGTGCTGGCCATGTCGGCAGCGCACTCGCTGGCGCCAATGTTCATCTGCATTGCCGCGTTCTATACCGGCACACTTGTGGCCGAACCGGCACGCGAGTCGCTGGTATCGCGCTACGCACGGCCCTGCGCGCGCGCCAGCTATATGGGCTTGAGCAGGATCGGACTGGCGGTCGGTGGACTGTTCGGCTACACGGCCGGCGGCTGGCTGCTGGACTGGAGCCGTGCCGTGCATACGCCGGCACTGCCCTGGCTTGTGCTCATGACCATCGGAACGCTGACGTTGACGGTGCTGGCATGCACCGCCATCCCGCAAAAAAAGAGCCCGCCAGTGGCGGGCTAAACACTTTGGTTGGGTATTTCATTGTAGTGCGCGGAAATGGATTTGATTCTCTCCAATCGTCACCCCATGCCAAATTAGTTATAGCTGGGCCGAAAAAATGAATCACGCATTCCCGCTGTCGCCGCATAGAATTCAAGGATGAAATCCTATACTGCCCAATGCGTCCTGCCCCTCGCCGCCGAGCTGGGCGAAGGCCCGCTGTATTTGCCGGCGCAAGACCGCCTGCTGTTTGTTGACCTTAAGCGTT
The DNA here is from genome assembly GCA_039593775.1 of Pseudoduganella sp. Lineage (GTDB taxonomy): Bacteria > Pseudomonadota > Gammaproteobacteria > Burkholderiales > Burkholderiaceae_D > Rugamonas. The sequence continues at coordinate 8,974 of JBCNOP010000199.1, forward strand.
GCATCCTGCACGCGTGGGACGCAGGAAAACACGAGCATCGCAGCTGGCTGCTGCCTGACTTTATCTGCTGGCTGGTGCCGCGCCGCGACGGCGATGGCTTCATGGCCGGCTTGCGCAACAGCGTGGTGCGCCTGTGGCTGGAGCCGGAGCTGCGCATCGAGCCGGTCGTGCGCGTGGTCGACGGCGCCACTGGCCAGCGCCTGAACGACGCCAAGGTCGACCCAAGCGGGCGCCTGTGGCTGGGCTCCATGCACAATACCGATTACCGGCAAAAAGTGGGCAAGTTGTTCCGCCTCGACCAGGACCAGAGCCTGCACGTGGCAGACGAGGGCTACCACATCTGCAATGGCCCGACCTTTGCGCCCGACGGCAGCGCGCTGTATCACTCGGACAGCTTCCTGGACGTGACTTACCGCTACCCGCTGGCCCCAGACGGCAGCCTTGGCGCACGCGAAACCTGGCGCCGCTATACCGATGGCGGCTCGCCGGACGGGATGCAGGCCGACAGCGAAGGCTGCATCTGGGTTGCGACCTGGGGCGGCAAGCGCGTCTGCCGTTTCAGCCCGGATGGCGAACTGCTGGCGGAAGTGCCACTGCCGACATCGCACCCTGCTTCGCTGGCTTTCGGCGGCGCAGACCTGCGCACGCTTTACATCACCACCGCACGCGAAGGCTTGTCGGTGGACCAGTTGGCGCTGGAACCGCTGGCCGGCGCCCTGTTCAGCGCCCGCATCGACGTGCCGGGCCTGCCGGCCAACGCCTTCGGCT
>JBCNOP010000002.1:0-126677 GCA_039593775.1 Pseudoduganella sp.
GCGGCGCTGCCTTGCTGACTTTCCTGCGTACTGCCTACAAAATCCGTAAGGAAATGCTGGCGCGTGTGGATGATCTCGCATCCTATGTCCGTATCGACCGCGACAGCGCACAAGCCCGCGAACAGGTCGACTGGAGCCTGATCGACGATTACGCGACGCAGCTTGCCACCCGCGGCTTCCATTCCCTGGGCGACTACACGACTTATCCGACCCCGCCTACGCTGGTTGGCGTTGCGGCAATGTTCGCCAATGCCGAGGGCAGCATCATCATCGAAATCCAGCAGCTGATGCCGCAGCCGGGCCAGGCCGCGGTTAAAGACGGGATCTACTTCAGCATCATGTCGATGGTGGGCGGCAGCATTCGTGTCGTCACCAGCAACCATAAGCCGCAGGCCGTGACCTACCTGATCCGTGGCGAGCACGATGTCACCACCGGCCGCCCGGGCTCCGGGCTGATGGAGCTGCTGGCGACGCATATGGACCTTCTGGCGCGCCTGCGCGAGAAAGTCGGCAAGGCTCCTTCGAGCGGCCTGACCGTCGAGCGTTATGTGCTGGCGATCCGTGAGGCCCAGGCCCAGGCGCGCAGCCGCGTTACTGCCATGAGCGGCTATGCGATTGCTTGCGCCGTGGACCGGTTCGACGCCAATCGCATGCTGCGCTGGACACCCACCATTGCTGACCTCAAGGAAGTGCCGGTGCGCCGCCTGGATGAGCTCGACCACGCTTTTGGTTCGGACGTGCAGCCACCGATCTTCCACCAGTCACTGGCGACCCAATTCTGAAGGCAGTGCCTTGAGCTGGTAGCGCGCGCCGGCAAGGAACAGCAGGAACAGTACGCCGGCAATTGCCTTCAGGGCCGGGGCTTCCGGGCTCTCGAAGACCGGATTGCCCACTGGGACCCGGGTGAAGGTCTCCGTAATGCCGGGAATGAAGTGCAGGAAGAAGGTAAAGGAATAGCCGACGGTTTCGACCTTGCGGCTGGCGGCGCCGAACCATCCGGGCGAGCCGGCAGCGTAGGCAATCGCCAGCGTCAGCAGGGTGAGCGCGGCGAGCGCATGCGGTTTGCCGAAGCCGCCATGGGCGAACAGGCCGAAGCCGGTCAGGCTGACCACCAGGGTGCTGGCCAGGTACAGCAAACCGGTCTTGCTGCGTGGGCTGATGCCGCCATGCAGGGCGTAGGCGGCAAAGCCGGAACCGAGGGCCAGCAAGCCGAGCGCAGTGTGGAAGATGCCGAGTGGGGACATGATAGCTCCTCATATAAAGGTTGGACTGCAACGATGAATGGATGATAGGCGTCATCAATGAGTGAGGCCAATTGCATGTTTCTAAGGCCGCGATAGTGATTTACTTGCATAGGAAGAAATCCCATCATGAAAATCAGCAATCGACTGATCATTACCCTTGCAATTGCCCTGATCGGCCTGCTCTTTGTGGGCGCCGAAGGCTTTTGGCAGTTGCGCGATGCGCAGCAGCGCATGGAACTGGTGCAGACTCGCCTGATCCCCAGTGTCTCAGCCATTAATGCTGCCAAGGCGGCGGTGAGCGATAGCCGCCTGGCTGGTTATCGCCTGTCGGTGTTCTCCAACCTGCCCGACAAGACTGCGCTGGACAAGGCTTACAACGATGCGCACGCCAACTTCGACAAGGTGCTGGCCGATTACGCGAAGAACAACATCTTCGACGAGACCGACCGCAAGATGCTGGAGCAGGACAAGGCGGCCATGGAAACCTATCGCCAGGCGCTGGTGCCATTTCTTGCCGCCTCGCACGCGGGCGACATGGATGGCGTGCGTGCCACCCTGGTGGCCGGTTCGCCGCTGGCGCTGGGCGCGGCGGGCGTGAAGAAAAGCCTCGACGACCATGTGGCTTATAACCAGAAGCTGATCGAAAAGGTGAAGGCCGACAGCGATGCCGATTATGCGAAGGCGCTGAAGGTCCTGGTCGCGGTCACCGTGGCGGTGCTGCTGATCGTCGGGATCATGGGCTACAAGATGTACCTGGTGATCACCGGTGGCCTGGACAAGATGCAGGGCACGATGGAGGACGTCAGTTCCTCGCTGGACCTGACACACCAGGTCGATGTGGAACGCATGGATGAAATCGGCCATGCCGGCGCGGCCTTCAACAAGCTGCTGGGCGAGATTGGCGGCGTGGTGGGCACGGCGCGTTCGGCGGCGGATGCGGTCAGCACTGCTTCGCGCCAGATCGCGGCCGGCACCGGCGACCTGAATAACCGGACTTCGGCACAGGCGGCTGCGCTTGAGGAAACCGCCTCCAGCATGGAGGAACTGACCTCTACCGTGAGCCAGAACTCGGACAATGCGCGCCAGGCCAACCAGCTGGCGCAGAATGCCTCGCAGATCGCGGTGCAGGGCGGCGAGGTGGTGAAGGAGGTGATCGACACCATGGCGTCGATCAACGAGTCTTCGCACAAGATCGTGGACATCATCAGCGTGATCGACGGCATTGCGTTCCAGACCAACATCCTGGCACTGAACGCTGCCGTGGAAGCGGCGCGCGCCGGCGAGCAGGGGCGCGGTTTCGCCGTGGTCGCGACCGAGGTGCGCAACCTGGCGCAGCGCTCCTCGGCAGCGGCCAAGGAAATCAAGGCGCTGATCGACGACAGCGTGGAGAAAGTCGATTCCGGCACCAAGCTGGTGATGCGCGCAGGCGACACCATGAGCGACGTGGTGGCCAGCGTGAAACAGGTATCCGACATCGTGGCCGAGATCAGCGCCGCTACCGCCGAACAGAATGCCGGCATCGCCCAGGTTCACCAGTCGATCACCTCGATGGACCAGGTGACGCAGCAAAATGCCGCGCTGGTGGAAGAAACGGCCGCCGCGTCGCAAGCGTTGCAGGACCAGGCGGAAGTGTTGGCCCGCGCGGTGAGCGCCTTCCGCATCGGTGCCGCCCACCTGAAGGCCGCGCCAGTGTTGCGTAATGCCAGCAGCAGTCCAGCCGCTTCTACCGCAGTGACGCTGCGCCCGCCGCGGCAGCAGCGCAAGGTCGCCAGTGCCACGGCAGGCGAGGAGTGGGAGCAGTTCTGAGTTTGTTAATATTTTTAGAAGACTTTTTCATCTGTCCGTCATAAATTGACGCTATCGTCTGGACTCTTTTCAACCAGGAGAAACCAGATGAAACTGAGCACCATCGCTGCCAGCCTCGCGCTGGCAGCATCCGCAGTAAGCCTTCCGGCCCACGCATGGCAGCAGGAAACGCATCGTCGTATCGTGTTGGACGCCGTCAATTACATGAAGGCCAATCCTGGTACCACCAACTACAACAAGCTGCTGGCCGGCGTGACGCGCGCCGGCTACACGATCGACCAGTTCGCGGCGGCGCTGGGGCAGGGGGCGTATGACGTCGACGACTTTGCCGACACCTACATTTGCGGCGCCACCACTGGCAACTGCCAGCTGGCGCCGGTGTGGGGCGCGGCCTCCAGTATCGTCAAGTACACCACCTACTGGCATTTCCAGAACCACACCTCCGGCCGCGACGTGCACGGCAATCCTTTCGGGGGCTATAACTACGCCAAGCTGGCCGTGGCCGGCGACATCGATAACCTGGCCGCAAGCTGGCTGTATGGCGATTACCTTGACGACGGTGCCGGGGGCCTGAAAGGCTGGTTTGGCGACGGCAGCAAATACAACACCTATGGCCTCACCGAGGCGCACTACCGCCTTGGCGGCTACTCGACCGCTTCCATGTATGCCGATTTCGAAGCGGCGCCATTCCAGCCGATCGACAACCTGGGCCAGTACTGGTTCTCGCAGTTCCTCGCGCAGCCGACCGCGCAGTCGCTGGGCTTCGTGCTGCATACCACCGACTTGCTGCAGCCGCATCACACCTGGACCACGTCCGCACACGACCACTCGGGCTGGGAGCAGTGGGTTTATGACTACTATGACAGCGAACGCCTGAACGACTCGGCGCTGGTGAGTGCCGCCCTGGCTGATTTCACACCGGTGCCGGCGACCGTCAGCGATATCCGTCCGTTGCTGACGCAAGGCGGCACCTACTCGTATGCCAACGGCGGCATCGTGCTGTCGTCGACTGCGCACGGCGATCGCGTAACCGTCGGCAAGAAGATGATTCCGCACTCGATTGCCATGGTGGTCCATGTGCTGAACCGCGCCGCCGAGCGCCTGGCCAACTAATGGCCTCCCGCCACCGTGGCCAACGCGCCGCCCGGTCCACCCGCGTCATCGTCACCGCGGCCCGGACCTTGGGCGGCCGGGACTGCGCAGCCGCTGCCGGTGCGGTGCTTGTCCTCGCCGCTGCATTGGCTGGCGCTGCCGCGGTGGCGGGGACGCCGGCTCCAGCTGCCATCGTCGTGCATGCCGATCCGGCCGGCGCTGCTGGCGCTGCAGTCGCCGCCCGTATTGACGGCGAGCCAATCTACAAATTCACGTTGGATACCCTGTGGCAGCAGCGCCGCACAAGCAAACCTTCGCTGCAACGGCGCGCCGCGCTGGACGACCTTATCCAGGCTCGCCTGCTGGCAGCGCATGCAAGCGCCCCAGCACCGAAGGAGGGCACTACCGCCTCGGTAGCCTTCGCCCCTGACGTGACGCTGGAAGAGCGCCTGGTATCCACCCTGCGAGAAACCTATGGACAGGACATTGACGCCGCGGTCAAAACGCTCCCCGGCGCAACGCTGGACAGCCTGGTCATCGCACAACCGGCACTGCCGCAGCCGCAGCTGGAAGCCCTCTTCGGCCGGCCAGGCCAACTAAAGCTGGAAATTGCCTTAACCCCGGCACAGCAAACCGAGGCCCGCAATATCGATGTCCTGCGCTACCGGCTCCCCGGCGGCGAACCAATCCACGTCACCCTGTACGACGTTTACCACCGCCAAAACGTCCAGGGACGGCTGGCATTGTCACAAAACCCCGACAGCGTCGCAGCCCAGCAAGCACGCCGCATCATGGCCAACGCATTCGTCCAGCATTGGGCCAGCCAGCGCTTCGGCGCTGTGGCCGTAGCCGACCTGCGCAAGGCAATCGCCGATGGCGAGGCGGTAGCGGCGTTACGGCAGCTTTACGGCGTCGGCCTCGACACCGACGCCGGCAGCCCGCTGCTGAACCGCTTGTCCCGCGAGGCCACCGCGCAAGAGATCGAAGCCTTCTACAAGCAAAACAAAGACCAGTTTGCCCGCATCGACAAAGTCCGCGCCCGCCACATCCGCGTGGCCGACGAAGCGCATGCCCAGCGCGTGCAGAAGGCCCTGCAAGAAGGCGCCGATTTCGCCGCCGCCGCCCGCAAGATATCGCGTGCTGCCGACGCAGCCAAAGGCGGAGACCTCGGCTGGATCAGCGCCGATGGCAGCAAGGACTGGCTCGCCAGCCTCGCCTTCAGCCAAGAGCCCGGCAAGCCATCCGCCCCGATCCGTGCTCCGGTCGGCCCCAACGAGCCCGCTTACTGGGAAATCGTACTGGTCGAAGAGCAGGCCCAAGGCACCCACCCGCTGCAATCGGAAACGGTACGCTACCAGGCCAGCCGCATGATCGCGTTGAAGAAAGCCATGCAGCAGCTGGGCGAAATCACCGAACAGGCACGCCGCGCCGCCAACATCGAGATCCTGGAGGCGAAATGAAACCCGGGCCACGCATCGCAATCGCCATTGTCGCCGCGGGCATCGCCGCCATCGCGGTCCAATGGTATCTGGCCATTTCCCGCGAGGCGCCGCCCGCCGCAGCGGCGGCGACCACTGCTCCGCGCACGCAGCCCGTTCCATCCCCGGCGCAACAGCCGGTGGCACCGGCAGCGTCAATAGCGCCAGAAGCGGCAAGCGAAGGCGATGGGATGCGCCGCGTTCCCTTGCTGCCGGTTGACGCGCGCTCGCCGGCCTGGATCTCGATGGCGCAGGCGCGCCAATCCGGCGACGACCGCGCCCCTCCGCTCGAGCGTTCTGTCCCGGCCGAACATCCCGCCGCCAGCGTGCTGGCGGACCATGACGCCTACGCCGCCAGCCAGCTGGCGCAAAAGCAGCGCCTGGCCGCCGCTTACGTACAGGCCGCCGGCCCGGAATTGGCGAACCTGCAGGCAGACCTCGAGCGCGGACGCGAAGCTGGCGTTCCGCCAGAAGAACTGGCCCGCGTGGCGGAGAAGATCCGCCGCATCGAGCAGCAGCGAAAAGCTGCCGATGCGCTGCTCGCAAAAGGCAAGGGGAAGTGACCGGGCTGCGTTAAAGCAGGCTGGCCAGCGGCTTGATAACTTCGTCGTCGGTCCAGTAGGCCGTGTGGGAGAGGGGATTCCAGCTTTTGGTCATGAAGTCCAGGATGCCCTGGCCGGCGTTGACCACGCGGTCTTCGACCAGCGTTTCATAGCCGCCTTCCAGCGGCTGCAGCGGCCAGCCCAGCGCATCGTCCGGGTCGTACAGGTTGAGCCAGGTGAAGCCTGGATTGGGCTTGATGATCGGCTTGACGTCCATGCGCTGGTGGGCGGAAACGAAGACCGGAATATTGCAGCCGGTCGTCACGAAGGTGCGCACCGTGCCGCATTGCAGGAACTTGCGCTGTGCCGCGGTCAGGCTGTCGGCCATGCGGCCGGGCTTCCAGATGCCGGCTGCGACCGCGCCGCCGCCAGCGCGCTTCTGCGCGTCGTAGATAAAGCTGGACATGACCTGGCAGCCAAGCGAGTGCGCCAGCAGGACGATCGGCGTATCCGGCCCGCGATGTTCCAGGATAGCCAGCAAGGCGCGGGCGATCTCCATCTGCGCCTGCTCGTAGACCGAGTTGTCGTACTCCTTGCGGTTCTCCAGCCCCGCTGCATCGGCAAAACCGAACAGGATGAATTTGCGCAGCTGCTCATAGCGCACGGCGGAGCGCTCGCGCGTGCGGTTCCATACGTCCAGCTCATTGGGCTTGAGCAGGTGCTGGTAGTAGACGCTGTACACGTCGACGTTGGCGAAAGCATCGCCCATTCGGTGCGACAGCGCACGGCGCATGTCGTCGGCATAGTCGAGCGGCTGCTCGCCCATGCCGTGAATGGTCAGGAGTGCGACCTTGGACATCAGGCGGCCGCCTTTTCAGGAACGCCGCGGAAGCGGTAGCCGATGAACAATGCCAGCAGCCACACAGGGATCAGGTAGACCGAAATGCGCAGGCCTTCGGTCATGTACATGATCAGCAGGATGCCGGCCAGGAAGGCCAGGCACAGGTAGTTGGTCAGCGGGTAGCCCCAGCTCTTGAAGCCGGTCTCTTTGCCTTCGGCTTTTTTCTGTGCACGGAAGCGCAGGTGGATCCAGCTGATCATGCCCCAGTTGATCACCAGCGAAGAGACCACGAGTCCCATCAGGAAACCGAATACTTTGCCCGGCATGAAGTAGTTCAGCACTACGCAAATGCCGGTGGCAAGGGCCGATACACCCAGCGCCGCCAGTGGGACGCCGCGCTTGTTCACGCCCAGCAGGGCTTTGGGCGCATTGCCTTGCCTGGCCAGGCCGTACAGCATGCGGCTGTTGGAGTACACGCCGCTGTTATACACGGACAGTGCGGCGGTCAGCACCACGACATTCAGGATGTTCGCAACCCAGTTGGCATTCAATGCATGGAAGATCATCACGAACGGGCTGCCGCCGGTGACGACTTTCTGCCAGGGATAGAGCGACAGCAGCACGCCCAGCGCGCCGACGTAAAAGATCAGGATACGGTAGATGGCCTGGTTGGTCGCCTTAGGAATGGTTTCGGACGGGTTGCTCGCTTCCGCGGCAGTAATGCCCACCAGTTCCAGGCCGCCATACGAGAACATGATCACGGCCATCGCCATCACCAGCCCCGACACGCCGTTCGGGAAGAAGCCCCCGTGCTGCCACAGGTTGGCAACGGCCGCTTCCGGGCCGGCATTGCCGGACACCAGCAGGTAGCCGCCATACACGATCATGCCGACCACCGCGGCCACCTTGATGATCGCGAACCAGAATTCCATTTCGCCGTAGGCGCGCACATTGGCCAGGCTGATGGCATTAATGATCAGGAAAAAGGCGAGGGCGCTGACCCAGGTCGGGATCCCTGGCCACCAGTATTGGACATAAATGCCGACAGCCGTCAGTTCGGCCATGCTGACCAGCACATACAGCACCCAGTAATTCCAGCCCGACATGAAGCCGGCCATGTGGCCGCAGTATTTGTCGGCGAAGTAGCTGAAGGAACCGGCTACCGGCTCGTCGACCACCATCTCGCCCAGCTGGCGCATGATAAGGAAGGCAATGAAGCCGGCCACTGCGTAGCCAAGCAGCACGGAAGGCCCGGCCAGCTTGATGGTGTCCGCAATGCCCATGAAAAGGCCCGTGCCAATGGCGCCGCCCAGCGCAATCAGCTGGATATGGCGGCTCTTCAGGCCCCGTTTCAGTTCTGTCATGTATGGCGTCCTGGTGTCGAAAAGGTCAAAGGCCCTGATTCTACATCCTCGCAAGGCAACAATGTCATTTTCGCACTGCCGCAATTCACGATGCTCCTCCTTGACCTAAATCAAATATTTTGTGCGGGGCCTTGGATATGCTGCAAATATGCTCACACTTAAATTCCTTGGTGCCACCGGCACCGTCACCGGCTCCAAATACCTGTTGCGCAATGGCGACGATCAGGTAATGGTGGATTGCGGCCTGTTCCAGGGCTACAAGCAGCTTCGCTTGCGCAACTGGGAGCCTTTCCCGGTACCGCCGGACGCCATCAGCAGCGTGGTGCTGACCCATGCCCACCTCGATCACAGCGGCTTTTTGCCTGTGCTGGTCGGCGCCGGTTTCCGCGGCAAGGTGTACTGCACGGAGGCCACGCGCGATTTGTGCCGCATCCTCCTGCCGGACAGCGGCCGCTTGCTGGAGGAAGAAGCGCTGTACGCGAACCGCCACAACTTTTCCAAGCACAAGCCAGCCTTGCCGCTGTATTCCGAGGCCGATGCGCTGCGCGCCCTGGAACACCTGGAGGTAGTGCCGGTCGGCCATGAGTTCTCGCCTGCTCGGGGAATGATGGCGCGCTTCCAGCTTGCCGGCCATATCCTGGGCGCTGCTTCGGTTTCGGTGCGCTGCAGCGGCCGCACAGTGATGTTTTCGGGCGACGTCGGCCGGCCGAACGATCCGATCATGCGGCCGCCGACGGTGCTGGGGAAATGCGATTACCTCGTGGTGGAGTCGACTTACGGCGATCGCCGCCACGACGCCTCTGACCCGAGCGGCAAGCTGGCGGACATCATCAGCAAGACTGCCGCGCGCGGTGGCGTGACTGTGATCCCCTCGTTTGCCGTGGGCCGGGCGCAGGAACTCCTGTATGAAATCTGGAAGCTCAAAGAGGCCGGCGCAATCCCGCTCGCCTTGCCGATTTACCTGAATAGCCCGATGGCAGTGGATGCCACGCGGCTGTACATCAAGCACCAGGGCCAGCACCGGCTGGACGAACGAAGTTGCCACGCCCTGGGCCATGTCGCGCATATCGTGAACAGCGTGGAAGAATCGATGGCGCTGAACCGCCGCCAGGCGCCGATGGTCATCATTGCCGCCAGCGGCATGGCCACCGGCGGCCGCGTGCTGCACCACCTGAAAGCCTTTGCGGGCGATTCGCGCAATACCATCTTGTTTGCCGGCTTCCAGGCTGCGGGGACACGTGGGGCGCGCATGCTGGCCGGCGAAACCTCGGTCAAGATCCACGGCGAGTACTACCCGATTCGGGCCCGGGTTGAACTGATAGGCAACCTGTCGGCCCACGCCGATGCCGATGAAATCCTGGGCTGGCTGTCGCATTCTTCGGCCTCGCCGCGCCAGGTGTTCGTTACGCATGGCGAGCCAGCGGCGGCCGATGCCCTTCGGCTGCGAATTTCGGAGCAGCTCCACTGGCCATGCCGGGTGCCGGACTACCTGGAAGAGGTGGTGCTGGAGTAGGGGATGCCATGGCGGCCTTGCTGGAAATCTCGCTTGCCGCACTGTGCGGCGCCTTGCTGGCCGCGGCGTTGACGGCATGGCTGATGTTCCGCCATGTGGCGAGCATTTCCCGGCTGCTGCGCCAGCGTATGCGCAGCGCGGCAGCGCGCGAGCACCTGGTGGCCAAGGTGTTCGACGCGACTTCGGAAGGCATCCTGGTGGTCAACCGCGATATGCGCATCGTCGAAGCCAATCGCGCTTTCGCGAACATGAGCGGCTATGCGCGTCACGAGCTGGTGGGGCAGCATCCGCGCATCATGCAGTCCGGAAGGCAGGACGCAGACTTCTACAAGGCGATGTGGCAAGGCTTGCTGGGAACCGGCCAATGGCAGGGCAAAGTGTGGGACAAGCGCTCTGACGGCACCCTGTTCGCGGCTCACCTGACGCTGAGCGCAGTGCGCGATGAACACGGCAGAGTGCAGCACTATTTCGGCCTGTTCACTGACATCACGGACGAATGCGCGCGCCAGGAGGAAATTGAGAAGATGGCCTTCATCGATCCGCTCACGCGCCTGCCGAACCGGCGCCTGATGGAAGACCGCCTTCAGCAGGCGCTGGCCTTTGCAGCGCGCACCGAAAAACTGGTGGCGGTTTGCGTGATGGACCTGGATGGCTTCAAGAACGTCAACGATACCTTCGGCCACGAGGCCGGCGATGCGGTACTGGTTGAAGTGGCGGGGCGCTTGCAGCAAGTGGTGCGGGCCAACGATACCGTGGCGCGGCTCGGCGGCGACGAATTCGTGCTGCTGCTGGCGGGGCTGAACGATGTCGGCGAGGCGGAGGAGGTCCTGGAGCGGGCGCTGGCGGCTGTGCGCGCGCCGGTGCGGCTGGCGGACGAGCAGCCGGCCTTTGTCTCGGCCAGCATCGGGCTGGCCGTGTTCCCGTATGATGCGCAACTGGCGGAAGACCTGCTGCGGCGCAGCGATGCGGCCATGTATGCGGCCAAGCGCCAGGGCCGCGATCGCTGCAAGCGGGCGCAGGCCCGCTGCTGAAAATTACAGGCTTTCCTTGACGGTGCGGCCGTTCAGCGGCTGGACCGGGCGGGCGTTGTGCTTGTAGGCCTGGGCGAAGCGTTTCAGCTGCGCGCCCGACATTTCAACCGGCGTTTTCAGCACGAACCAGTTGACCTCTTCGCTGCACGGCGGAGTGGTCAGCGACCCGGCGAAATTGTAATAGCCTTGCGTGCCTGGCAGCAGCTTGCCGATGTCGATGCTGACGCCTGGCACTTCCTGTGCTTCGCCTTTTTCCTTTGGCAGGGAATCCCACAGGGTCTGCACCAGCGGATTCTCGGCGCCTTTGCGGAACAGCACCGCTACCACGGCCAGCTTGCCTTCCTCATTCTTGTGAACCAGGTGTGCGACCATTGGGTAGCTGCGGCCGTTGATCTTCTCTTCGCTTGGCTTGTGGAAGTGGAATTGCAGCAGGTCGTAACGCTTGCCCTCGATGGTGACGCTGCTGCCCGCGGCATAATTCACCTGGATGGTATGGCCGTTGTCGAGGATCTTCAGCGGCGAGGGGCTGTAGGCGAATTCCAGCGGCGGCAACTGGGCCTTGCTGGTCTTGCGGATGTCGATCGGCGACTGGTTGTGCCCCAGCTTGCAGGTGCTGAAGTCCTGTTCCAGCTTGCCCCAGTTCTGCGGGCCAGTTGCGCCGTCATAGCTCCAGTGCGCCGGTTTGTTTTCGGCGAGGGCCGCAGCTGGCAGCAGGGCGGCGCAGAGCAGGAAGGAGAGGGTGCGTTTCACTGCGTGATCCTTTCAGGGTTGTTCGCCGCAAGTTCCAGGCGGCGCAGGAATTTTTCGGGTGGCTGGTAGCCGATGATGCGCGCTTGTGGGACTTCGTTTCCGCCGGCATCGAACATCACGATGCCGGGCGGGCCGAAAAGGCTGAAGCGCTTCATCAGGGCACGGTCTTCTTCGCTGTTGGCTGTGACATCGGCTTGCAGCAGGTGCATCTCTTGCATGGCGGCTTGTACGCGCGTGTCAGTGAAAGTGAGGCGTTCCATCTCCTTGCATGAGACACACCAATCGGCATAGAAGTCCAGCATGACGGGTTTCTTTGCACTGGCGAGTGCCTGGTCAAGGTCGGCGACAGTGCGCACGCGGGTGAAACGGGGTTCGGCATTATGCGCCTGGCCCGTACCCGCGGCGGCAATAGTAGCACCGTTCCCGCCGCCGCGCAGGTGGGCCAGCGGCTGCAGTACATCGCGTCCAGAGCTGGCCGCGCCGACCAGTTCGAACAGGCCGCCAAGCAGCATCAGCACGCCCAGCGCCTTGGTGGCATAGGCGCCTGCTCCGGCACCTTGCGGAACCGCCTCGCCCACGCGCAGGAAGGCAGCACACAGGATGGCGAAGGTGCCCCACAGGGCCATGCTGGCCGTGACTGGCAATACGGGATTGACCATCCAGATGGCGACCGCGATCAGCAGCAGGCCAAAGACTTTCTTTACGTGGTTCATCCAGGCGCCGGCGCGCGGCAACAGGCTGCCGGCGGAGAGACCGGTCAGCAGCAGCGGCACGCTCATGCCGCAAGCCATTGCGAACAGGGCTCCGGCACCGATCAGGGCGTTGCCTGTCTGGCTGATATAGAGCAGCGCACCGGCCAGCGGACCCGCAACGCATGGGCCGACGATCAGGGCAGAGAGGGCGCCCATCGTGAACACCGCGGCCAGGCGGCCGCCGGACAGGTTGCCGCTGGCGTTGCTGAGGCGTGTTTGCAGGGCGCTTGGCAATTGAAGCTGGTAGACGTCGAACATCGACAATGCCAGTGCGACCAGCAGCGCGCCAAAGGTCAGCAGCACCAAAGGTTTCTGCAACGCACCCGCCAGGCCTTCACCTGCCAGGCCGGCCGCCACGCCCAGCGAAGTGTAGACGAGGGCCATGCCCAGGCTGTATGCAGCTGCCAGCATCAGCCCGCGCTTGCGCGTCACCTGCGCTTCGCCGACGATGATGGAAGACAGGATCGGCACCATCGGCAGCACGCACGGCGTGAACGACAGCAGCAGCCCGAACGCCAGGAACGCCGCCCCGATCCGCCACGCGCTCCCGCTCTGCAGCGTGCGCTGGGCCAGGGACGTGTCATCCTCCGCCGCCTCCGCCTGCGCTGCCGAAGGCCGGTCCGCCACCACCGTGTTGCTTGGGTTCGTCACCGTGGAGCCGGAACCGCCGGTGCTCGCCCCCTGGGCGGGCGTCCCATCTGGCAGCTCCACCAGCACGCCCGGCCGCGACGGATCAACGCGATAACGGCGTTCAACCGGTGGATAGCACAACCCGGCATCGGCACATCCCTGATACCCGACAACTAACGTGCCCTGCGTGCGGCCCTGCCAAGGCAATTGCAAAGCCAGCTCCCCCGCATAAGTCTCCATCTCCTTGCCAAAATTCTCGTCGTACTCGCGCTTCCCGCGCGGCAGGACCGCCGGCAGCACTGCGTCGTCGCTGCGCAAAACAATGCGATCCCGGTAAAGGTGATACTCCGGCGCGATAGCCCAGCGCAGTGCAAGCTGCCCGTCCGCCCGCAATTCCGCGCGCAAACCAAACGCCCGTTCCGGCGCCAGAAAATCATCTGCCAGGGCAGGCCCGCCAAAGGTGGAGGCCAGCAGCACCGCTGCCAGCCATCGAATCAGGAACTTCATCATTCATCTCCGAAAAATTCGCCCATCCTGGTCGATCGCCAGGAAGGACAAGCCAGACCGCTCCAGGAAATCCACCCCATCGCGCTCCAGCAGCATTGCCGTGGTGCTGCAGCTGCCGGCAGCAATCGCCATCGGCGACACCACGCTCACCGAGCGCCAATAGGACACCGGCATGCCACTGCGCGGATCGAGGATGTGGCAATAACGCCGCCCATCCGCCTCGAAAAAGCGCTCATAATCGCCGCTGGTCGCCAGCGCCCCGCGGCTGAAAGGCACGCTGGCCACCGTAGCCCGCGGATCGCGCGGATGCTGGATGCCTATGCTCCACTCCCCGCCATCGGGCCGCGGCCCCAGGAAGCGCATATCGCCGCCCAGGTTGACATACCCGTGCTGCACCCCTTGCGCCGTAAGGATCTCCGCCGCACGGTCCACCGCATACTCCTTGCCAAAGCCGCCGAAATCCAGCTCCATGCCAGCCCGGGAAAGCATCACGCTGCCGCCTTCGCGCCGCACCTGCTGCCAGCCAACCAGCGGCAGCAGGCGCTCCAGCGATTGCGGCGAAGGCACGGTACCCATGCGGAAGTCCCACACCTTGCGCAGCACGCCGGAAGTGATGTCGAAACGCCCGCCGCTGCTGCGGTAGACGGCATCCGCGTACTCCAGCAGCGCCAGGGTCTCCTCATCGCAGGCAACGGCTGAAACACCGGCCGCCGCGTTGATGCGGCTCACGATACTGTCGGTGCGATAGCGCGAGTACTTGGCCTCGATCCGGCGCACTTCCTCCAGCGCCGGTTCGGCCAATGCCCGCGCTTCGGCGCCCGAAGCGGCGGCCAGCCGGATCTCGCACCGGCTGGCCATTGCCTGGAAGTCGATCGTGAAAATCGGGCTTACCACTGCCGTGACACTCCAAGCTGCAGGCTGACCGCCCGCATCGGCGCCAGCCCAGGACTGCCGTTGCCGAACAGGCGCCAGGCCCCGCGCTGCTCATAGCGCTCCACCTTGAAGTCGACCGCCCAGTCCCGATTGAGCTGCTTCGCCAGCTTCACGCCCAGCGTGACGGCACCAAAGCCGGACAGGCGCTGGTCGGCGGAACTGGCTTGAGAACTGCCGAACACATAACCGGGCGGGAAGGGCGCGCCAAGCTTGCTGTCATACACCGGGTCGAAATAGAAGTCGGCCGCACGCTGCGTATAAAGCCGCATGGCCGGCGTGACAGTCCAGCCATCGCCAAGGCCCTGCACCCATTCCGCACCGATCGTATGGGCGCTGATGCCGTAACTGTCCCGGTAATAGCGGTAACTGAGCCTGCTGGTTGCGCCCAGCGCGACGAAACGGTGGTTCCACTGCAGCAGGGCCGTGTCCTGCCGCCGTGAATCCGGCCGGTTGTCGGCCAGCTTGTAGGGATCGGAGTAATAGCCATGGCCTTGCGTGTGGGTCAGCGTGAACTGGCCGATGTCGACCGGGGTCAGCACCTGCGTCACGCCCGCCAGCACGCTCACGGTCTGGCGCCCTGCATCCTGCACGATACGGTTGACGGGATTGATGCTGTCATCCGAACCGCCCAGGCCAAAGTTCCAGGTGGTGTTCTTGTCTTCGCTGGCAAGGGATGCCTGCAGCGACAATGCGCGCGACACATAGTCATGCTCCGTCGAATAGGCAGCCGACACGCTGACCGTGCCGCGCGGCAGGTAGCGCGTGACAGTCACATCGCCCGCCTTGCGCAAGTCGTCCATGCGGGAAGCGCCGGAGACCGCCGTGTGGTAGCGCGGCGAAGCGCCCGACACGTCGTCGACGGTGGCGCTGGCGGCCACCGTCCATTCGCCGGTAATCGGCGCCAGCACCGACACCGCCGGTGCATGTACGCGTACGCGGTCCATGCCCGGCTGGTCCTCCTTGTAATACAGGTACTTCACGCCGATGCTGCCGCGTTCCGGTGCGGTTTCGGCATGCACGGTGCCGATCCCCGGCAGCAGCATGGCCGCCGCCAGCAAGGCCTGGCCGACCGGAATGCCGTTCTGTGGTTTGTTATCCATGGTGATCCTTGTCAGTTGCAGCCGCATCCACCGCCACCCACGGCGCTGCCGCCGGATGCTGCTTCCTTGCTGGTGTAGATGTGTTCATTGAAGCGCGTCTCCAGGTTGTCGCCCTGGATCAGCATGTCTGTGCGCGAAAGTTCGCCTTTCTCCCAGGGCTGCACGGGTTTCAGCGCGCAGCCGGAAAGGCCGGCCAGCGCGGCGCAAAGCATCAGCAGTCGCGCGCTCATTGCCGCACTCCCAGCGCGGACTTGATGCGCGCTTCCAGCACACTGCGGTCGGCCGGGCGGAAGCCGCTGTGTTCGTACAGCACTTTCCCGTCCGGGCCAATCAGCACGCTGCTGGGCATTCCTTTGACGCCATAGTTGCGCGGAGCGGTGCCACTCGGGTCGAAGGCGATCACGAAGCTGGCAGGCGTGGCGTTGAGGAAGCTGCGTGCGTCGTCGGTCTTGGCATCGACGTTGATGCCGACCACCTGAAGGCCCTGGCCGCCATAGCGCGCCTGCATTTCATTCATCCATGGGAAGGACTGGCGGCAGGGACCGCACCATGAGGCCCAGAAATCGATGTACACCAGCTTGCCCTGGTACTGTTCCAGCTTGACCGTGCCGGCCGGGCCGTTCAGCGTGAAGGCAGGGGCGGCCTGGCCAGGCTCCAGCGCCATGGCCTGGCCGGCCACTGCCAGTGCGGCGGCAGCAGCCATCAGGTGGGCCTGGCGGCGGCGCCAAAGCAGCACGGCGGCAGCCAGCACAGCCAGCACGGCCAGCATCGGGTCGTTTCCGCCGCTGATCGACGAGCATCCACCGCCGCCGCGGTTTTGCGTTGCGCCGGCAGGCGCTGCGCTGTCCGAGCCCTGGCCGCTGAGGGCAATCTGCCAGCTTGCACCGCTTGCCTGCAGGGTGGCCGTTCCGGTTGCGTTGCCGGATGCGCTTGGAGCAAAGCGCACTGGCAGTTCGCATGAAGCGCCTGCCTGCAAGGTCAGCGGGAAGGCGCCGCAGGCATTGGTTTCACCCGTGGCCACGGCAAAGGGACCGCTAAAGCCAAGGCTGTTCAGCACCAGTGCTGCGGAGCCGGTATTGGAGAGGACGAAGCGTTTGACGACGCCGGCGCCGCCAGCAGCGGTGCTGCCGTAGTCGAAGGCTTGCGGTGACACGCCGAGGGCAGGTGCCGGCGCCGGGACAGCGCTGGCATTGCCGTTCAGGCGTACGGTGAACTGGGCGCCGCCATCGGTCACCAGCAGCATGTCGGCAATGCGAGCGCCGGCTGCAGTTGGCTTGAACGCGGCGTCAATCGTGCAGTTTGCGCCCGGGCTCAGCGTGGCGTCGGCAGCGCAAGTGCCAGCCAGCGCAAAGTCGCCTGGATTGCTGCCGCCCAGCACCAGCGAGGCGATCTTCAGGGCGCCGGTGCCGCTGTTGGACAGCATATTGCTCTGCGCGGCCGATTGCTGCCCCACCTGCGTATCGGCGAAGGCTACAGGCCCAGGATTGCTCAGGGCCGGACGCGCCACTGGCGAGGTGGTGCCGGAGCCGGTGACAGCGACCGACAGGTCGGCGGCATTGGAGCGCACCAGCAAAGTGCCTGCCACACTGCCTGCCGCTGCCGGAGCGAACGCCAGCGGGACCGTGCAGCTCGCGCCAACGGCCAGGCTGCTGCCGCAATCGCCGCCGCTGGCAATGGAGACGCCCTGCGCGCCGCTGACGGCAATGCTGCTCAAGGCCAGCGCCACGTTGCCGCGGTTACTCAGCGTGACTTGCTGCGTTAGCGGCGCCGCGCCAATGGTCCACAGGCCGAACGCAACCGCACTCGGACTGGCGCTGATGGCCGGTGCAGCGGCAGTCGCAGTGCCGGAAAGCCCGACCGCCACATTGGCGTTGCTGGCATTCGAGGCGAGATTCACGTTGGCCGCAAACGCGCCTGCCGCGGCAGGCTGGACTTGCACAACCACAGTGCAACTGGCGTTGATAGCCAGCGGCGTACCGGCTGCGCAAGTGCCACCCAGCGTGAAGTAGCTGGCTTGGGCGCCGCTGACGCCAATGGACGAGAAGCTCAGGGCCGCCTGGCCGCTGTTGGTCAGCGTCAGGGTGCGCTGGGCCGGCGCATTGGCCAGCAGCGCGCCAAAGTCCAGCGCAGTCGCCGACAGCGACAGCGTGGCCTGGGCCACCGCATTGCCGGTACCGGACAGGGCGACGCTGCTGGAGCCGCCGGTCGCATTGTGGCTGATGCTCAGCGAACCGCTGCGGGCGCCGCTGGCCGCCGGGCGGAACACCAGTTGCACGGTGCAGTTGGCGCCGGCGGCCAGCGAAGAACCGGACGCGCAGCTGCCGCCCGTCACTCGGAAGTCGCCGCTATTGCTGCCGCCAACGGCAATGCTGCCGATATTCAGCGCCGCAGAACCTGTGTTGGACAGCGTGGTGGCCAGCGCGCCGCTGTCCTGGCCCACGGTCGCACCGCCGAACGACAGCGTGGCCGGCGCCACGGATGCCGCCGGTGCCGCCGTGACGTTCGGGTTGCCGATGAAGGCCGCCAGGTCGGCAATCTCCGCCGAGCTGAATTTGCCGTTGTACAGGGAGCCCATGCCGCCTTTATTGGCAGCGAAAGCGGAACTGATCACTGACGGATTGTTGGCCGCCGCCAGGATATTGCTGACGTTGTTCGCCGGCGAAGCGCTGTGGCAGGCGGCGCAGGAAGTGCCGCCGGAAGTGGGGCCGTTGAGGTAAAGGCTCTTGCCGTTCAGGGCATCGGCAGCCTGCGCGAAATGCGCAGCCTGCGCCAGCCCCAATGCCAGCAAAGCCCAAAGTCGGTGACGTTTCATTGCTGCTCCCGTGGTTGGTGAGTTGTTAAGCACACATCGACAGGGCCCAGGCATTGCTTGCACTGTGCAGCAAGGCGCACAGCCGCCAATCGCGCCAGCGCTGGTAGGCCAGGCCAAAGACCAGGCCCGGCCCGAACACCAGCGCCGCCGCCAACGGCCCGGAGCCCAGGTGCAGCGCGCTGAAAGCCAGCGCACTTGCCAGCACCGCTTGCGCGGCACTGGAGCGTGGCAGCAGCCAGGCATGCAATCCGGCGCGCACTACCCATTCCTCCAGCAGCGGCGCCAGCACCAGCAAGCGCAGCACGGCGGCCAGGTCAGGCGAGAGCAGGGCGGGGCCGCAGACGGCAGTTTGAGCGAGCACAGTTACTGAACATTCTGTCAATGTTGTTACGGTCAATACCGGCGCACGAGAAAATGGTTCAAAATCAGGTGGAAAAATATTTTTGAAAATTCTTTGAACCTTTTTGCTCCCGCTGTGTATTCACAGGCGTAAAAAGGAGAAAAGTGCATGCGGCTTGGCAGGAGGGCGGGAGTGACAGGGGACGTGGATGACGGTGAGCTGGTACGGCTGGTAGGGGGCGGCGATCGCCTGGCCTTCCAGGCCTTGTATCGCGCCTATTTTCCGCGCCTGGCCCGTTTCCTCGACCGCATGACGCGCAACGTGCCCCTGCTGGAGGAAATCGTCAACGACACCATGCTGGTGGTGTGGCAGAAAGCTTCCAGCTACGATGGCAGCAGCAAGGTCTCGACCTGGATCTTCGGCATCGCCTACCGCCAGGCCCTGAAAGCATTGCGCGGGCTGGACGAACCGTTGGAAGAGGCGCCCGATGTCGCCGGCGAAGAGTGGCACGAGCCTGAGCACGCCCTGGCTGCGCTCCAGCTGCAGCGTGGCGTTGGCCGTGCGCTGGACGCCTTGCCCCTGGAACAGCGCGCCGTGGTCTGCCTGACTTATTACCACGGCATGGCTTACCAGGAGATCGCCGAGACCTTGAGTTGCCCAGTAAATACCGTCAAGACGCGCATGTTCCATGCACGCCTGCGATTAAAGGACATGTTGTCCGACCATATGGAAGAAACAAATTGACGTCCTCCTCGCCCTAAAGGACGGGGATTCCTGCAACCAGCGTCGCACGCCCGCGACGGAGAATGTTTATCGCAGCATTGAGATCACGATCATGTACCGCACCGCAACCACTGCACGTCCATTCTCTTATTCCAAGCCCTGCGATACCTCTCGGCCGCGAAGCGGGCAATGCGCCACAATTCGAGCAGGTCTGGGTGGTAAAGCGTTCGTCCACTTCCACATACCGCGCGCCATGCTTAACAGCCTTGTACGCCAGCATCTTCCGGAAGGACGACCAGCCAGCATCAAACACGGACTTCGCCAGGCTGGTCTGGGCGAGGCCGGCAGCATTAACATTACCGACAGCAATATGGTCGAAGTCGCGAGCGATCTTCAACGATTCGTTATGCAGAAAATCGATCCGGCGGCGCGCCGTATAGGCATGGATAGCCTTGATCATGCGCCGTTTGTGCGCGCGCTGTGCCATCGCGAGCGCCGCTTCGGCCTTGCGGTAGAAACCAGGCGCAGGAATTCTCCTGGTATCAGACAGCACGGCCAAGTCTTTCAAACCCAGATCAATGCCAACTCCATAATTGAGCGGACGAACTGGCGGTTCGGCAACCTCGATCGCGATATTGAGGAACCAGTTGTCCCGGCTGTCTTGCGAAAAGCATGTTCCATCCTTGATCTTGCCCTCGGGCAGGGGCCGCGAGTTAAACACTCGGAAGGTATGTCCCGCGAAGCGAAACGCATCGCCTTCCCGATGCAGGTCGCGCCCCTTACAAGGCACCCAGCCCAGAGTTCGACGCCCACGGTAACGCAGATACGGCCGACGGTGTTGCCCGCGGGATTTGGCGTACTGTTCGCAAACAGCATTGATGCTGCCGGAATGCAGTCCAAGTTCTTTGCTGCTGCCCTTCGTCAGATTGTTCAAGTCAAACCCTGTCAGCCAAGGGCGCCCGAACCGCAGGGCATCCTTCTGCCGGTCGTTGCAGTAGTTCCAGACGAAATTCACCGCGCGGGCCCATTGATTGAGGAGCCCGTTAAGCGATTTCACCCGATAACGATAGACGAGAATCATACTGTGAGTTTACACAGTATTTCACTAACCTCAAGGAGAACGACTGCTTCGGCGTGGCTTTTTACAGGGCCTGAATTGCTGCGCAATTCGCAGTCGCCTCCTTTCACTCCCCGCACTGAAGGGCGGGGTTTCTCGGAGCAATGCTGATGAACATGCAAGACCCATCGAACGTTGCGCAGCACCAGGACGTGCAGCCGTTGCTGCCCTGGTATGCCGCCGGCTCGCTGGCCGACAGCGAGGCAGAGCGCGTGCAGCAGCATTTGCGCGAATGCCCCGAGTGCCGCGCCGAGCTGGCCTGGCAGCGGCGCCTGATCGAAACGGCAGCCCCGCTGCCCGCCGCACTGGACCAGGAGCGCGCCCTGGCGCGCCTGATGGCGCGGCTGGACGAGGCGCCGGCCCCTTTGGCCCAGCCCGTCAGCAAACCATCCCCGGCGGCGCCAGCGCCTTCCCGCTTCGCCAGTGCCTTGCTGGACTGGCTGCGCGGTCCCGGCGACTGGAAGGGTTGGGCCATCGCGGCGCAGGCCCTGGTCATCGTGCTGCTGGCGGCAAAAATGCTGCCGGCCGGAGCGCCGCCTGATTACAAAGCGCTGGGCAGCGCGCCCGCCGCCACGCCCGACCTGCTGGTGGTGTTCAAACAGGACGCCAGCGTGCAGGACGTGCAGCGGCTGCTGAAAATATCCGGCGCGCACCTGGTTGGCGGGCCGACCGCCACCGGGGCCTGGCTGCTGGATGTCGAAGCGGCACAGCGCAGCGCCGTGCTGGCAGCGCTGCGTGCCGATCCCGCAGTCGAAATGGCCGAAGTGCTGGCAGCGGAGGGCAAGCAGTGAAGCGTTGGGCAGCATTGATCGTTTGCATGTTGTGGGTGTACGCCGGACTGCCCGGCGCGCAAGCGGGGCAAGGTGAGCCCGGCGTCCCCGGCGTTGCTGCTCCGGCCGCAGCGGAAATCCTCGTCATGCTGCACCTGCCTGCGCCGCATTTCCGGGCCGATGGCTACAGCGGCGCAAGCTACCGGGACGATGCCGGCCGTCAGGCGCGCCAGCGCATTGCCGCTACGCTGGCGCGCGAACACGGTATGCAGCTGATGGAAGACTGGCCGATGCCGGCGCTGAACGTGGATTGCTACCGCATGCGCCTGGCCGCTGGCCAGGACCCCGCCGCAGTGCTGGCCGCGCTGTCGCGCGACAGCCGGGTGGCATGGGCGCAGGCCATCCAGGACTTCAGCGCGCAAGGCGCGGCGTCGGGCGCAGCCACTGGCACAGGCGACCCGCTTTACCGCGTGCAGCCTGCGGCAGCGCCGTGGCAGCTGCAACAGCTGCGCAAATCGGCCACCGGCCGCAAGGTGCTGGTGGCGGTGATCGACAGCGGCGTCGAGGCCGCGCATCCTGACCTGGCGGGCCAGGTGGCAGTTCAGGAAAATTTCGTTGACGGCCAATCCTACGTGGCGGAAGAACATGGCACTGCGGTAGCGGGGGTCATCGCCGCGCGCGCCGATAACGGGATCGGCATCGCGGGCATTGCACCGGACGCGCGCCTGATGGCCCTGCGCGCCTGCTGGCAAGCCGACAGCGGGACGCGCTGCAACAGCTTCACGCTGGCGAAAGCCCTCAATTACGCTTTGCTGCACAACGCGCAAGTGATCAACCTGAGCCTGTCCGGACCACCGGACCGCCTGCTGCAGCAACTGGTCGGCGTGGCGCAGGCGCGCGGCATCCGCGTGGTGGGCGCGATCGACCCCACCCGCAGCGATGGCGGCTTTCCGGCCAATAGCCCTGGTGTGTTCGCCGTCGCCGCCGACGATGCGCCGCACCACGGCGAGCAATGCCTGCTCGCGCCAGGACGCGACGTGCCGACCACCATGCCGGGCGCGCGCTGGGGCATGGTTTCCGGATCGTCCTATGCCGCCGCACATGTGAGCGGCATGCTGGCCGTGATCGGCGAACTCAAACCGCAGTTAAGCGGCGAGCGCCTGCACGAGGGAATCGTGCGCGCCAGCGGGCCCGCACCGTTGACGGGGATAGATCTTTGCGCCACCATCATGCGCATTACCGGTAAATGTTCTTGCGCATGCCCCAATCCTTCCACCGAAAACCTGGCACGTTCGCCCTGACGGGGCTGGCCTGCATCTTTGCAGCGAGTGCGCAGGCACAGGTGAGCGGCAGCGCCGGTATTGTGTCGGACTATATGTATCGCGGCATCTCACTCAGTTCCGGCAAGCCGGCTGCCCGGCTGTCACTCGATGTCGATGGCGCCAACGGCTGGTTCGCCGGCGGCCAGGTGGTCAGCGGCCAGCTGGCGCCGCAATCGCACCGCAACGCGCAGTGGCTGGGGTACGCCGGCTACGCACAGCGCCTGCCATCCGGACTGTCCTGGGAGGCCGGGCTTTCCGCCTACGCCTTCCACGGCGCGCCGGACTGGAACTTTCGCGAGGTGTTCGCCGGCCTGTCCTTTGAAAACTATTCGGCGCGGCTGCATTATTCGCCGGACTACCTCGGCTTCGGTGAGCGCACGGTATATGCTGAACTCAATGGCGGCGGGGCTTTAGGGACCGCCTGGCGCTACTTCTGGCGCGGCGGCTTCCTGTCGGCACCCGGCCATGCGGCCAGCAGCCGCGCCGAAGGGCGCATCGGCGTCGGGACGGCTGTCGACGGCTGGCAGATGCAGCTGTCCCTGGATGCGGCCCGCCTGCGCCGGCAGGGTGGCGGCTATGGCAGCTACTCCAGTGAACCTTCGAGCAAGGTGCACAGCAAACTGGTTCTCGGGCTGGCGCGCGGCTTCTGAAATTGATCCAGGTCATTCCGGGAGCCGGGTCTATCGCTTAGGCTGGGCGAAAGGAGTGAACCATGGGATACGCATTACGTGCCAGGCGGCTTGGCATCGACACTTACCAGCAACCGGTGGCCTATATGCGGCGCGACTGCAAGGTGTGCCTCGCCGAAGGCTTTGAAGCGCAATCGCGCATTGAACTGCAATGCGGAGCGCAAACCGTGGCCGCCACGCTGAACGTGGTCGATGGCGGCCTGCTCGATGAGCAGGACATCGGCCTGTCCGAAGCAGCGTGGGAAGCATTGGGCGCGGCGCCGGGCGTGGCAATCAGTGTTCGCCACCCGGCCCCGCTGGCTTCCTTCGCGGCTGTGCGCGGCAAGATCCATGGCCGGCCGCTGGATGACGCGGCGGCGCAAGCCATCGTTGCCGATATTGCGGGTGGCCGCTACCCTGATATTCACCTCTCCAGCTTTATCACGGCCTGCTCCGGCAACCGCCTCGACCTGGCCGAAACCATCGCCCTGACGCGCGCCATGGCCGCCGCCGGCCAGAGCATGCACTGGCCTTCGCAAGTGGTGGTGGACAAGCACTGCGTCGGCGGCTTGCCGGGCAACCGCACCACGCTGCTGGTGGTACCCATCGTTGCGGCCTGCGGCATGACGATGCCCAAGACTTCCTCGCGAGCGATCACTTCGCCGGCCGGCACGGCCGACACCATGGAAACCCTGGCGCCGGTGGCAATCGGCATCGACGCCATGCGGCGCGTGGTGCAGCAGGAAGGCGGCTGCATCGTATGGGGCGGCAGCGTGACCCTGAGTCCGGCTGACGACGTGCTGATCAGGGTCGAGCGCCCGCTGGAACTCGATAGCGACGGGCTGCTGGTCGCCTCTGTGCTGTCGAAAAAACTCGCGGCCGGCGCCAGCCACGTGCTGATCGACATTCCGGTGGGCCGCACCGCCAAGGTGCGCTCCGGGGAAGCGGCGCGCCAGCTGGCTGCGCGCCTGGAGGGCGCCGGCGAGGCCCTGGGCCTGGCGGTCCAATGCATCCAGAGCGACGGCAGCCAGCCGGTCGGCGCCGGCATAGGCCCGGCACTGGAGGCGATGGACGTGCTGGCAGTGCTGCAAGGCGCGCCGGATATGCCGCAGGACTTGCGCCAGCGCGCACTCACGCTTGCTGCCGGTGTGCTGGAACTGGGCGGCCGTGCCGCGCCCGGCGAAGGCCTGGCACTGGCCACCCGGACGCTGGATTCCGGTGCTGCGTGGGCCAAGTTCCAGGCCATCTGCGCAGCGCAGGGCGGCTTGCGCCAGCCACCGGTTGCGGCCTGCATCCATGTACTGGAAGCGCGCCACGCCGGCCGCGTGGTCGCCATCGACAACCGCAAGCTGGCCACCCTGGCCAAGCTGGCCGGTGCGCCGCGTGCGGCAGCAGCCGGGGTGCGCTTCTTCGCGCCGCTTGGCAGCAGGCTCGAAGTCGGGCAGCCATTCCTGGCTATCCATGCCGATACGCCGGGCGAGCTGGCCTACGCGCTGGAATACGCCGAGGCCCAGAGCAACCTGGTCACGGTGGAGGATGCATGAGCAAGATTCTCGTCATCCAGGGCCACCCCGATCCGGCTGGCGGGCACCTGTGCCATGCCCTGGCCCAAGCCTATGCCGACGCCGCAGGCGCCGGCGGCCACCAGGTGCAAGCCGTCACGCCCGCCACGCTGGACTTTCCCTTGCTCGCCAATGCGCACGAATGGGAGGAGGGCGAAGTGCCGCCGGCCCTGGCCCCGGTCCAGCGCTTGATCGCCGAGGCTCAGCACATCGTGATCTTTTATCCGCTCTGGCTGGGCGACATGCCGGCCATCCTGAAAGCTTTCCTGGAGCAGGTCGCACGGCCCGGTTTCGCGCTGGAGCGCAAGGCAAAGAACCCGCTGCACGCAGGCCTGCTGTCCGGCCGCAGCGCACGTGTGGTGGTCACGATGGGCATGCCGGCGCTGTTTTATCGCTGGTACTTCTGCGCCCACAGCCTGAAATCGCTGGAGCGCAATATCCTCAATTTCGTCGGCATTTCGCCGGTGCGCAAGACGCTGGTCGGCGGTGCAGGGAAGATGGATGCGGCAGCGGTGGCGGGTTGGCGCCGGCGCATGCAAGTACTGGGCGCCAAGGGGATCTGAGGGCTAGCGGCGCGGCGTGTCGTTGCGCGCCAGGATGGCGCGGTTCAGGCGCTCCATCGTTTCCGCCGGCACGTCGCGGCTGCATACGATGTGGCGCTTCAGGCCGGGCGGCATGTCGGCGAAATCGATCAGTACCAGAGATTGCAGCTCTGGATACTTGAGCCGCAAATAGTTCCAGTCTTCACGGTCCACGAACAGGTAATCGGCGCGGCCGAAAGCAACCATGCGGAACATGGCCGACGTTTCCACGGTGCGGCGCATGATGCGGTTCTGGCTGGCGGCGATCAGGGCGTCGAGTTCCGGGCCGTAGGAAACGCCATCGATCACGGCCAGCGTCAGCGTTTTATCCGACAGCAGCGACTTCAGGTTCGGGTGGGAGCGGATGCGGGCCGCAACCGCCGGCACGGCCAGCACGGCATGTGGCAAGTCGGCGTGCAGCGGGACCGAGAACTGTGCCACCGCTTCGCGTTCGGGCAGGCGGTACCAGCTGATCGAGCAGTAGTTCGGGTTGCCGTGGCTGAAATTGGCCCAGATGCGTTTTTGCGGTTCATTGACGAAGACCGCCGGCACCCCGGCTGCGGCAAACACCTGTTTGGCGCGCTCCAGCATGAAGCCTTTCGCGACCTTGCCCTCATCAAAATAATAGTAGGGCGGCTTTTCACGCCAGGCCACGGTTAACGGCGCTTCCGCCAGCACGCTTGCCGCGCTGGCCGATGCAAGCAATCCGATTAAACATTTCTGCAACATGCTGCCATTATAATAGGATGAAGCCCGCAGAAAGGAGTAGCAATGTTCAGCCGTCCCCACGTAGCACCCCGCATGTTTGACGATCCTTCCGCAGCACTGGCCCAGGTCCGGGCAATTTACGATGATAGTATCCGCTTCCTGCGCGAATCCCTGCAGCGCTTTGTCGAAGGCGAAACGCCCACCGAGCGCGTACGCGCCTGCTACCCCTACGTGCGGGTGCAGACCGAAACCGTTGCACGCGCCGATTCCCGCTTATCGTACGGCTTTGTTGCCGGCCCTGGCGCCTTCGAGACCACGTTAACGCGTCCCGACCTGTTCGAAGGCTATTACACCGAACAATTCCGCCTGCTGCTGAAAAACCATGGCCAGCAGCAGATGCAGATCGAGGTAGGCCTGAGCTCCCAGCCGATCCCGATCCACTTCTCCTTTGCCGAGCATGACCATATCGAGGGCAGCCTGAGCGCCGAGCGCCGGCTGCTGATGCGCGACGTGTTCGACCTGCCCAACCTGGCTGCCATGGACGATGGCATTGCCAACGGGACGTTCGAGGCCGCTCCGGGCGAGGCGCAGCCGCTGTCGCTGTTCACCGCGCCGCGCGTGGATTATTCGCTGCAGCGCCTGCGCCATTACACCGGCACTTCGCCGGAGCACTTCCAGAATTTTGTGATGTTCACGAACTACCAGTTCTACATCGATGAATTCGTACGCCTGGGCCATGAACTGATGGCCAGCCCTGACAACGATGGCTATGTGGCATTCGTGGAGCCGGGCAATATCGTCACGCGCCGTGTCGGGCATGCCATGCAGCCGGGCGATGACCTGGGCGCGGCGCCGCCACGCTTGCCGCAGATGCCGGGCTACCACCTGGTGCGCGCCGACGGCAGCGGCATCAGCATGGTGAATATCGGCGTCGGCCCGGCCAATGCCAAGACGGCCACCGACCATATCGCGGTGCTGCGCCCGCATGCCTGGCTGATGCTGGGGCATTGCGCGGGCTTGCGCAATACGCAGCAACTGGGCGACTACGTGCTGGCGCACGGCTACGTGCGGGAAGACCATGTGCTGGACGAGGATTTGCCGCTGTGGGTGCCGATTCCGGCCCTGGCCGAAGTGCAGGTGGCGATCGAATCGGCGGTGGCCGAAGTCACGCAGCTGGGCGGCCATGACCTGAAGCGCGTGCTGCGCACCGGCACCGTGGCCAGCACCGATAACCGCAACTGGGAACTGCTGCCGCAGCGCACGCCGGAACGCCGTTTCAGCCAGAGCCGCGCCGTGGCACTGGACATGGAAAGCGCCACCATTGCCGCCAACGGCTTCCGCTTCCGCGTCCCTTACGGCACGCTGCTGTGCGTCAGCGACAAGCCGCTGCACGGCGAAATCAAGCTGCCCGGCATGGCCAACCAGTTCTACCGCGACCGCGTCGACCAGCACCTGCGCATCGGCATCCGCGCGCTGGAACTGCTGCGCGGCCTCGGCTCTGACAAGCTGCACAGCCGCAAACTGCGCAGCTTTGCCGAGGTGGCCTTCCAGTAGCCGTTCAGCGCGCCGGCACCAGTTCGCGGAAGCGTGCAATTGCTTCCGCGGGTTCAAGCTCATCCAGCTCGAACAGGCGGCGCACTTCAATTTCGCAATCGAGCTCGCCGAATGGCGCAGGGAAGGCGCGCGTCCATTCCAGCGCCACTTCGCGCGAAGGCACGTCGATCAGGGTGTAGCCGGCGATCAGTTCCTTGGTTTCGGCAAAAGGGCCGTCCACCACGTTCGGCCGGCCCTTTTTGTACTGTACGCGCCAGCCGGCGGAGCTGGGTTTCAAGCCGTTGGCGTCGACCAGGTAGCCGGCGGCTGCCAGCTTTTCGTGGTAATCGGTCATGGCGCTGACGATGGCCGGATCGG
This sequence comes from Pseudoduganella sp., assembly GCA_039593775.1. Taxonomy (GTDB): domain Bacteria; phylum Pseudomonadota; class Gammaproteobacteria; order Burkholderiales; family Burkholderiaceae_D; genus Rugamonas. The sequence goes on from JBCNOP010000002.1 coordinate 28,098, forward strand.
GCAGGGCGCCGGATTCGGAAATTGCATTGGAACGGACGATGATCATGAAGCGCATGGTGTTCTCCTGTCAGTCGGGGGCGCGGGATGCGCCTGCTTCACTGCAATGACGTTTGAGCACGGCTCATTTCGACATGGCGGCCAGGCGGCGCACCGCATACAGGCCCAGGATGTCGGTGACAGTATGGAAGAGAATCGCCGCCAGCAAGCCAGCATAGCGGTACACCAGGCCGAGCACCACGCTCATGCCGAACACGCCGGCCGCCTGCAGCAGGGCGGTACGGTCGAGCTTGCGGAAATCGTAGGCCTTGGAATGCAGCGCCAGGAAAAGCAAGGAGCTGAGCCAGATGCCGGCCAGCGGCTGCAACGCGGCGCGGAACAGCATTTCCTCGCCGATGCCGGCCGCCATGGAAATCCACACCGGATTCAGGCCGCCCAGGTCGAGCCGTCCGTAACTCTCGGCAGTGCGGCGCACGCTGGCGGCATCGGGCTTGCGCAGGGCGCTGATGAAGGAGCCGCCGCCAGTGGCTGCGCCCAGCAAGATGCCGAGCAAGGCTTGCTGTGGCCAGGGGAGCCCGGCCAGCAAGGCGTCGGGCAACTGCGCGCGCTGCACGACGATGATCAGGAACAGGCTGGCCAGCACCATGGCCAGGCAGAGCAGCAGCTGGCGGCGCAGGGAGAACGTCAAATCATGCTCTCGAAGATGATCTTCCACTCGCTGCCTTCACGCGCCCAGTACTGGCGCTTGCGCTGGGTCGAGCGGTTCTTGCCGATCTTCGATTCAAGGGTGAAGGTGCTGACCAGCATATCGTCCCGGCTGGGGTAGCGGAAGATGGTGACTTCGCTGAGCGACACGCTCAGCCCGTTTACGCTGGCCAGCGGACGCATGTCCTTCTCATACCATGTCTTCAGGTCTTCGCCATTGGCCGACTTGAACTTGCCGGAATAATTCTTCAGCAGCCGCTTGCTGTCGGCGCTGACCAGGTCTGCGCGCCACGATTCGACCAGGCGGTTGGCGGTGAAGCGCTCGTTATCCCATTTGGCTTTGCTGATGAACTCCTGGTGGTCGGCGATCACCACCGGCGTCTTGCCGATATCGACCGTGCCTTCCAGCTTGCGCAGATCGTCATTGGTCAGCACCACGCAGCCATCGGATGCCAGCGGCGGGCGGCTGTAGTTGTCGGCCGGCGTGCCGTGCAGGAAGATGCCGCCGCCGCTGCGGCCGTTCAGGCGGTCCCACTCGTTGGGGTAATTGATGCGCAGCGCGCTGGCACCGTAGAAGTCGGGCAGTTTGGGGCCGGAAACGCGGCCGGTAATGTAGTACACGCCAAGCGGGGTTTTCTGGTCGCCTTCGCGGAACTTGTCGACACCCAGTTTGCCCTGGCTGACGTAATAGTCGGTCACCAGTTTCAGTTCGCCGTTATTGTGCTGGTAGACGTACAGGCGCGATTGCGTGGCGTCGACCACGAGGACATGGCGCATGTCGGCACGAAGCTGCAGCACCGAGCGCGGCGCCAGTTCGGGGCCGGGACGCGAGACCAGGGTTTGCAGGCGCACACGCGCTTCGTCGCGCAAGTCTTTCAGCTTGTCGGCAGGGCCGGTGGCGCCGGCGCCGAGCTGGCCCACCGGCTTGGTGTGCATCAGCAGCAGGTCGCCGCGGATCAGGTGGCCGACGCGGAAATTGGGGTAGGCCTGCACCAGTGCGTCGGCCTTGGCCATCGCGTCCTGCAGCTGGCTGGCGCGCAAATCCTTGTAAATTTCGAGCAGCATGATTTCGGCATCCTGCCTGGCGCGCGGGGCTTCGGCCGGATGGATGGATTTAGCCATGCCGATACCGGCTGGCGCCAGCAGGGCGCATGCAGCCAGCAGCGCGGCGGCTGCGCTGGCACTTGCTCGCTTCGACATCTCCATCAGCTCCCCGACTGCTCTTGCTTGATCAACCAATTCTTGCCTTGCTTCTCCAGCACCAGCGTCTTGCGGCCAGTGGTGCTGAGGCGGTCCGACACATACTTCTGGCGGAACTTCACGGTCGCGGTATTGCCGTTGACCGTCACTTGCGGCGACTCGATGGTTACCTTGATGTGGCCTTTGCCCTCGATGCGGGCAGTGCGGTCAGCTTCCCAGGCTTTGCGGTTCTGGCCTTTCGGCGTCTGGAAGTTGCTGCCGTATGCACTCAGGTAGCCTTTCATGTCTTGCGCGCTCCAGGCTTTGGCCCAATTCTCGACAGCCTTGATGACATCGGCGCCATCGGCGTCTTCTTTCTGGACCTGCTCAGCTTTCGGAGCAGCCTTTGCCAATTGTACCGCCGGGGCCGAAGCTGGTACTGGCGCCGCCGCTGGCGCGACAGCCGGCAATGGCTTGGCCTGCGCAAGGACCGGGGCCGGAGCTGGTGCTGGCGCCGCGGCCGGGGCGGCTTTCACAGGCGGCGGAGGCAACTTGGCCGGAGCCGGGGCCGCCTGCGCAATGACCGGGGCTGGCGCTGCAGCCGGAGGCGCAGCCTTGACAGGCGCTGGGGCCGAAGCGGCAGCAATTGCGGCCAGCGGCGAAGCAGCCTCGCCACCCTTCGGCGTCAAGGTCCGCACCATCGCCAGCTTGGCTTTCTGCGGCGGCTGCTGGTTCGGATCGGCCAATTGCATCGCCTTGTCATAAGACTGGCTGGCCAGCTTGGCATAGACGTCGCCCAGGTTTTCGTGGGCGGTGGCATAAGCCGGATTGGTACGGATGGCGCGTTCCAGCGCAACGCGTGCCTTATCGTAATTGCCAGCCGAGGCATGCAGCACGGCCAGGTTGTTATAAGGCTCCGGCAATTCCGGATAATCTTCCGTCAGCTTTTGGAAAACATTAATTGCTTCGGCTGATTTGCCTTGCTCGGACAAAATCATCCCTTTAATAAATCGCAATTGTGCATCCTTGGGTCGTTGTGATAATGCAACATCCACCCTGGATAAAGCGGCTGGCAACTGCCCGCCACGCATCATTTTATTGATTTCTGCGACCTCATCGGCCTGAGCGGAAAAGCACGCAATTAATAGCGCGGCCCCGAGCGCAAAGGCTGTACGAGAGGAAATTAGCGATGCCTGCATTTATTTATTTTGCCGACGGGAAATAAACACCCATTTTATCAAAACTCAGCGTGCTGAATATACTTAGAAGATGGAACTAAGTATTACGCAGGAGGACGCGGGACATACGGCCGAGGGGCTGCCGCTGTTCGTCTTTGCGCTCAGTAATCGCCATGGCATGGAAGTGCGGATCAGTACCCTGGGCGCTGCAATTGCGAAACTCCATGCACCTGACCGCAGTGGCCGCCTGGCCAATGTCATCCGGCCCGAGGCGCCTGATTGCGGTATTCACCTGCTGCCTGCGCCGGGGCGGGCCCTGCATCGATTGGCCTGGCACGCGATGCCGCTGGTGGAAGACGCCAGCGTCGGCCTGCGCCTGGTCAGCCCGGGGCCGCAGGCAGTGGTGGCAACCTACGTCCTGGACGAAGCGAACGGACTCTCGCTGCACTGCCGCGCCCCCGCGGCAGCGCAGGCCGCGATCAGCTTGCGGGTAGCGTTCAATATCGCCGGCGATGGCGATGTGCGTGGTCAATTAGTGACGATTGCTGCGCCGCGTGTCGCGCCCTTCGATGAACACGAGCGGAATGTTGCCGGTTCGGCCTGGGATTATCTTGCACCGCGCCCGCTCGTCGAGCTGCCAGGGCCGGCGCGCTACTTGCTGGAACAAAGCAGAGGCAGCGAACCGGCGCTGCGCCTGCTCGACCCAGTGAGCGGCCGGATGCTGGAGGCGACAAGCGACGGTGCAGGCCTGCGCCTCGGCGTCGCCGACCCGCCTTCACACTTGTGGCTGGAGCTGTTGATGGCGGCAGCCGGCGGCAACCTTAGCCTGCGCTTTACTGCCCCGGCCTAGGCCGGCCGCCGGGCTTACGGTAAATACAATGTTACTATCTGGACTCCCCCACAACCGAGCCCAGCCAATGAGTATCGTGTTTTCCAGCCTGAACCACGCACAGCGCGTGCCCCTAGCTGCCGAAATCCACTCGCGCCCTTTCCTGAAACTGGATGCGCCAACCCTGCTGACCCACTTCGCCATCATGGGCGAACAGGAGCAGCAAGAGTTGCTGGCGGAGCTGTGTGGCCACTTCGGCGTGACGGCGCCAGCGGCCGGCGGGAAATACTTTACCCATGACTTCGGCCGCTTCCGCCTGAAGTGGGAGCTGCACACCGAGTTCGCCACTTTTACTTTCGCCGAAACCCTGGCCAGCATGCCGCTGCCGGAAGAAGCCTTCAGCAATATGCCATCGCGCCACCTGCCGGAACAATGGCTGCTGCGGCTGCAGGGCAGGGTGCTGGTGGCGGCGCACGTCCTGCTTGGACGGCCGGGCGGCATGCAGCATGCCTTCGCGGAGAGCCTGCAACGCCTGTTCCAGGGCGCCCCGCTGGCAGGCAGCCAGGTCATGAACGGCGGTGAAATGTGGACCGACTTCGCCATCCACGCCGATGGCTTCAGCCGCTTCGTGATCTGCGACGCCGGCATGCACGAACAGCAGTCGGGCCGCCTGGTGCAGCGCGTGCTGGAAATCGAAACCTATCGCATGATGGCCCTGCTTGGCTTGCCGGTCGCGCAAAACGCCACGCCGGAACTGAATGAAGTGGAGGCCGAACTCGCCACCCTGGCCGGCGCCCTGGTGGAAGCCGACGGCAAGGTCGACGACGGCTCCACCGAGCAGGCGCTGCTCGACCGCATCACCCACCTGGCGGCGCGCATCGAAAAAGTGTCGGCCGACACCAGCTACCGTTTCGCGGCTTCCAAGGCTTATTTCGGCCTGGTCAACGCGCGCATCGAAGAATTGCGCGAGTTGCGCATCGAAGGCACGCCAACGGTGGAGGAATTCATGGAGCGCCGCCTGGCGCCTGCCATGAAAACCTGTGAAGCCGTGGACGCGCGCCAGCAAGCGCTGGCTGGCCGTATCGCCAACTGCAACGACTTGCTGCGCACCCGCGTCGGCATCGTGCAGGAAGCGCAGAACCGCAAGATCCTGCAGTCGATGAACGCGCGCGCTGCGCAGCAGCTGCGTTTGCAGCAGGCCGTGGAAGGCTTGTCGGTTGCTGCGATCTCGTATTACGTGGTAGGCCTGATCGGCTATACCGCCAAGGGCGCCAAGGTGCTGGGCGTCGCCGTCAACCCCGAACTGCTGATGGGCGTCATGGTGCCGGTGGTGGCGATCGGCATGTGGCTAGGCTTGCGCAGCATGCACAAGCGCCTGCACCACGCATGATGCGCCTGCTTCGTTGTCTCGTGCCGCTGGCCGCAGCGGCGGCTTTGGCCGCCTGCGCACCGGCCGCGCGCCTTGCGCCCGTATCCACGGCGTCGCCGGTCAGCGCGCTGCGCTTTATTGGCGAACAGCGCGTTGCGCACCAGGCCATATTCCAGGACACGATGCTGGGCGGCTTCTCCGGAATCGATTACGATGCGGCACGCGGCCGCTGGGTGGTGGAAAGCGATGACCGCTGCACGCGCAACCCGGCGCGCTATTACGAAGCTGAAATGGATTTCGACGCCAGCGCTTTTCGCGCGGTGCGCTTCACCGGCCTGCATTACTTCCTGAACGCCGATGGCAAGGATTTTGTGGCCACCACCGCCGGCTGCACGCGCGCCGACGTGGAATCCATCCGCATCGATCCGCTGGACGGCAGCATGTGGTATTCCAGTGAAGGCGACCGCCGCTACGGCCTCGATCCATTCATCCGCCACGCCACGCGTGATGGCGCGCTGCTGGCCGAATTGCCTTTGCCGGAAAACTTCAAGGTACACAAAGACGAAGAGCGCGGCTCGCGCTACAACGCTACCTTCGAAGGGTTGGCTTTCGCACCGGATGGCCGCAGCCTGTGGGCTTCCATCGAATGGCCGCTGTATGAAGATGGCCCGGTCCCGACACCGCAGCACGGCGCCGTGGTGCGCATGACGCAGTTCCAGCGCGACGGCCGGGTGCTGCGCCAGTTCGCCTATCCGCTGGATGCCATTCCTGCCGAACCGGGGCCGGGCAAGGACGCGGAAAATGGCGTTTCCGAAATCCTTGCACTGCCCGACGGCGAACTGCTGGTGCTGGAACGCGCCACGGTGCAGGATGCAGCCGGAGTCCACACCAATTACGTTCGCCTGTATGCCACCGATACGCGCGGCGCCAGCGACGTGAAAGCGCTGCCGGGCCTCGCCGGCGCGCAATACACTCCGGCGCGCAAGCGGCTGGTGCTGGATTTCAGCAAACAGCCGGCGCCGCGCGCCCACAACCTGGAAGCGATGTCCTTTGGCCCCCGCCTGCCGAACGGCCACGCCACCCTCGTATTCGCCAGCGACGACAATTTTGGCAAGGGCCAGGTCACCCAGTTCCTGCTGTTTGAAGTGCTGCCCTAGGTATTATTCCGCTGGGTGGAATGGTTAATTGCTGCCGGCGGTGATTCTCATCATCGGCAACATGGATCACACTTTCATCATTACTTGAAAGGAGATCCCGATGAAGCTGTACTACCACCCAATTTCCGGCCACGCCCACCGCGCCCACCTGTTCCTGTCCCTGCTGGGGCTGGACTTCGAGCTGGTCGAAGTCGACCTGATGAAGGCCGAGCAGAAAACCGAGGCCTTCCTCAAGCTGAACCCCTTCGGCCAGGTGCCGGTGCTGGAAGACGGCGGTGTGGTGATCGCCGACTCCAACGCCATCCTGGTTTACCTGGCCACGCGCTACCGCAATGCCGACTGGCTGCCGCAAGACCCGGTCGGCGCAGCCGCGGTGCAGCGCTGGCTGTCGGTCGCCGCCGGCGAAATTGCCAGCGGCCCGGCTTTCGCCCGCGTCATCAACCTGTTCAAGAAACCGGTCGATCCGGCCGACGCCATCGCCCGCGCCCACCGCATCCTCGGCCTGGTGGATGGCAGCCTGGCCGGCAGGGAATGGATTGCCGCCAGCCGGCCGACGATTGCCGATGTGGCCTTGTACAGTTATATCGCGCGCGCACCGGAAGGCAATGTCGACTTGTCGGACTACGCCAACGTGAAATCCTGGCTGGCCCGCGTCGAAAGCCTGCCGCGCTTCCAGCCCTTCATCAAATCACCGGTCGGGCTGGCAGCATGAACGGGCCCTGGCACGCCGGCGAGATCGCGCTCCAGTCCACGCTGGGCGTGGCTGAACGCATGGACGAAATCGGCCGCAAGGTGATCCGCGACTACATGCCGGACCAGCACCGCGACTTTTTCGCCCAGCTGCCGTTCGCTGTCTTCGGCAGCGTCGATGCAGAAGGACGGCCATGGGCCACGCTGCGTGCCGGGGAAGAAGGCTTCATGCACTCGCCGGACCCGCAACACCTGCAGCTTGTGCTGCCGGCGCAGCACGACGATCCGGCGCAAGCCGGCCTGCGTGACGGCGCCGCAGTCGGCATGCTCGGCATCGAACTGCATACGCGCCGCCGCAACCGCCTGAATGGCCGCTTGCGCGCACTGGGCGGTGACCGGTTCGAAATCGCCGTCGCCGAATCGTTCGGCAACTGCCCGCAATACATCCATGTGCGCGATTACCGCTTCGAGCGGATGCCCGGCGAGGCCTCTGGCATGCCGCCGCGCCAGTTGCCGCAGCTCGATGCGCTGGCGCGCGATTTGATTGGCCGCTCGGGAACTTTTTTTGTCGCGACGTATTCTGGCGAAGGCGAGGAAATGCGTGTTGACGTATCGCATCGCGGCGGCCCGCCGGGTTTTGTCCAGGTCAGCAGCACCGGGGGCCTGCTGGTGCCGGACTATGAGGGCAACCGCTTTTTTTCGACTCTCGGTAACATACTGCTGAATGGCAGGGCAGGCCTGGTGTTTCCGGATTTTGAGAGCGGCGGCCTGTTGCAGATGAGCGGCGCTGCGCGCGTTGTCGTGGACGGGATCGGGCGGCACTGGGAATTCCAGCCGCAACAGCTTGTATGGCGGGAAGATGCATTGCCGCTCAGATGGGCGCTGCCAGCAAAATAGTTCTGCTACCATCGGTTGCATGAACAGGGCTTCTCTCGCTTCGCCGGGAAGGACCAGGCTGGATGCATTCACCGCGGTGTATGAACACAGCCCCAACTTGGCTTTTATGATGGATGCCGATGGCACTATGCTTGCCGCGAACGCCCATGCGCGACGGTTGGCAGATGAGCTCGGCGCCGGAGAGAGCGCTTTCGGCCTGTTCCGCAGTTGGGCCGCCGCCGAACTGCGCGACGACGCCATGCCGGGGGCCAGGGTGCGCGGCGTATGGCGCGGCGAACTGGCCCTGTGCGATAAGGATGGCGATGGCGCCCCGGTCTCGCTGGCGCTGGAATATTATGCCGGCCACGGCGACCAGCCGGAATGCTTCCGCTGCATCGTGACGCCGCTGCCGGAGGCCGACTCCTATGGTTCGCGGCTGCGTTTCAAGCGCCTGTTCGACTACCATCCCCATCCGATGTGGGTCTATGACCTGGCCACGCTGCGCTTCCTTGTGGTCAACCGCGCGGCTGTGGCGGTCTATGGCTTCAGCGAAGAAGAATTCCTCGAGATGACAATCGAGGATATCCGTCCCGAACACGAACTGGAGCGCTTGCGCGAGGACCTGGAGACTTCGCCGCAGGCGGCGGCGCAGCAATCCGGCACCTGGACCCACCGCTGCAAGGATGGCCGCCTGATCCAGGTGGAGATTTCTTCGCATCCCTTGCTCATGGCCGGGCACAAGGCCCGCTTCGTCTTTGCCCATGACGTGACCAGGCGCATGCGCATCGAAAAAGACCTGCACGAATCGCAAGAAATGACGCAACTGGTGGTCGACCACATCCCGCACCAGATATTCTGGAAAGACATGGACTTGCTGTACCGCGGCTGTAACGATGTATTCCTGCGTGCGGCCGGGCTGTCGTCCCAGGAAGAAGTGGTCGGCAAGAGCGACTTCGATTTCCCCTGGTCGCACAATGCGGAGCGCATCCGTGCCGACGATGCGAAGATCATCGAGAGCGGCGTGCCGCACCTGAACCGCGAAGACCACCTGTTGTTCGCCGATGGCAGCGTGCACTGGTTCCTGATCAACAAGCTGCCGCTGCATGACCAGGCCGGCAAGACCATTGGCCTGCTTGGTACCATCGAAGACGTCTCCGAGCGCAAACAGGTCGAGCTGATGCTGCAGTTGCATAACCGCGCGCTGGAGTCGAGCGTCAATGCCATTGCCATCACCGCCATCCATGACGGCAGCGATTCGATCGATTATGCCAACCAGGCGCTGGCCGAACTGACCGGCCATGCAGCAGGCGAGCTGGCCGGCCGCAGCCTCGAACGGCTACTAGCCGATCCGGAAGATGTGACTGCCCAGACGGCGCTGCATGAAGCGGTGCACGGCCAAAGCGACGTGCAGCTCATGCTGCGCGGCCGGCATCGCGATGGCCGCAACTGGTGGGCGCAATTGCACGTGGCGCCGGTCGGCGGCAGCGAAGGGCAGCACTCGCACCGGGTCTGCGTGTTGACCGACATGACCTCCACCATGGACTACCAGGCGCAGCTCGAGCACCAGGCCAACCACGATGCGCTGACCGGCCTGCCCAACCGCAACCTGTGCGGCGACCGCCTGGCGCAAGCGATCAGCTATGCGCAGCGCTATGGGCACACCGTGTGGGTCGCCTTCCTCGATCTCGACAACTTCAAGCTGGTCAACGACAACCTGGGGCATGATGCCGGCGATGAACTGCTGCGCACGGTGGCAAGCCGCTTGCGCGCCTGCGTGCGCGATACCGACACCGTGGCGCGCATGGGCGGCGACGAATTCGTCCTGGTGCTGCTGGACAGCCACGATACGACGCCGTCGCAAGCCATGCTGCGCAAGATTATCGAATGCGTGTCGGCGCCAATGCAGCTGGCAGGGCAGGAGCATATCGTCACCTGCAGCATGGGCGTCTCGCTGTACCCGGCGGATAGCGCCGAGCCGCAGCTCCTGATGCGCTATGCCGACATCGCCATGTACCGCGCCAAGGAGAGCGGCCGCAACCAGGTGCAGTTCTATGAGCCTGCCATGCATGCCCGCATCGTGGAGCGCGCGGCGATCGAAAACGAATTGCGCGGTGCCCTGGCGCGCGGCGAGATGTTCCTGGTGTACCAGCCGAAGATGAATGTGGCGAGCGGTGAGATTTCCGGCGTCGAGGCACTGCTGCGCTGGCGCCACCCGACCATGGGCCTGGTTGCGCCGGGCCGTTTCATTGGGGTTGCCGAAGAAACGGGCCTGATCGTGGCGCTGGGACGCTGGGTAATCCATACCGCCTGCGCCCAGAACAAGGCTTGGCAAGATGCCGGCTTGCGCCCGATGCGGGTGGCGGTCAATGTGTCGGCGCGCCAGTTCCGCGACAAGAACCTGGCCGACGAGGTGGTGGAGGCGCTGCGCAGCACGGGCCTGCAAGCGCAATACCTCGAGCTGGAACTGACCGAGAGCATGATGATGCAAAACGCCGACGAGGCGGTGGTTGCGGTGCAGCGCCTGAAGAAGGTCGGGGTTGGCATCGCGATCGACGATTTCGGCACCGGCTATTCCAGCCTGGCCTACCTCAAGCTGTTCCCCATCGATTACCTGAAGATCGACCAGTCCTTCGTGCGCGACATGCTGGGCGATCCGACGGTGGCGGCCATTGTGCGCTCGGTGATTTCGCTGGGCCACAGCCTGGACTTCCGCATTATTGCCGAAGGGGTGGAGACGGAAGGACAGCTGGCCTACCTGCAGCGCTACAACTGCGACGAGGCGCAGGGTTTCCACCTCAGCAAGCCGATCATGCCGGACGCCTTCGCTGCCTTGCTGAAGCAGGAGCAGTCGCGCCAGCCGGCGCTGCGGCCCTCGGACGAGCGCAAGGGCACCTTGCTGCTGCTGGATGACGAGCCGAATGTGCTGTCGTCGCTGGTGCGGCTATTGCGCCGGGACGGCTACCAGATCCTGACCGCGCACAATGCGCAGGAAGCCTTCTCCTTGCTGGCCACCCACGAGGTGCAGGTGGTGGTGAGCGACCAGCGCATGCCGGACATGAACGGCACCGAGTTCCTGAGCCGGGTGCGCAAGCTGTATCCGGGCACGGTGCGCATCATCCTGTCCGGCTATGCAGAACTGGAGTCCGTACTGAGCGCCATCAACCGTGGTGAGATTTACCGCTTCTACACCAAGCCCTGGGACGACCAGGCGCTGCGCGACAATATCCGCGAGGCCTTCCGCTACCACGCCCTGATGCATGGCGGAGCCGGCCATGCTCCCACCGGCACTTAGCTGCCCGACAGCGCTGCCAGCGCGTCCAGCAGGGCGCGGGCGCGGAACGGTTTCAGCACGATGCGATTGACGCTGCGCTCACGCAGGGCGGCCAGCAGCGTGTCGTCGCAGCGCGATGCCAGCACGGCCAGCGGGATGCGCGGGCGGCTCGCGCTGTGGCCCTGGCGCACCAGGTCCAGCAGGGTCAGGTCGAAGGCATCGCCGGCATCGATGGAGATCAGGGCGCCGTGGAAGGGGCGCTCGGCCAGGATCTGGCGCGCCACAGCGGTACTGGAGGCTTCCTGGACTTGCGCCAGCCCCATCGAACGCGCAGTCAATGCCGCTGTGCGGCGCAGGATATTTTCCGGTTCCACCAGCAGCATTTGCTTGAGTTCAGGCATGGCTGGCCTCCAGCTCCTGAACTACCAGGCTGCGCAAGGTCGAGAGGATGGCCAGTGCGATCGGGTCGAGCTGGCGTGGCCGCGTATCGATGATGCACAGGGTGCCCAGCGCGTAGCCATTGGACAGGATCAGCGGGGCGCCGGCGTAAAAGCGGATATGCGGCGGGCCTGTCACCAGCGGATTGTCGGCGAAGCGCGGGTCGAGCTGGGCGTCTTCTACCAGCATGATTTCGGCGCGCATGATGGCGTGGCCGCAGAAAGAGATATCGCGCCCTGTTTCGCAAGTATCGCCCAGGCCGATGGCCGCCTTGAACCACTGGCGGTCGGTATCGAGCAGGGAGATCAGGGCAATGGGAACGTCAAATTCCTCGGCTGCAAACGCCACGATTTTGTCGAAGCGCTCTTCGGGTGGCGTGTCGAGCAGCAGCAGGGCATACAGGGCCGCCAGCCGTTCGGCCTCATTCGAAGGTGTGGGAGCGGGAATCATATGGGCCACTTTAGCACGGTTAAACATTTTCCCTGCCGTTCCATTTGGATTTCTGGCAAGATTTAAGGCAACAGAATAACAATGGGGTTGCCGATGGCGAAGTTATGGCTGAAACGTCTTGTCCTCGCAATTTTGGCGCTGTTGCTGGTGCTGGTGCTGGGACTCTGGTTCTTCTTGCGTGGCAGCCTGGCCCAGCTCGATGGCCGGCGCACCGTCGTTGGACTATCCGGCAACGTGGCGGTAACCCGCGATGCCCAGGGCGTTCCTTCCATTTCAGGCGGCGACCGCAATGACGTGGCCTACGCGACCGGTTTCGTGCACGCCCAGGACCGTTTCTTCCAGATGGACTTGCTGCGCCGCATGCCGGCCGGCGAATTGTCCGAACTGTTTGGCGAAAAGGCGCTGGAGACCGACCGCATCAACCGCCTGCACCGCTTCCGCGCGCGCGCCTCGCAGGCGGTCCAGGCCTTGCCTGCGGCCGACCGCCATCTGCTGGAGCGCTATGTCGCGGGCGTCAATGATGGCCTGAATGCGCTCGGCAACCGTCCTTTTGAGTATGGCCTGGTTGGCGTAGGCCCGCGTGCGTGGGCGCTGGAGGATTCCTTCCTGGTGGCCTGGGCGATGTATATTGACTTGCAAGTAACGGGCATAGGCCGCGAACTGGCGCGGGGCTGGCTGAAGGAACATGCCAACGCCGAACAACTGGCCTTCCTGCTGCCGGCCACCACCCAGTGGGATGCGCCGCTGGATGCCTCCAGCCCGCCGGCGCCGGATGCGCCGATCCCGGCGCGGGCACCGGAGTGGTGGGGCAAGGGTGTGGCAAAAGAGCCGGCCACGCTGGCCGCCGCTGCTTTCGTGGATGGGGTGGGCAGCAATAATTGGGCGGTAGCGGGCAAGCGCAGCAGCACCGGCGGCGCCATCGTGTCCGACGATATGCATTTGGGGATCAAGCTGGCGAACACCTGGTACCGCCTGCTTCTACAGGTGCCGGCGCAGCATGGCAGCACGCGCCGTATCGTCGGCGTCAGCATTCCGGGCGTGCCGGCCGTGGTGGCAGGCAGCAATGGCAATGTGGCCTGGGGTTTCACCAACAGCTATGGCGATTACGTCGACCTGGTGGAAGTCGGCACGGCCAGGGACCGTCCCGGCCAGGCCAAGCTGCCCGGTGGCTGGGAGACCCCGGTGGTTCATGAAGAGATCATCCTGGTCAAGGGCCAGCCGCCGGTCAGCATGACAGTGCGCGAAACTTCGCTGGGCCCGGTCATGCATGCCGGCGGCCGCGATTATGCGGTGCATTGGGTGGCGCACGACGTGAAGGCAGTCAACCTGGCGGTCCGCCACATGGAAGAAGTGGACAGCGTGGCGGAAGCGCTGGCGCTGGCGCCGAAAATCGGCATGCCGGCGCAAAACCTGGTGGCGGGCGACAGCGACGGCAATATCGGCTGGACCATCGTGGGACCGCTGCCGCAGCGGCCTGCCACGCCGGTCGATGCCAGCTATCCGCTGTCGGCAAACGGCAGTACACGCGGCTGGCAAGGCTTGCTGCCGGCTGCCGCTTATCCATCGGTGCGCAACCCGCCCGGCGGCCAGCTGGTCACGGCCAACAGCCGCCAGTTGCTGGGCGCCGACGCCGTCAAGCTGGGTGACGGCGGCTTCGATATGGGTGCCCGTGCGAAGCAGGCGCGCGATGCCCTGGCAGCCCTGGGCGACAAGACCGACGAGAAGGCCGTGTACGGCGTGATGCTGGACGACCGGGCGCTGTTCATCGCGCAATGGCGTGAGCGTGCCCTGGCCGTGCTGGATGCGGAATCGCTCAAAGGCAAGCCGCAGCGCGCGGAGCTGGCGCGCCTGTTGAGGGACAACTGGAACGGTCATGCCAGTGTCGATTCGGTGGCTTACCGCGCCAGCCGTTCCTTCATGTGGTCCCTCTATGAGCTGCTGTATGGCGGCGCCAATATCGAGCTGGCCAAGTTGAACAAGGATGCCAATATGCGCGCCGCCTCCAGCCGCTGGCCGGTGGTGCTGGGGCGCCTGCTTGACGAACAGCCGGGCGGCTGGCTGCCGCAGGGTTACGCAGACTGGAAAGCCTTGCAACTGGCCGCGCTGGACCGGACTATCGAGCACCTGGCGAGCGGCGGCAAGCCGCTGGCTTCCGCCACCTGGGGCGTGCGCAACACGGCAGCGATCGCACATCCGATCGCGGGCGCGGTACCAATGTTGAAGAAGTGGCTCAGCGTGCCGCCCGACCAGCTGCCGGGCGACAGCAATATGCCGCGCGTGGCCGGTCCGGCTTTCGGCCAGTCCGAGCGCATGACGGTGTCGCCGGGACATGAGGAGCAAGGGCTGTTCAATATGCCGGGTGGCCAGAGCGGCCACCCCTTGTCGCCGTTCTTCCTTGCCGGCCATGCCGACTGGGTCGCCGGCAAGCCGATGCCGCTGCTGCCGGGGCCAGCGGTCTATACGCTGACGTTTACGAAGTAGCGACGTGTTGCCGCAGGAAATCCACGGTACGCTGCCAAGCGAGTTTGGCAGCGGCTTCGTCGTAGCGCGGCGTGGTGTCGTTGTTGAAGCCATGCTCGACGCCGGGGTAGACGAAGTGCCTGAAGTTCGCTCCGGCCGCCTTCAGTGCGGCCTCGTAAGCGGGCCAGCCGGCCAGGATCCGCGCATCGTTGCCGGCATCGTGCACCAGCAAAGGCGCTTTGATCTTTGGCACGTCGGCGGCCGGCGGCTGGGCGCCGTAAAAAGGAACCGCCGCGGCCAGGTCGGGCACCACGGTGGCGAGATAATTGGCCATGCCCCCGCCGTAGCAGAATCCCACTACGCCGACCTTGCCGTTGGCGCCGGGATGGGACTTGAGGATGTGTACGGCAGCCAGGAAGTCGGCGCGGGTCTTGGCCTGGTCGAGCCTGGAAAACAGTTCGCGTGCCTTGTCTTCATCGCCGGGATAGCCGCCCAACGGGAACAGGGCATCCGGCGCAAAGGCCAGGAAACCCTCGAGTGCCAGGCGGCGCGTGATGTCCTCGATATGCGGGTTCAGGCCACGATTCTCGTGCACCACCAGCACGGCGGGCAGCTTGCCCTGGGCGGCGGCCGGCTGCACCAGGTAGCCGCGCAGCTTGCCGTAGCCCTGCGGCGAAGGATATTCCACGTAACCGGCCTTGAGGCGCTTGTCGTCGACGGCCACCAGCGGGGCAGCAAAACTGGGCGCCAGCGCCGCCAGCAGCGTGGCGCCGGTGGCGCCGGCCACTGCATGGCGCGTGGCCGATGCGATGAAGTCACGGCGGCTCAACTGGCCGTGTACGTATTTGTCGAACAGCTCGAGTACTTCCGGTTCAAAGTCCTTGGCGGTCAGGCGGGTCATCGCGGCGGTCTCCAGGTAAATTAGCGCTGTCAAGTCTACTCCGACCGGTGCATAATGACATTTCGACTCCGAGCCGGAACCAGCTATTGATGAGGCAAGCAATGATGAACGATTTTGCGGCCGCTTCCAAGGCCACCATGCAGTTCCTTCGGCAGCGCCTGGGCTTCAAATTGTGGATGGTCACTCGTACCGACGGGAAAGACTGGATCGTACTGTTCGCCGACGACCATGGTTATGGCGTCAAGGCGGGCCAGGTGTACAGTTGGGCCGAAACCCTCTGTTCGCGCATGATTGAAGGGCAGGGTCCGCATATCGCGCCCGACGTAGCGAAAGAGCCGGGCTATGCACAGGCCCCAATTACCGACAAGATTACCGTGGGTGCCTACGTTGGCGTACCGCTGCGGCGTGCCGATGGCACGCTGTTCGGCACCCTGTGCGCCATCGACCCTGAACCACAGCCGGAGCGCATCCGCGAAGACAAGGATATGGTCGTACTGATGGGCGAGCTGCTCGGCGGCCTGCTGGAAGCCGAGCTGGCCGGAACCGAGGCTGTGCGCAAAGCCGAGCGCCAGGATGTTGACATCACCCGCGATGAGTTGACTGGCCTGTACAACCGGCGCGGCTGGGACATGCTGATGGTGCGCGAAGAAGAGCGCTGCCGCCGCTACGGCCACCCCGCCTGTGTGGTGTCGATCGATCTGGACGACCTCAAGTTTTATAACGATACCCAGGGTTATGCCTCCGGTGACGCGCTGCTGATTCGTTGCAGCAAGGCACTGAAAGAAGTCACGCGCGGTTCCGACGTGGTGGCGCGCATGGGCGGCGACGAATTTGCGATGCTGATGGTCGAGTGCGACTATTTCGATGCCCAGGCCATGCTGCTGCGGGTGCAGGAAACGCTGGCCGGCTACGACGTGCGGGCCTCGATCGGCATGGCGATGCGCAAGCCTGGCATCGACCTGGAAGAGGCCCTCGCCATTGCCGATGCCGAGATGTACCGCGCCAAGCGTTCACGCAAGGTGCTGAACTAATCCATCCTTGGCGGCAGGCGTCGTGCCTGCCGCTTTCCCCACGCCGAACAGCGGCTGCAGCAGCGGCACGCGGCGCACTACCTCGAATACTCCGAAACTGATAACCAACGTCAGCACCACGATCAGCGCGCCTTCCGTCACTGGCGCCAGGCCGGCTGAGCGCAGCCCCATGGCCAGACAGATGATCAGGGTCTGGTGCAGGATGTAGACCGGAAAGACCGCCTGCGTCAAGTAGCGGCGCTTCGCGCTGTCGAAATTGAGGTGGCGATGGCCGAAGCCGCAGACGGCGACGATGCCGCTCCATTGGCACATTGCGTACATAACGCGCGCCAGCGGCAGCCAGTCCTTGTAGCTATCGCCCGTCGAGTAATAGAAAATGATGCCGGCCCAGCTTGCAAGGAAGCAGCACAAGGCTGCAAAGCGCACGTTCTCCAGCCGCTGCCAGAACTCGCCGCGGCGCGCCATCGCTGCACCCAGCAGGAAGAAGGGCAGGCTCACGGCGTGGTTGTGCCAGTCGGCCGTCAGGTTGTGAGTGTGCGGCCAGTGCGGCAGCAGCAGGATGCGGCCCGCAGCGAGGAAGGCGACCGGCAGCACGAACAGTTTCCAGCCTTGCAGGTGGCGCAGCAGCCGGTCCCCCAAGGCCAGCACGCGGCGGCTGCCGATGGCCGCCAGCAGCAAGGTATAGACCCACAGGTAAGGCAGGAACCAGAGGTGATTCCAGGTCGGCAGGTCGAGGCAGCCATTGTGGTCGCAGAAGCCGTGGTAGGCGCGTACATAAAGCTGCATGAAGTCGACATAGCTGCCCTGATAGGCAACGTCCGACACCACTTCGAAATAGGATTGCGGTGGCACGATGAAGAACATGCCGAAGATGAGCGGGACCAGCAGGCGCTTGCTGCGCTCCCTGGCGAGGCCCTTGCCCCCCAGTTTGTCGAGCAGGAAGGCAGCTGCGGCGCCGCCGATCAGGAACAGCAGGCACATGCGCCAGGGCGAAGACAGCAGCATCAGCGGCTCGATGGCGTCGCTGGGGTGGGGCGTTTTGACGTGCCAGTCCCAGGTCACGTAATACATGCCGGTGTGGTACAGCACGAGCAAAAAGAAGGCGCCGATGCGCAGCCAGTCGAGGAAATACAGGCGTTGGTTTTGCATGATGGTTTGGCAAGCAGGGTTGGACATGGACCCAGCTTAGGGAAAGCGGTCTTGCCAGGCCAGCAATAGGTGGCGAACGGCGTTTGGCAGGGGCGAACGTATTTATTGATCCAGATTTCAACCGGCCGGCCAGCGCCGTGCAATATGAGGTATTGAGTGCCCCGATTGGAGATATTAATGAGTGCGTTGGCGTCGCCCAGGGATTTCCTCGCGTATGAGCCGCTGTTGTGGCGCGTGCTGAGCAAGCTGGTACGGGATGGATATCACGTCCAGCCCCACGATGCCCGCGACCTCATCCATGACTTCTTCCTTGAATGGGCGCCGCTGAATAGCCGCTACGACCCGGCCAGGGGCGATTTCGGGCCCTATCTCGCCACCGCTTTCTACCGCTTCGGCCGCCGCCGGCAGTTGAAACTGCACCGCTTGCGCTCGCGCGCCGTCGACCTTGAAGAATGCCTCGACCTGGCCGCCGCCGACCCTTTGCCGCTGGAGGCGGCGGAATTGAAGCAGCAGGTCGCCCGGCTCAGGGCAGCCATTGGGCGATTACCCGCGGCCGAACAGACCTTGCTGGCCGACTTCCTGTCGGATTATGCGCCTGGCGAGCGCGAACTCGCGCAGAAACACCATCTCACGCGATATCGCTTGCGCGACCAGCTGGCTGCCACAGTCAGCCGGGTCGCGTTGCAACTGATGGAGGCACGGCCGCAATCGGCCGATGCTGACATTGCTTACCGGGTTTGGGTCATGGACCAGGCGCCACGGATGGTGGCTGCCGAGCTCGGAATGTCAACCGAACAGGTGAACCAGGCCAAGGCACGCTTTGCGCAAGCGCTGCTGAATTCGGTGCGTCACACCGGACTGCCTGATCGCCAGGGGAGAAAGATCATGCCGGAACTCGAAATACTCAGGGAAGCGCTGACCGCGTTCGATGATGCCGCGGCTCTGGAGAGCCTGCGCGCACATGCACAGCGAATCCGCGCGGCGCTGGAGCAGGAAGATTTGTTGCTTGATGCCAATGAATGCGCCGCGCTGGCGGAGCGTCCCGAGTGGCTTGCAAGCGTGTATGCCGCGTTGAGCAGCGATGACCTGGTGCATGCTGAAATCGACGAACTCCAGCCCTCGATTGCCGCCATACTCTGTGGCGAGCAACAAGTGATTGCCGACGCCTGGGCTGCATTGCTCGAAAAACTGGACGAAATACGCCCACCGTCCGGGCTGGGCCAATGGGAGGCCGCACTCATGGGGGCTGGCAAGCTGCCGCCTGAGCTGGTGTCGCATTTGCGTGAGCATCACGCGTCCTGCCGCAGCGGCGACCCTGCTGGCGAACGCCTGCTGAAGTATGGCCTGACGCCCGGGATGCTGTTCGAGGCGCTACACGCAATAGAACTGCTGTTCAACCGCAGCCTTCGTCGCGCGGGAGACGGGACGGTAGCCCGCAAAGGTACAGGTGATGGGACCGTCGTCAAGGACAAGGACAGAAGTGCAGTAGTCAGCCCCCAGCTGTTGAACGGAAACGTTGCCGGGACGCTTGACCTGGAACTGGAACTGGCGCCGGCGCTTGTCCGAAGCCTTTTTTGCATGCTGCAAGCGTCGCCGCTGCTGGTCAGCGGATATGTCTACCTTGGTGCGAACACGTTTTCCAAATTGCCGGCGGCGACGCGGCAGGAAGGGTTCCTCACGAAAGACCCATTGGTCCAACGCTGGTGCGCCAGCCAGCGCGACCTGGCGCACGGTTCGGCGCTATTGCAACGCGAACTGGCGCGGGGGATGAGCAGCAGTGAAGCCCGTTGCTGACCGCTGGTACGTTGTCGTCGCCCACTCGAGCCTTCCGTCAATGTCGAAAATGCGATGGAGCATCAAGGCGTTGGGTTCGAGATTCACGCTGCCTGGTTTGCGCAGCCTGACACGCCACTTGCGGGGAACGGAGTCAAATTGGGTCGTTGAACCCGCCCCGCATTCCCAGCACTCCCTGCTGCCGGCATTATGGCGCCGTACTGATGCTTTGTGCGTGTGGCCGCACAGGATAACTGCGATTTCATGCTGTTGCAGGAAATGATCAAGCGCATACCTGGTACTGTGGGATATGGCGAGGCTGAATCCCGTCCATGTGCGTGCGTGGTGGATGACCAGCGCGCGGGCTTCGCCTGCCTTGCGTGGTTCAAGCCGGGCGTCAAGCTGTTGTAATTGCGAGCAGAAACTTCCCCGTGCATACGTACGCTGTATGGAATTGGGGCGCACGTCGGCATCCGAATCGAGCTCAATCAGGGTGAGCTCGTGGCCATGGTTCCCAAGTGGAAAACTGCGTATGGCCGGCAACGGGCGGATGAAATAGTGGTAGAAGTTGGATGGGGCCGCGCCAAGGGGCACAGCTAACCCTGCCCAGTGATCGTGGTTTCCGGGAATCGCAATCACTTTGCCCGCTGCACGCAGGCCGACATAATCGCCGTAGGGTGGAAGAAGATCGATTTCGCCTTCGAAGTAGCGGCGCGCCAGTGCGAGTTCGGAGGCATCGCCATTGCGGCTCAGGTCACCCGTGACGAGAATCTGGAATTTTTCGTCACTGTCCCGCAGGTTGTCGACAAATTCGGCAAGGGCGCGCAGGCCAGTGCCGTGATGCCCAAGCAGCCCGTCGAATATGGGGAAGTTGTCGAGGCCGATTTGTACAGCCGGACTGATGCTGGCGTCGCCCGTGTCTGGATCAATGCTTCCGATGTGCAGGTCGGAGATGTGCAGCAAGGTTGCAAGCAGTTTTTGTTTTGGCATGATGGTCTCCCTGGTTAGTCCGCTATGGACAGGCAGGGCAACCAAAAGTTCAAACGATTTTTATGCGCGATCTCGGCGATAATGCGAAGCATGCAGCCCAAACATCTACGAACTTTCCTGGCGGTCGCTTCCACGCTCAGCTTCACGAAGGCGGGACAAAAGGTCCATCTTGCGCAGTCCAGCGTGACCGAGCAGGTCCAGGCGCTCGAGGCGGACTTGGGCGTCGCCCTGTTCGAGCGTTCACAGCGCAAATTGGCCCTCACCGATGCGGGCGAAAAACTGGTCGGATATGCCGAGGCCTTACTGTCGCTGGCGGCCGATGCCCGAGCCGCCGTAGCAGGCAGCGCCGAAGTGCGGGGCAAGTTGTCGGTCGGGGCGCTGGAAACCTTGTGCGCACAGTGGCTGGCGCCGGTGCTCGCCGACTTCCAGGACAGGCATCCCTTGCTGCAGCTTGATTTGCAGGTGGCGGGCACCGGCGCGCTGCGCGAAGGGGTGAAGGAAGGTTCGCTGGATGTGAGTTTTTCTTTCACGCAGCCCCCTGCTGACAGCGGCTTGCACAGCGCGTGCGTCGGTTCGGATGAACTGGTGCTGCTGGTGCCGGCCGGGCATGCGCTGGCCAGCTTCGCCAGCGCGGGGCCGCAGCATGTTGCGGGAGAGCGCTTCCTGGTGACCGCGCAGGGATGTGCCTATCGCGCCATGTTCGACGGCGCGTTTTCGACGCCTGGCTGCCAGAGGCCGCAGGTGGCTGGTGAATACGGCAGCCTGGGTGCGATTGTAAACATGGTCCGCAGTGGATTCGGTTGTGCGTTGCTGCCGCGACTGGCAGTTGCTGGGCTTGATCGCGGACTCGTCGTTCTGCCGTGGCAGGACGGCGCAGCGCGCATCGGCATTCATATGAGCTGGCGGCCAAGGCAACTGCCGCTTGCCTTGCGGCAGTTCCAGGATGCCGTGCGGCACCGGGCGTCCCAGCTACACGAGCCTGTGCCCACCGTCGACATGCAATACGCTGCCAGTAGTGAAGCGGTTGCGCATGAGGAAGCAAATCGCGTCGGCAATATCGTCGACGTGGCCGATGCGGCCGACCGGTAATTTTTTTGCCATGCCTTCGAGCATGCCGGCCTTGGCGTCGCCGGCGACAAACTCCCAGATCGGCGAATCGACCCAGCCGGGCGAGACCGCGTTGACGCGGATTGGCGCCAGTTCTACCGCCAGCGCGTAGGCGAGCGAGTTGAGCCCGCCGTTGATCGCAGCCACCAGCGAACCGCGTGCTGCGGGCCGGCAGTAGGCGATGCCAGAGGTGAAAGTGATGCTGCCGCAGGCAGGCAGCAACGATGCGCCGTGTTTGGCCAGCAGGAGAGCGCCAATCAGCTTGGAGTCCATTGCCTTGCGCATGACCGCGACGTCCAGTTCCGGCAGCAGCCGGTAGGCGCCGCCGATGTCTGCGGCGGTGCAGACGATGTGATCGAGGTGCCCGCATTGCGCGAACAGGTCCGACACCTGGTCTTCCTGCGTGATGTCCGCCGCGATGGTTGCGAGCTGCGGCGCATGCTGCAGTTCTTCCTGTGCCGCGGCCAGCTTTGCCTGCGAGCGCCCGACAATCGTCACTGCGCAGTCCTCGCGCAGCAGGCGCCCGGCAAGCGCCAGCCCCATGCCGGAGCTGCCGCCGGCGATCAATATGCGTTCCATGGTTTCCCTTTGTGGTTATGAACCCAGGGCATTGTCACGGTGTGTTGCGTAAAACGGAAACGGGAATTGGCGATGCCAGTTATCGGGACTACCGATGGCTCAGGGCTTCCAGTATGGCGGGCTTGAAGTTGCGGCCGAGAGGGACGAGGGAGCCGTTGCGCAGGACCAGTTGGCCTTCCTGATCGATCTTTTCAACCAGGGACAGGCGGACTGCCGCGCGCCGGTGGCAGCGGACGAATTGGCCGCCAAGACTGTCCAGCAGGTCGGTCAGCGTCTGGCGCAGTAGCGGTGCCCCTTGCGACGTATGCAGCACGACGTAGTTGTCGGCGGTTTCCAGCCATTGGATGTCGGCCACCGGCACTACACGGGTGCCGCCACGCTCGCTGACCAGCAATTGCTGGGGCGGCAGGCCGACTGCACCGGGTTGGCGTTCTGCCTGCGTTGTGCGGCTTGCGAGGCGTTCACGCAGCCGCTGCATGGCACGCTGCAGGCGTGCGGTATCGAAGGGTTTCAGCAGGTAGTCGATGGCATTGGCGTCGAAGGCTGGCACGGCGTATTCGTCGAAGGCGGTGGCGAAGACTACCAGCGGCGCCGGATGGGGCAGGGATGCTGCCACTTCCAGTCCGCTGACTTCAGGCATTTGCACGTCGAGGAAGATGGCATCCGGCGCAAAACCTGCGACTCTCTCCAGTGCTTCAACGCCATCGCGCGCCTCTTCGATGGCCGTCACCCCTGGCTCTTGCGCCAGCATGCGGCGCAGCTTGTCGCGCGCGGGGCGCTCGTCGTCGACGATCAGGATGCGCATGGCAGCCTCATTTCGGCGCGCACGCCAGCCGGCTCGAGCTGCACCAGCCGCAGCGTCGCTCGTTCGCCATGCAGGGCCAGCAAGCGTTCGCGCAGGTTGCGAATGCCGATGCCGCCGCCATCGCTTGGCTCCCCTAGGGTCGCGGGAAGCCTGCCTGCATCATCGCTGACCGAGAGCAGCAGGCCGGCGCCATCCAGCTGCGCGCTGATGGCGATCGTGGTCACGCCGCGCCGTCGCTCGACGGTGTGCTTGAACACGTTCTCCAGCAAAGGCTGCATGCTCATCACCGGCACCAGGCATTCCCCGCAAGCCGGATCAACGTCCCATTCGATTCGTGCGCGATCTACAAAGCGTTCCTCCATCAGGCGCGCGTAGCCGCGCAGCAGCCGCAATTCGGTCGACAGCGGCGCCTGTTGCTGGCCGCTGACGTCCAGCGTGGCGCGCAGCACGTCGGCCAGTTGCACCAGCGTCGCGTCGGCGCGTTCGACGTCGGAGTGCATCAGCGAAGAAATGGTGTTCAGTGCATTGAACAGGAAGTGCGGCTGCATCTGCTGCGTAAGCTGGTGCAGCTGGGCCGTGCGCAACTGCGCATTGGCCTGCTCCGCAGCGCGGTACGAGAGCACGCCAAAAGTAATCAAGGTGAAGATGATCATGAAGACCGAGATCTTCACGTTCTCGTACAGGAAGGTCTCGCCCCAGGGCTCGTGGCGGTATTCAGCACCCAGCAAGGCGTACACGCCATGCCGGATGCCAAAGGCCAGCGGCGTGAAAAGCAGCCACCACACCGGAAGCCAGAGTGCTTGCCGTGCGAACCAGCGTGAGGGCGTGGCGAGCAGGGCGTCGTAGCGCCGGCTGCTCAGGCGCTGCACCGCCAGCAGCAGGGAGGCGACGAACATTGACGACGATTCCCACAAGACGGGCTGCCACAGCGGCCCATGGTCGTCATGGCGCAGGAAATCCTGCACGGCGGTCGCCACCATCAGGGCCCAGAACAGCAGCCAGGCACTGGCGAGTGAAAGCGTGGCGCGCCGGTTCATTTCTTCTGGTGGCGTGCTTCGACGAGGTCGATCTCGCGCACCAGCTTGCGCGCCGTTTCGTCGGAAATGTGATGGTGGCGCGCCAGGTCGAAGATGGCCTGGCGTTCTGCCGCCATCGCCGCCAGGCGCAACTCGCGCTCCGCACGGTCCATCTTGCGGAAGTGCTCCTTGTTCTGGTCCTCAGCCGACCAGGCCACATTCAGCCGATATTCATACAGCGCGATCACGCGCGCGGCCGCCTGTGGCAGTACGTCAGGGTGGTGGGCATCGGCCAGCGCAAGTTCGGCGCGTTCGATGGCAGCAATCGCCGCCGATGCTGCCTGGCGCCGTGCCATGTCCTCTTGCTGGCGTTCGGCCGGCTCCTCCGGGAAGTTCATGCCGCCCAGCAGCCGCGGCAAGCCAATACTGGCTGCCAGCAGGGAAATCAGGATTACCGAGCTGGCCAGCAGGATGGTCAGGTCGCGCGCCGGAAATGGATCGCCATTCGGCATGAACAGCGGCAAAGTCAATACGCCGGCAAGCGTAATCGCACCGCGCGCACCTGCCAGCGCAGTGGCCAGCAACAGCCGCCAGTGTGGCTTACCGCCTTGCATTGAGGTGGCGCGGCGGCTGCGGCGATACAGGGTCACGCGCAGCGTCGCCCACACCCACACAAAGCGCAGTGCGATCAGGCCGAAGCTGATGGCGAAGGCATACAGCACGAGCCACCATGGGTTGATATGTCCGCTCTGCTCCAGTGATTCGCTGGCGCCGCGCAGGATGTCGGGCAATTGCTCGCCAAGCAGCACGAACATGACGCCGTTCAGCGTGAACTGCACCGTGTCCCACACGGCGGTGCGCTGGATGCGGGTGGCGGCCAAGGCCTGGCCACCCAGCTCCACATAGCTCATGGTGATGCCGGCCGCGACTGCGGCCAAAATGCCGGAGGCATGCAGGCGCTCGGCGACCAGGTAGGCGCCAAAAGGAATCAGCAGGCTGACAAGGATGGGGGAGCCGGCCGGTTCGCCATAACGTGCGGTAAGTTGCCCTTGCAGCCAGGCGATGGCCAAAGTCACCGCCACGCCGGTGGCGATGCCGGCGGCGGCCAGCCAGATGAAAGTCAGCGATGCGCTGGTCGGGGAGAAGGTGCCCGTCAGCGCGGCCGCGACGGCGAAGCGGAAGCACACCAGTCCACTTGCGTCGTTCAGCAGGGCTTCACCTTCGAGGATGTGCATCAGCCGTTTCGGGATTGGCGCGCGCGAGGCAATCGAGCCGACGGCGATCGGATCGGTAGGCGACAGGATGGCCGCCAGCGCAAACGCCACCGGCAGCGGCATGGCAGGGATCATCCAGTGAATCAGGTAGCCGGCGCCCAGCACGGTGAAGATCACCAGGCCCAGGGCCAGTTCGAGAATGACGACACGGTCGCGGAACAGGCCCGTATTCGGGATGCGCCAGCCATCGAGGAACAGCAGCGGCGGGATGAACAGCAGGAAGAACATTTCCGGGTCGAGCTGGATGCCATGGCCGGACCATGTGGCAATGCCGGCGCCAAGGCCGATCTGCACCAGGGGGAGGGGAATGCCGCCTGACAGCATCCGCTTCAGGTAGGCGCTGGCAATCACGGCCAGCAGCATTGCCAAAACTATCTCAATAGAATCCATGCGGCCATTATAGGGGCATGACAAACGAAAAAGAACTTGTCACCCAGGACAGTGGCTGTCATAATAGCGCCTCCTCTGCGGGAATAGCTCAGTTGGTAGAGCGCAACCTTGCCAAGGTTGAGGTCGAGAGTTCGAGACTCTTTTCCCGCTCCAGAATTCTTGAAAGGACGCCATCGCGCGTCCTTTTTTTGTTGTTTCTGCCCCTCATCGCTCCCGGATGTTAAAAAAAGGCCGGTATACTGCCGAAACATTCCATACCAAAGGGAATGCCATTTAAAGCAGATTGGAGCGATCGATGAATTCCGTTCAACAAGAAGTTGACGAGCGTAGTAACCTCACAAACTCCAACAAGTTCGAGCTGCTGCTGTTCCGCCTTGGCGTCGATAGCACCAGCGGCAACTCCGAGCTATACGGCATCAACGTCTTCAAGATCCGCGAGATCGTTGCAATGCCGACCGTGACCGCAGTCGCGGGTTCGGAGCCGCACATGCTGGGCGTGGTCAACCTGCGCGGGCAGATTATTCCTGTGATGGACTTGCCGGGCATCGTCGGCGTCAAGCCCAAGACTGGCCTGAACATCATGCTGGTGACCGAATTCGCGCGCACCACCCAGGCCTTCGCCGTTGAATCGGTGGACGAGATCGTGCGCCTGGACTGGAGCCAGGTGCTGAGCGCCGAAGGCAGCCACGGCGGCGGCATGGTGACTTCCATCGCCCGCGTCGATGGCGACGTGCAGAACACCCGCCTGGCGCAGGTGCTGGACGTGGAAACCATCCTGCGCAACCTGACCCCGAGCGACGGCAAGGATATAGATGAAACCGCAGTGGGCCGCCTGCCGCTGAAGCCAGGCACTTTCATCCTGGCGGCCGACGATTCGGTAGTGGCTCGCAACCTGATCGAACGCGGCCTGGAAGCCATGCATGCGCCATTCGTGATGATGAAGACCGGCAAGGAAGCCTGGGACAAGCTGAATCACATCGCCGAAGGCTGCAAGGCCGAAGGCATTCCAGTGGAAGACCGCGTGGCCCTGGTGCTGACCGACCTGGAGATGCCGGAGATGGATGGCTTTACGCTGACCCGCCTGGTGAAGCAGGATGCACGCTTCTCCAAGATCCCGGTGGTGATCCACTCTTCGCTGTCGGGCAAGACTAACGAAGACCACGTGAAAGGCGTCGGTGCCGACGCCTACGTGGCCAAGTTCGTTGCGGAAGAACTGGCGGAGACTATCCGCCGCGTGCTCACGAAGTAATTTCGCGTCAGAGCTCTTTCAGCTGCCGGCTGTGGAACTTCACATGGTCGGCAATGAAGCTCGAAATAAAGTAGTAGCCATGATCGTAGCCCGCATGCCGTCGCAGCTCCAGAGGCTGCCCGGCGGCGCGGCACGCATCCTCGAACACTCCCGGATATAATTGCTCCTCAAGGAACTTGTCGGCCAGGCCCTGGTCGATCAGGATGCCATTGGGGAAGGGCGCTTCGTCCTGGACCGACATCAGCGCGCTGGCATCGTGCTGCAGCCAGGTTTCCTGGTCCGGTCCCAGGTAGCCATTGAAGGCCTTCTGCCCCCATGGGCAGCGCACCGGTGCGGCAATCGGGGCAAAGGCCGACACGCTGCGGAACAGGTCCGGCCTGCGCAGCGCAAGCGTCAAGGCGCCATGCCCGCCCATCGAATGGCCGAAGATACCGATGCGTTTTGCATCGACCGGCAATTCATCGATCGCCAGTTGGCGCAGTTCGTGGACATAGCTCTCCATGCGGTAATGCTGCGACCACGGTGCTTGCGTCGCGTCGAGATAGAAGCCGGCGCCTTCGCCAAAGTCCCAGCTCTCCGTTTCGCCTTCAATGCCCGCACCGCGTGGACTGGTGTCCGGTGCGATGAGGATCAATCCTTCGCGTGCCGCATGCTGCTGCGCACCGGCCTTGATGGCAAAGGTCTCCTCCGTGCAGGTGAGCCCTGCGAGATAGAACAGCGCTGGCAAAGGCCCTTGCGCTGCCTGTGGCGGAATGAAGATGGAGAAGCGCATTGGCAAGCCAATCGCTTCCGACTCATGCCGGTAGAAGCGCTGCACTCCACCATGGCAAACGTGTTCGCTGATCATGTCCATACATGGCATTGTAGCGGAGATAAGTGCGACGCGTTTTTCACAAATGCAATATAGTGAGGGCCGGAGGTAAGTCTATGACCGATTTGTTAGTCATCTCTGACGAACTCGCATGGCCTTGCGCCATGCTGCTTGCATGGTTAGCTGGCGAGTTCGTTCACCGTTGGACCAATCTGCCGCGCATCAGTGTGTACGGCCTGGTGGGCTTCCTGCTGGCGCAGGCTATGCCCGATCTTCTTGTGCCGGACGGCAGCAGCCAGGTAACGCTGCTCGCCAATATCGCTTTCGGCCTCATCCTGTTTGAATTCGGTTACCGCATCAACCTGCGCTGGCTGCGCGTCAATCCGTGGATTGCCGTCAGTGGCCTTGCAGAATCCGCGCTCACATTCGGCGCAGTGTTTTTAATCGCTTCCTGGCAGGGCATGCCGCCGTTGACGGCGCTGCTGCTTGCTTCCCTGGCGATGTCCTCGTCGCCGGCCGGCGTGCTGCGCGTGATTAACGAAGAACGCAGCTCCGGCCAGGTGACGGAACGCTTGCTGCACCTGGTGGCGATGAACTGTGTGCTGGCGCTATTTGTGTTCAAGGTGGTGGTGGGATTCTGGGTGTTCCAGACATCGGGCAGCTTGACGCAGGCCGTGTCGCGCAGCGTGATCGAGCTGCTTGCGTCGGCCGTGCTGGGTGCGGTGGCGGGCATGCTGGTGCCGGCTTTGCTGCGCAGCCTTGGCACACTGGCGCGCGATGGCACCGTGGCCTTTGCCATGGTGGTGGTGCTGCTGGTGTCGATCACGCAGGCGGCCGATTTGTCGCCGGTCCTGGCAACGCTGACGTTCGGCCTGACGGCGCGCCATCGGCGCGTGACCTTTACGCGCACGCAGCGCAACTTCGGTGCGATCGGCGAGCTGTTGACGGTGCTGTTGTTCGTGTTTGCCGTGTCCACGCTGGACTGGCAGCGCGTGGTGTTCGGCGCTTCGTTGGGTTTCCTGCTGCTGATGGTGCGCTTTGCCACCAAGACGATTGCGGTAGCGCTGCTGTCGCACGTGGCCGGCATTTCCTGGCGCAAGGGCGCTTTGATCGGCGTGGCCTTGTCGCCGATGTCGGTATTTGCGATCCTGCTGCTTGAGCAGACGCGCTATATGGGTATTGTGCTGGTTGATGAACTGGCCGCGCTGGCTGCCATGACGCTGTTCATGGAAGTGCTGGGACCAATCATTACGCAGCGCGCGCTGATCAAGGCGCGCGAAACGGCAAAAGAGGAGGGCTGATATGCCGTTGGAAGAATTCAAATCGTCGCAACCTTTGACGATGGGCGTCGAGCTCGAACTGCAGCTGGTCAGCCTGTCCGACTACGACCTGACTGCTTCGAGCCCGGACCTGCTGCACCTGCTGGCGCGCAAGCCATTCCCCGGCCATGTAACGCCGGAAATCACAGAGAGCATGATCGAGATTAACAGTGACGTGCACACCAGGCACGGCGAGCTGCTGGCCCAATTGCGCGAAACGCGCGATACGCTGGTGCGGGCGGCCGACACACTGAATATCGGCATCTGCGGCGGCGGCACCCACCCGTTCCAGCGCTGGTCGGAGCGCAAGATATTCTCCAAGCCGCGCTTCAAGGAAGTCTCAGCGCTGTATGGCTACCTGGCCAAGCAGTTCACGATTTTCGGCCAGCACGTGCACATTGGCTGCGCCAGCGGCGACGATGCGCTGTACCTGTTGCATTCCCTGAGCCGCTATGTGCCGCACTTCATCGCACTATCGGCGTCTTCGCCTTATGTGCAGGGGAACGATACCCTGTTCAACTCGGCACGCCTGAACAGCGTGTTCGCCTTCCCCATGAGCGGCCGCGCGCCGTTTATCCTGAAGTGGGACGAGTTCGAGCACAGCTTCTTCTCCAAGATGGAGCACACGGGCGTGATCAAGTCGATGAAGGACTTCTACTGGGATATCCGCCCCAAGCCCGAATACGGCACCATCGAGCTGCGCGTCTGCGACACGCCGCTGACGGTAGAACGCGCCGCGGCACTGGCCTGCTACCTGCAAGCCTTGTGCTCCTACCTGTTGGAGCGCAAGGAAGCGCCGCCGGCCGAGGACGACTACCTGGTCTACAACTACAACCGCTTCCAGGCCTGCCGCTTTGGCCTGGATGGCACGGTGGTGCATCCCAAGACCTATGAAAGCCTGTCCCTGCGCGAAGACATCCTGACCACGCTGCGGCGCATGGACTTGCACGCCGAAGCCCTCGGCGGCAGCGCCGCGCTGAACCACCTGATGCAGGTGACGCACATGGGCAGCGATGCCCACTACCTGCGGGCGGAGTTCGATACTTCCGGCAGCGTGGAGGGCGTAGTGGATGCGGCGATTGCGAAGTTCAGGGGAAATTGAGCTTTCTGTTTGACCGATTGGCTTGGGCCAAGTCCATCGTATAATCAGGCACTTCCAGTTAATTCGAACAGCTCATGAGCGATAACAGTGTCCTGGGGATCTACACCTTCGAGGGGATTTTCGAAGGCAAGCCGGTTTATGAATACGCGCACCCGCAAGAGCATGCGCTGCACAAGTGCATGCTGTTCCTGCTGCAGGAGGGGGGCGAGGCGCTCTGGGATTCTGCGATTATCGAGGCCAGCAAATTCGGTTTCGAAGAAGTAGCGATGGATGCGTTCAGCATCCTGCAGACCGAGATGCTGGAACAGAAGCCCTTCGTCGACCTGCACGCCCATATCGAGGAAGCCCTGACGCTGGGCAGCTCGCTGGTCTTCTACGAAAAACCCTGAACCGTGGAGGCCGCTGCTGAATTTGCGCGGCACGGGTTTGCAGTCATTCCAGGCGTCGCCGACGCCGGGCGATGCGAGCGGTATGCTGCGCAGATCAGTGCTGATGGCACCGCCGGCTCCCGTAGCTTGCTGTCCCAAGCCTGGTGTGCGGAACTGGCGGACTCGCTTGCGTCTGCGCCCGCGCTGCGTGGGGTGCTGCCGCCAGGGCATGTTGCGGTCCAATGCACTTTCTTCGAGAAGTCGGAATATGTGAACTGGCTTGTGCCAGTGCACCAGGACTTGAGCATCCCGGTACGCGAGCGCGTCGACGACACGGTCCTGCGTGGCTGGTCGCGCAAGGAAGATGGCTGGTATGTACAGCCGCCGGCCGGGCTATTGGAACAAATGGTCGCTGTGCGTCTTCACCTTGATCCGTGCGGCGCCGGGGACGGTCCGGTGCATGTCGTACCGGGATCGCATCAGCAAGGTACCATTTCACCGCAGGAGGCAGTTGCGATGCGGCAGAACGAAGTGGCTTGCCTTGCGGCGCCAGGGGACGTGCTGGTGATGCGTCCTCTCCTTTTACATCGTTCCTCAAAAGCAACAGGCAATAGCCGGCGCCGGGTATTGCACTTCCTCTTTGGTCCTGCTGAGCTACCACATGGATTAGAATGGCCGAAGCGGGGAGGGTGGCAATATGAAACTGATTATCACAATGCTTAGCCTGGTGTTCAGCCAGGCCTCGCTGGCAGCGGCAAGTTCATTGCCGGCATCTGACGAGGCTGCAGCATTCAAGGCAGCGGGTTTCAAGCAGCACGGCAAAGTCTGGAAGTCCTGCACCGAATCCGGATCGAGCTACGTGCCAGGTGCGATTGAACAAGTCAAAGACCTCAATGGCGACGGCCAGCCGGAAGCGGTCATCACGGAAAGCGCTACCTCCTGCTATGGCGATACCGGTGTGGGCTACGCCCTGGTCAGCAAACAGGCCGACGGCAAGTGGAAGCTCATTACCCATGGCATTGGCATACTGACCGTGCTGCCGACCAAAGGCAAAGACGGCTGGCCCGACATCGAAATCGGCGGCCCCGGATTCTGCTTCCCGATCGAGCGCTGGAATGGCAGCGCTTACAAGCAGTTCCAACTGCAATACGACGGGAAACCCTGCAAGCGTTAGAAGCGCGTTTCGCGGGCGGCGCGGAGGAAGCTGTCCAGGATGCCGGTGCAATCAAGCAGTTCGACTCCGCCAGCGCGGTGGAATTCCGGGTGCCACTGCAACCCCATCACAAACGGCGCCCGCGTGTAACGGATCGCTTCGATCATATTGTCCGGATAGGACAGCGCTTCCACCTGCATATCCTTGCCAAGCGATTTCACCGCCTGGTGGTGGATGGAATTCACCAGCGCGCGCTGCGGTCCCTTAACCATTGCTGGCAGTGAGGAACCTGGAGGGAAAGTGATCTCGTGCCGGTGCCGGTCATATTCGTCCGACACGTGGGCATGTGCTTCCGGCACGTCGGTCACAATATCCTGGTACAGGCTGCCGCCGAAGGCGACGTTGAGCAGTTGGCATCCACGGCAAATACCCAGCACCGGCTTGCCTGCTTCGACGAATTCATGCAGCAGTTCCAGCTCGTACATATCGCGTGCGCGGTCGCCGCTCCATTCCGGCTTGGTGGGCGTTTCTGCATAGCTTTGCGGAGACACGTCGGCGCCGCCTTGCAGCACAAGGCCGTCGAGATGCTTGGCATAGTCGCGCAGGCGGATATTGGACGGATGCAGCAGGCCCGATGTATTCACAGTCGGAATCATGAATACCAGCACGTCGCGCGACATGACCC
Source organism: Pseudoduganella sp. (assembly GCA_039593775.1). Lineage (GTDB taxonomy): Bacteria > Pseudomonadota > Gammaproteobacteria > Burkholderiales > Burkholderiaceae_D > Rugamonas. The sequence goes on from JBCNOP010000002.1 coordinate 60,399, forward strand.
ACTGGGCCACCGACTCTTCGAGATACTGCAGGTTCTTGCTGCGCAGCCCTGTGGCGCCTGGCTCGGGATGGTAGATGCGGGCCGAAACCCCGATGTGCAAAGGCCGCTGGATAATATGCCGCGTGGCCGCCGCAGCCCAGCGCTTGTAGCGGGCCAGGATCACGCGCCCCCACAGGGTAAAGATGGTTTCGCCAGGATCAAGGTAGCGCGGCGCATCGCCGGCACGGCGCCGCTGTCCGCGGTCGCTTTCCCGGCGGTCATGTTGGCGGGGATCGTGTTCGGTCATCCGTTGGCTGCCTCCTCAGCGCAAGTGTCGCACACGCGGCGACTCAAAGTCGCACTACTGGCTCGTCAGCAGCTCGAGGACTTCCTCTTCCGATACCTGCGGGAAGCTGCGGTAATGACGGCTGACGGACATGAAGTTCATCGGCGCGGCAAGATAGACAATGCCGTCGGCCAAGGGTGCAATCATTTCCAGCGAATCCGGCGCAGCAACCGGCACCGCAGCAATCAGTTGCTTCGGCTTGCGCGCGCGCGTCGAACGCAAGGCTGCCGCCATGGTGGAACCAGTGGCGAGGCCGTCGTCGACAATCACCACAACGCGGCCTTCGGGATTGGCTGGCGGGCGCTTGCTGCCATAAGAAGCGCGGCGGCGGCGCATCAATTCAAGCTGCTCGTGGGTTTGCAGTTCGACCCATTCCATGCTGGTGCGGGTGCGGTTGAAGTAGGGCGCCAATTCGCGGTTGCCATGCTCGTCAACGGCGCCGACTGCCAGCTCGGGATCGATGGCAGAGGGGATTTTCCGCACCAGCACTACATCGAGTTCGCCTTCGAGGCGGTCGGCAATGATGCGCCCCATCGGCACGGCACCGCGCGGAATGGCGAGGATCAGGGGATTGCTGCCGCGCAGATGCGCCAGCTTGTCAGCCAGCAGCTCGGCGGCTTGCTTGCGGTCTTGAAGGGGGAGTTCCAGGTCGTCCATGCTAGCCTCCGCCACGCTGCACATATGACAGCATAGCGCGGGAAGGCGCCGGCGTTAAGCCTTGATATCCAGCAGTGTGCCGATTCGCTCGTCAGCAGCCTGGATCACTTTGGCCGACAGGTCGAAGTTGGCCTTGTAGACCAGGGAGTTGGTGATCGAGCTGGCCGGGTCGGTGCCCGATGGCGCACCGCCGGCATTGGCGGCAGCCGACAGGTCGCGTGCCGCGGTGGAAATGGTGACGCTGGTTCCGCCCGGGGTTTCCTGGAACGTGGCTTGCTGCGGCTGGAAGTTCTGCGTCGACAGATTGGCGACGTTGTGTCCTTCCACGTCCAGAGCGCGCTGGTTTGCTTGGAGGCCGGACAGGCCGGCCTGGAGTGCGGAGATCGTCATGGCGCCAGTTTACATGATTCCGCACGGAAATTACCATTCTCTGCCTAAAAAATGGGCATGCCGCACAACACGTGATATGATGATGACTGCAATGATTAATGCGGGAGGCTGGCCATGAAGATCACCAAGGAAAAAGCAGCGGAAAACCGGCAAGTGCTGGTTGAGACGGCCGCCCGGCTGTTTCGTGAAAAAGGGATCGATGGGGTGGGCGTGGCCGAAATCAGCAAGGCAGCCGGGCTGACGCATGGCGCCCTGTATGCCCATTTCCCCTCGAAGGACGCGCTGGCGGCGGAAGCGATGCACTTCAGCACCCGTTCCGCCTACGGCAAGGTGACCGAGCACCCGGTCACGCTGGCGCAACTGGTCGATTATTATCTGGCGCCTGAGCAGCGCGACAACCTGGCTGAGGGCTGCCCCCTGGCGGCTGCCGCCAGCGAGGTGGCGCGCCAGGATGCTTCGGTGGGCGCGGGCTATACCAGCGGCTTCCGCCAGATGGTGGATTACATCAGTGGCCAATTACCGGCCGGGGAAGGCCAGCGGCAACAGGCGGTTGCCATCATGGCGGCACTCGTGGGCGGGATCTCAGTGTCGCGAAATGTCTACAAAACCGACCCCAAACTGGCTGATGAAGTGCTGGAATCCGTGCGTTCCATGCTCTTAAAGCTGAACTAATTGCTACGGTTGACGTTTTGGGATTGCTTTCCTGAACTGTGCGCATAAGAATCTGGGATATTGCCCATACGCATTGTTCCGGAGAGCATCATTACTTCCTTTGCCGCACGTGTCGCCGCCATTCTGCTGGCCTGTGCAAGCCTGCCACTCGCGCAGGCCGGGGAAGCTGCGCTCGACCCTAGGCTGAATGAGCAGATCATCATGGTTCCAGCCGGCCGCGCGCAGAGTGTGCAATTGGAGACCACTGTTTTCCGTCCTCCGGGCCCTGGGCCGTTCCCGCTGCTGATCGTCAACCACGGCAAGGCGCCGGGCAACCCCAAGCTGCAGGCGCGCGACCGTTTCATCTACCTGGCAACGGCCTTCGTGCGCCGCGGCTATGCGGTGATGGTGCCGATGCGCACCGGTTTTGCCAATTCGACCGGCAAATTCGTGGAATATGGCTGCAATATGACAGCCAATGGCTATGAACAGGCCGGCGACATTGCCGACGTGGTGCGCTTCGCCCGGACCCAACCCTGGGTCGACAATGAACATATCGTGCTGGCCGGCCAGTCGTTTGGCGGACTGGCAAGCATGGCGGCAGCGACGCAGGACTTGCCTGGGGTGCGCGGCATCATGAATTTTGCCGGCGGCCTGAAAGTGCACGGCGACCTGTGCAACTGGCAGGGCGCCCTGGTCAAGGCCTTCGGCGAATATGGCCGCCACAACAAGCTGCCAAGCATGTGGATGTACGGCGCGAATGATAGCTACTTCGGCCCGGAACTGGTGGCGCGCATGCACGGCGCATTTACGGCGGCTGGCGGCAAGGCCGACCTGGTGGCGTATGGACCGTTCAAGAAAGACGCCCACGGTTTGCTAGGCAACCGCGATGGCGCTGCAGTGTGGCTGCCGGAAGTCGAGCGCTTCCTGGCCTCTGTTGGCATGCCGACCCGCGAAGTCTATGCGTTGGCGGAACCGCCGGCGCAAAAAGCCACCCATTATGCGGCGCTGGATGATGTGAATGCCGTGCCATACCTGCCGCAACGCGGCCGCGAACAGTACCGCGAATTCCTGAAGAAGGCCACGCCACGCGCCTTTGCGATTTCGGCCACCGGCTCCTGGGGGTGGGCGGAAGAGGGTGAAAATACCAACGAAAAGGCACTCGCGGCTTGCCAGGCGGCGAGCAAGGAGCCTTGCCGCTTGTATTCGGTGGACAACGATATCGTCTGGTCGGCCGAGCACGGCACGGCTGGCCGCAACTGATCACGCCAGCGTAAGTCCTGCGACAAGGGTCAGTGCGGCGCTCAAATATCCAAGCGGGCGCTGCCCCCAGCGCATGCGATGGGCCAATACGGCGCTGGTGCGGTGCAGGTGGACGAAGGCGTAACTGGCTAGCAGGTTTTGCAGCGCGACCCAGGCATGCATCATGATTGCGGCGCCGAGCAGGGCGATACCGCCACCCCGTGCAATGGCACTCAATTCCACGGCCGCGACAATCACCGCGCCCTGCGTTATCCCCAGCATCATTCCCAACATTGCCACCCGCAGCAGCCGCGGGTGAAAATACTGGCGCTGCCATTGCGGTACCAGGCTGAGCGCGTGCAGTACGAGAATGACTGTCAGGCTCATCTGATACAGGTCCAACATGGACGCCAGAGATTGAAAATTTCCCACGGTTGACCTCCCGTGCTGTGGCATCCTTATATTGACAATAACATGTTCCGCCGCAGGGCTACGCATGATACCCTGAGGTAAGCAACGCTCATTTTGCGAGGTGAGTCTGGGCATGATTCCTATTGCAGTGCAGGGTGCCAGCCGGGAGAGGAAACGCCAGCGGCCGAAAGGCCGGCAAGTCGACGCTGCTGCACTGCAGCAGGTACAGGCTTTGCTGGGCGACCTTCCGCGCAGGCGGGATTTGCTGATTGAGTTTCTGCACTTGATCCAGGATGCATATGGCTGCCTGTCGGCGGCGCACCTGGCGGCGTTGGCTTCCGAACTGCGGCTGGCGCAAGTTGAGGTCTTTGAAGTCGCTTCCTTCTATCACCATTTCGATATCGTTCGCGAGGGCGAGCTTGTGCCGCCGGCGCTGACCGTGCGCGTTTGCGATGGCTTGTCTTGTGAGATGGCTGGCGCGGGTGAGTTGCTGGCGCGTTTGCCTGCGCTGCTGGGGCGGGAGGTGCGGGTTGTTTCCGCGCCATGTATCGGGCGCTGCGACCAGGCGCCAGCTGCGCTGGTTGGGCAGTTGGCGATTGGGCTGGCAAGTAGCGAGCGGGTGTCGGAGGCCGTCGCCGCTGCTGCGCGCGGCCATGCGACGCCGCCGGGGGACGCGGTGGCGAGCGGCGATGCCGGTATGTTTGCGATGCTGGACGAATGCCTCTCAGGCGCGCGCTCCGTGGATGCCGTGATTGCGGAGCTTGAGGACTCGGGCCTGCGCGGGCTGGGCGGGGCTGGTTTCCCCGCAGGCCGCAAATGGCGCATCGTCCGCAACGAGCCTGGACCGCGCCTGATGGCGGTCAATATCGATGAAGGCGAGCCGGGCACCTTCAAAGACCGCTACTACCTCGAGCGCAATCCGCGGCAATTCATCGAAGGCATGCTCATCGCCGCCTGGGCAGTCGGCATCGACGAAATCTACATTTACCTGCGTGACGAATACCATGACTGCCGCAAGCTGCTGCAGCAAGAGCTGGCCCGGCTCGGGCCCGGAAAAATCCGGGTGCAACTTCGCCGCGGTGCCGGCGCTTACATCTGCGGCGAAGAATCCGCAATGATCGAATCGATCGAAGGCAAACGCGGCATGCCGCGACTGCGGCCGCCATACGTGGCCCAGGCAGGCTTGTTCGGCCGGCCAACACTGGAACACAACTTTGAAACCTTGTACTGGGTGCCGGAGATCCTGGCCAAAGGTGCAGCATGGTTTGCCAGCCATGGCCGCCATGGCCGCAAGGGCTTGCGCTCATTCTCGGTTTCCGGGCGCGTGAAGCAGCCGGGCGTCAAGCTCGCGCCCGCCGGGATTACGGTGCAGGAATTGATCGATGAATACTGCGGCGGCATGCTGGATGGCCACCAGCTCTACGCCTACCTGCCGGGCGGAGCATCCGGCGGCATCCTGCCCGCCAGCATGAACAACATTCCGCTCGACTTTGACACACTGCAGCCATATGGATGCTTCATCGGTTCCGCCGCCATCATCGTGCTATCCCAGCATGACAGCGCGCGGGCTGCCGCCAGTAATATGATGCGCTTCTTCCGCCACGAGTCCTGCGGCCAATGCACGCCGTGCCGCGTTGGCACTGCCAAGGCAGCGGCACTGATTGAGTCACCAGTGTGGGATGCCGGCCTGCTCGGAGAACTGTCGCAAGTGATGCGCGACGCCTCGATCTGCGGGCTTGGGCAGGCCGCGCCAAACCCGGTCGACTGCGTGCTGAAGTACTTCCCGCACGAGGTAACGCGATGATCGCCTTCGAGCTCAATGGCCGCGCTGTGCGGGCGGCAGACGGCGAGACCCTGCTGCAAGCCGCTCGCCGCGAAGGCATCGAAATACCCCACCTGTGCTACAAGGACGGCATGTCCCCGGCGGGAAACTGCCGCGCGTGCATGGTGGAGATCGATGGCGAACGCGTGCTGGCGCCATCGTGCTGCCGAAAGCCAGCGGCGGGAATGAAAGTCAGCACAGACAGTCCCCGAGCGCTCGCAGCGCAAAAGATGGTGCTGGAATTGCTGCTCGCCGACATGCCGGAACAGGCTCATACACGCAACAACGAAGTCGAGCGCTGGGCTGCAAGCCTTGCCATCGGCAAGCCCCGTTTCGCAGCTCGCCAGCCGCCGCCGCGCGACCTCACGCACGCCGCCATTGCGGTCAACCTCGATGCCTGCATCCAATGCACACGCTGCCTGCGCGCCTGCCGCGATGAGCAAATGAATGACGTGATCGGCCTGGCCTGGCGCGGGGACCAGGAAAAGATCGTATTCGACATGGACGACCCGATGGGCGCATCCACCTGCGTAGCGTGCGGCGAATGCGTGCAAGCCTGTCCGACCGGAGCCCTGATGCCAGCGCGCGACGCTGCGCTGGCCGTGCCGGACAAGCGCGTCGACTCGGTCTGCCCCTATTGTGGCGTGGGCTGCCAGCTCACTTACAACGTCAAGGATAACAAGATAATGTTCGTGGAAGGCCGCAATGGCCCGGCCAACCAGGGCCGCCTGTGTGTAAAAGGCCGCTATGGCTTCGACTACGCACACCACCCGCACCGCCTGACCAGGCCACTGGTGCGCCGCGCGGATGCGCCGCCAAAGTCGGGCGACTTCACCATGGACCCGGAGCGAGTCTATGAAGTATTCCGTGAAGCGAGCTGGGAAGAAGCGCTGGCGCTGGCTGGCGGCAAGCTGGCCGCCATTCGCGATACGCATGGCTCGCGCGCGCTGGCCGGTTTCGGTTCGGCGAAGGGCAGTAACGAAGAAGCCTACCTGTTCCAGAAGCTGGTGCGCACCGGATTTGGCAGCAATAACGTTGACCATTGCACGCGGCTGTGCCACGCCTCCTCGGTAGCTGCGTTGCTGGAAGGGATAGGTTCGGGCGCGGTCTCCAACCCGGTCAAGGATGTGATGAAGGCCGAGGTTGTGATCCTGATCGGCGCTAATCCTGCGGTCAATCACCCCGTGGCAGCGACCTGGATCAAGAACGCCGTGCGGCAGGGGACTAAGCTGGTGGTCTGCGATCCGCGACGTTCCGAGCTGTCGCGCATCGCCCACCGCTTCCTGCAATTCAAGCCCGATACCGACGTGGCCCTGCTGAATGCGATGATGAACGTGATCGTCACGGAAGGGCTGGTGGACAAGGACTTCATCTCCAGCCGTACCATCGGCTACGATGAACTGGCGGCGAATGTGGCGGAATACAGCCCGGAGGCCATGGCGCCGATCTGCGGCATCGAAGCCGAGACCATTCGCGAGGTTGCTCGCCTGTACGCCAAGTCGCGCGCCTCGATGATCCTGTGGGGCATGGGAATCTCGCAGCACGTGCATGGCACCGATAATGCGCGCTGCCTGATTGCACTGTCCCTGATGACGGGACAGATTGGCAGGCCGGGCACTGGATTGCATCCGCTGCGAGGGCAGAACAATGTGCAGGGCGCATCCGACGCCGGCCTTATCCCAATGATGTACCCCGATTACCAGCGCGTCACCGAGCCTGCGGCAAAAGCCCGCTTCGAAAATGCCTGGGGCCTGGCGCCCGGCACGCTCGATGACAAACCCGGCCTGACCGTGGTGGAAGTCATGGATGCAGCAGCGGCAGGGCGCGTCAAAGGCATGTACATCATGGGTGAGAACCCCGCAATGTCAGACCCCGATGCCAACCATGCGCGTGCAGCCCTGGCCACGCTGGAGCACCTGGTCGTGCAGGATATCTTCCTCACCGAAACGGCCTACCTGGCCGACGTGATCCTTCCCGCCAGCGCCTTTCCGGAAAAGACCGGCAGCTTCACCAATACCGACCGGCTGGTGCAGATCGGTCGGCAGGCGCTGGAGCCGCCGGGCGAAGCGCGCCAGGACCTGTGGATCATCCAGCAGGTCGCACAGCGGCTTGGCCTCGATTGGCAGTACGGCAGTGCTGCCGACGTCTTCGAAGAGATGCGGCACGTGATGCCAAGTATTGCAGGCATCACGTGGGATCGCCTGGAGCGCGAACATGCAGTGACCTATCCTTGCCATGAAGAGGGCGCGCCCGGCACGCCGGTAGTATTTACCGAGGATTTCCCGCGCGAGACTGGCCGCGCGCGTTTTGTCCCGGCCGATATCATCCCGGCCGACGAAAGGCCGGATGCTGCCTATCCGATGGTCCTGATCACCGGTCGCCAGCTCGAACATTGGCACACCGGCAGCATGACGCGTCGCACGGCGGTGCTGGATGCGATTGAACCGGACCCGGTAGCCCTGGTGCACCCTCTGGACCTGGCAGCCCTTGGCGGCCAGCCCGGCGATGTGGTGACCATTGCTTCGCGGCGTGGGCAGGTCTCGCTGTATGCACGCGCCGACGACAGCTCGCCGCGTGGTGCAGTCTTCGTACCGTTCTGCTATTACGAAGCCGCGATCAACAAGCTGACCAATCCAGCCCTCGACCCGTTTGGCAAGATCCCCGAATTCAAGTACTGTGCAATCAAAGTCACGCTGGGCGGCACGGTTGGCGTCCAGTCCAGTTTTGGCGGCGGCAAGGCAATGGAGGCGGCAGGCGCATGAGACTACCGGAGATGACACAGGCCAGCGTGCCATTGACGCAGGAGGTGGAAGCGATCGACGAAAAGGGACGCCGCTCGCTTATCCACATTCCCGCCGAACGCCCGCTGACGGTGTACGTGGACAAGCGCGAGCTGGTCACGCTGATGACGCTGGGCGGTGCGCCGGAAGCACTGGTGCTCGGCTACTTGCGCAACCAGCGCCTGGTGCGTTCGGTGGAAGATGTGGAATCGATCCATGTCGACTGGTCGGTAGGCGCAGCGGCAGTCAAGACCCGCGCTGGCGTCGCCGATATCGAAGAGCGCACTTCGCGCAAGGTGGTGACGACAGGTTGCGGCCAGGGATCCGTGTTCGGTGACCTGATGGACGAGGTGGACGATATCGTTTTGCCCCCCGACGCCCGGCTGAAGCAGTCCGGCGTGTACCGGATCGTCGAGACCATCCGCACGCTGCAGTCGATCTACAAGCAGGCGGGTTCGGTGCACGGCTGCGCCCTGTTCACGCAGGCCGGCGAACTTTTGTACTTCGTCGAAGACGTAGGCCGCCACAATGCCGTCGACTCGATCGCCGGCAAGATGTGGCTGGACGGCGTGGAGGGCGGCGACAAAGTGTTCTACACGACCGGCCGCCTGACCTCCGAGATGGTCATCAAAGGCGCGCAGATGTCGATTCCATTCCTGCTGTCGCGCTCAGGCACCACGCAAATGGGGCACAGCGTCGCATCCCGCCTCGGGATGACGCTGCTGGCCCGCTGCACCGGCCGCCACTTCCTGCTGCTGACCTCACCGCAACGCCTGGTCCCCGAACCCGAGTTGGCCGAGCTACCGCCGAGGCCGTGTCCCACCGTGGGGTCACACCCGAATCGGGACACGGCCTCAGCTGTGCCCACAGCCGAGCCCGTGTCTCATTTCGGGTGTGACCCCATGGTGGGACACGAGCTCGGCCGGGAGGTGTGATGGGGCTGATGGAGGCGGTGCGTGGGGCTTTTGGGCTGCTGTTCAATGGCGACCCTGTGCTGTGGCGGATTGTATGGATTTCGGTCAGCACCAGCGTCCTTGGCTTGTTGATCGCGGCGCCGTTTGCGGTGGCGGGCGGCTATGCCATTGCGATGACACAGTTTCGCGGGCGCCGGGTGGTGATCTGGCTGGTGCAGGCGGCGTTGTCGCTGCCAACGGTGCTGATCGGCCTCCTGCTGTATATGATGCTGTCGCGCCATGGGCCGATGGGCGGGCTGCAGTGGCTGTTCTCGCAGCCTGGCATCGTGGCGGGGCAGGTGGTGATTGCGCTGCCGGTGCTGTTGGCCTTTACGCTGGCCGCGGTGCAGGCGGCTGATCCACGCTTTGCGGAAACCGCCATCGCACATGGCGCTTCGCCGTGGCGTGTTATGTCGACGCTTCTTTACGAAGTCCGCTTTGGCGTGATGGCGGCGATCATCAGCGGCTTCGGGCGCGTGATCTCTGAAGTGGGCTGCGCCATGATGGTGGGCGGGAATATCGCCGGCGAGACGCGGACCATCACAACTGCCATTGCATTGGAAACCAGCAAGGGTGAATTCGCCCAGGGTATAGCATTGGGCGTGGTGCTGGTAACCATCGCGCTGGCAATGAACGGCGCCTTGGTTGTATTGCAAGGCGACGCCCATGCCGCCAGGGGGCGGGGATGACGCCCATGCTCTCGATCGCCCGCCTGACCAAGCGTTATGGGGAACACCTGCTGTTCGACCTGCAGGACTTCAGGCTCGATGCAGCTCGCGCCTACGTCTTGACCGGCATGAACGGTGCCGGAAAAAGCACCTTGTTGCGCGTCCTGGCCGGCCTGGCGCCTGCGGATGCACACGGCATTCACTTCGCGGGCGAAGCGGTGACGCTGGCACCCTATCCGGCGGCGTTGCGGCGCGATATCGTCTATGTGCACCAGCATCCGGTAATGTTCTCGACCAGCGTGGCTGGGAATATCGGTTACGGCCTGAAGGCACGCGGAGTGGCGCGCGACGAGGCATCAAGACTGGTAGACGAGGCGATGCACTGGGCTGGCGTGCTTCATTTGCGTGGCAGCCAGCCTGCCACTTTGTCCGGCGGCGAAAAGCAGCGTGTGGCGCTGGCGCGCGCCAAGGTGCTGCGTCCGCGTCTGCTGCTGCTCGATGAGCCGACCGCTAGCCTGGATGGCGAGGCGCGTGAACAAGTATTGGCTTTGATTCCTTCGCTGACCCAGTCGGGCAGTACCGTCGTTATGGCTTGCCACGACCGTGATCTGATCAATCTGCCGGACGTGCGGCGCCTGAAACTGCGCGACGGCCAGCTTGAGGAGAAGTGAATGAAACGCAGGCTCCTGTTTAGGCTTGTTGTAGCTTATGCGCTGTCCGGCAGCGCCTTTGCCCAGCAGACTATCCGGCTGTCCACCACCACCAGCACGGAAAACTCCGGCTTGCTGGCCTACCTGCTGCCGGCCTTCGAGGCCAGGACTAACAGCAAGGTGCATGTTATTTCAGTCGGAACCGGCAAGGCGCTCGAGCTGTCGAAAAATGGCGATGTGGATGTGACCCTGGTGCATGCCCGCGCGGCAGAAGATAAATTCGTCGCCGAGGGATGGGGCATCGACCGTCGCGACGTGATGTATAACGACTTCATCGTGGTCGGTCCAGCCGGCGATCCTTCGGGCATCAAGGGTGGCAAGGATGTCCTGGCTGCCTTCCGCAAGCTGGCAAGCGGGCCGGCGAAGTTCATTTCGCGCGGCGACAATTCCGGCACGGACATCATGGAGAAAGCCTATTGGAAGCAGGTGGGGAGCCAGCCGGCCGGCCCGCAGTATGTGTCGGCAGGGCTGGGCATGGGCGAAGTGCTGAATATGGCGGCTGAATTGGGCGGCTATACCCTGACCGACCGCGCGACCTACGGTGTGTACCAGGCCAAGACTGGACTGGCGCTGATGGTGGAGGGCGACCAGCGCATGTTCAACCCGTACGGCATTATCGCGACCAATCCAGCCAGGCATCCGGGCGTGAACTACAAGGGGGCGCGCCAATTGATCGACTGGATTACTTCGCCGGAAGGGCAGGCAAAGATTGCGCAATTCCGCCCGGGCGGCCAGCAGCTGTTCTTCCCAAGCGCCAAACCGGACTAGCCACGTTGGAGCCATGCGAGCAGGGCGTCGGCTACGGCGCCTGGATTCTCGCGCTGGGGGAAGTGGCCAACACCGGCCAGCAGTGCGCGGTGATATGGCCCACTGAACAGGTGTTCCCGATGTTCCGAAGTTTGCGGGCTGTTGGCGCCATCTTCCGTGCCATGCAAAGTGAGGGTCGGCACGCTGATCACGGATTCGTGCCGCAGCCGTTCTTCCTGCATGGCGTAGTGGGGATCGGGGAGCGCCAGGCCCCAGCGGTGGCGGTAGGAGTGCAGCGTTACGTCCACCCAGTCCGGGTTGTCCCAGGCATGCATGGTGTCGTGGAATACGCCTTCGCCAAAGTGCCATGAGGGCGACCAGGTGCGCCATAGCAAGAGGGCGAATTCGCGCCGCTCCTTGCGCAGGGCCTCGGCGCCGCGATCGGTCGCCATATACCAGTGGTACCAGTAATTGCGCGCCTGGTGCAGGCTTAGTGCCTGGTTCGGGTCATTGGTTCCCCAGCCTACCGACAGCGCCATGCAGCGCAGCACGCGTTCCGGTGCCAGGAGGGACGCGTTGTAAGCCGCGCGCGCTCCCCAGTCGTGGCCCACTACATTGAATCGTTCGATGCCCAGCGCTGCCGCAAAGTCCAGCAGGTCTTGCGCAAGGGCGCTGAGCTGCCCGCTGCGCGGTGTGGCGTGATCGAGGAAGCGGGTCTCGCCAAAGCCGCGCAGGCTTGGCGCGATCAGGCGGTAACCGGAACCGGCGAGGTAGGGCAGTACGCCATCCCAGGTGTGCATATCATCCGGCCAGCCATGCAGAAGGAAAATCGGCTCGCCCTGCATGTCGCCATGCTGGCGGAAGGCAATGCGCAAGCGGTCGGTGTTCATGAATTCCATGTTGCCTCCTGGCTGGCGAAGCGTGCCCTCAGGATTATAAGCCTGCGCTATACTGGATCCTATGGAAAACTTGCATATCGTCTGTCCCCACTGCGACGCGGTCAACCGTGTGCCTTCGGTGCGCCTGGAGGAAGAGGCTACCTGCGGCAAATGCCAGCGGCCCTTGTTCACCGGCCACCCGGTGGACTTGTCCACGGAACGCTTCCTCAAGCATATTGAGCGCAACGACATTCCTGTGCTGGTGGACTTCTGGGCGCCGTGGTGCGGCCCGTGCCGCACGATGGCTCCGTTCTACGAGCAGGCGGCCCAGCACCTGGAGCCGTATTTCCGTGTGGTGAAGGTCAATACCGAGGCGGAACAGCAACTTGCTGCGCGTTATGCCATCCGCAGCATTCCTACGCTGGCGGTCTTTAAAGGTGGGCGCGAACTGGCGCGCCAGGCGGGGGCGATGGACAGCAAGAGCATTATCGCCTGGGTGCAGCAGCACCTGCGTTAAACCCGCGCCAGCCAGTTTCGGATTCCATCGATCGAGCGGAAGTCAGCCACTGAGCGGCATTCAATGCCGGGGTGGCGCGCCGATAGCATCTTCGACAAAGCACTTCCCGGCCCAAGTTCCAGGGCGAAAGTAATGCCGCGCTCGGCGCAGGCATCCATGCATTCGGTCCACAATATTGTTTCTGCGAGTTGGCGCGAGAGGTGGCGGATGGCGCCATGCTTCTCGCGAATGGGCATGGCGTCGATGCCGCCAAGGACCGGGGCCTGCAATGTGTCGAAGTCTTCTTGCGTGAGCAGCTTTGCGAACGGTTCGACCGCGGCTCGCAGGTAGGGCGTGTGCGAGGCGACTGCGACTGGCAGCGGCGCGATGCGGGCGCCGGGGATCGATATGGTGGCCGCATTGGCGGCGGGGCCGCCGGCGATGCAGCTATCTTCGCCTGTTTCTATCGCGATGTGGAATCCATGCGGCGCCAACAGCGGGCGCAGGGTTGCTGTGCGGCGGCCGCTGATGGCCAGCATGGCATGCGCTTCACCGGGCGCCACGCAGGCGTCCATCAGGGCGGCACGTTGCGCTGCGAGGGCGACGGTGCGTTCTGGTGTGAAGGCGCCTGCCACGCCGTAGGCAGCCAGTTCGCCGACGCTATAGCCGGCCACCAGCGCTGGCGGCGGGCAATCGTGGCGCAGGGCTTCCCACATGGCGAGGGTACTGGCGACGATGGCCGGCTGGGCGTTGCGGTTGCTGAACATCGCATTTGGATCGGACATGCCGGGCAGGTATGGCGCGAGTTGCGCCAGCAGGGCCGCACCGTGCGGGTCGCTGCGGGCGAGGTCGTACATGGCGGCGTGCTGGCCGCCCTGGCCGGGGCAGAGGAGCAGCAGGCGGTTTGTCATGGCGGCGGCATGGTGGCCAGGCTGTGCACCAGGCAGGTTGCTGCCAGCAGGTCGGCGGCGCCTCCGGGCGAGAGGCGATGGTCGATGAAGTGCTTGTGGCATTGCACCGCGTGTTCTTGCCATTGCGGGTTGGCGGTGCCTCCCTGGTCCAGGAACCGGCGTGCGGCGTTGCGTACTGTGTCCGCCCCTTCGGCTCCGCCGCGATGGTAGATGTTGGTGTCGCTGATGTGTGCCATCAGGGCGAAGATGGCGTCGACGCGGGCGTGGTGCATGGGTGCGCGGCGGGCCAGCGCTGCCTGCAGGGCGGGCAGGCCGACATCGAAGACTGAGGGCAGCCCAAGGGCGCCTTCTTCGCGGGCGCCGCTGGCGGCATGCTGGGCCGCGGCCTGCAGGCCGTGCGAGTCGCCCGTTGCGCGTGTGTGGGCGGCCAGCTCTTCGCCCCAGTGCAGCAGCAGGGCGGTTCGCAGGGCGGCTGGTGTTAGTGTCATGCGCAGGGCGCGGACGCGGCCCATTGCAGCGCATAGCAAACCGAGGGCGAAGATGGCACCGCGGTGGGTGTTGATGCCTTTGGTAGCGGCCATCATGCGCTTTTCTGCGGCGATGCCGAGTCTTTTCAGTTCGGCGAAGGGAGCGCCGTCATAGCCTGCCTTGCAGATGTGGGCGTAGTAGTGGCGCAGCGAGAACAGGCTGCGCATGAAAGTGGTGGCGTCCATGTCGGTGTGGCTGCCGTTGTCGACGAGGGAGACCAGGCCGGGCTTGGGGTAGAGGGCCAGTTCCTGATACAGGCTGTGCACGGCGCGCAGGGCGACTTCGCGGGAGAGTGCGTGTGCGGCGTGGCGGCGCGGCTTTGAGCTGGCGGTGAGCCGGGCGGCTGCTGCCAGGACGCGTGCTTGTTGTGTCGCGTCGATCGCGGCGGCGCTCATGCTGGCTCCAGTTCTGCGCGCAGTTCGGCGCGCGTGCCGAGTTTTACGCTGGATTGCGATTTGACCAGGACGCGCTCGGTATGGGCGCGGGCTGTGAACCATTCTTTCCACGCCACCGCCTGGCCGCTGGGGAAAATGATTTCTCCGTCCAGCGGCAGCTCGTCGAGGTAGCTGGCCAGTAGCAGGGTGCCTTCGTCCAGTTCAGCGCTGCTGCGGGGACGGAACAGCAGGTCGATGTCGGAAGTTTCGCGCAGGTAGGCCTGACCTGTCAGTGCTTGCAGGGCGAGTGAGCCGAATACGCGGAGGTCGAGGCTTGCGCTGTCCTGTGCCAGGCGGGCGAACGGCGCTTGCCAGCGGCCTGGCAAGGCGTGGACTACGGCGTCCAGCGGCAAAGGGGGGCTATGGCGGGCGATGTGCCGTGCTGGGACGCGCAATGGAAGGCGTAGTTTCGCTCCGCTGGCCGCGTCGGGTGGAGCCGCCAGACCGAGGAAGGCATCGTCGGCATAGATTACGGCGCGAGCAGGTGCGTGCGGGATCGCCAGCCCTGGCGCCTGCGTAGCGGCCGGTGCTTCCGCGTGCTCTGTGTCGTCGCGGCGGCGGACCACTAGCGGCCAGTCCGCATCGGCCCAGCGGGTGATTGCGGCATGGGCGGGCGTATCCGGCGCGGCGGTGGCCAGCACATGCTGCCAGCCGTCGGGCGTCAGCCACGCCACGTCATGCCGCGCGAACATTGCTGCCGCCGACGATGGCTTCAATGACCGGCTGCGCTGCCTTGCGGCCGCCGCGCAGCAGGCCAAGGGCGCTGCGCTGGTCGTCGTGCGGCGCATCGGCGATGGCGTGTGCCAGGTGTGCTGCGAGGTCGCCGTCCCAGATTGCCTGCAAGCCGCCCATGCGCAGGTAATTCTCCGGCCCCGGCGCGAAGACGGGATTGCTGCGCGCCAGTTCCACCAATTTCTCTTCAGGCACTTTGGTGATGCGCGCCATCGCCGGCAAGCCCATGACGCGGATGGTGGCGTCGGGCAGGGCGTAGCAGGCATCGGCCATCAAGCCGCTGGTGATGAAACCGCCGGACAAGGCCTGGTCGTACACCAGCCCGACGATGCGGTGACCCAGGTGGCGCGCCAGGTCGATGCACTTGCCCAGGTGGGCCATATAGCTATTAATGCCCAACATTTCGTCGCGATGGCGCAGGCGCTGCCCTTGCGTGTCGACCAGCAGCACGATCGGGCGGCCGGGATGGCTGCGCACCGTTGCCAGCACTGCCCTGGCCTGGGCCAGTGCGATTTCCACACCGATAGGCGCGTGCCCGGTGGTGCCGATCACGCTGACGGTCTGCCCGTCCACGCGCGCGGTGCCGTTCAGGAATTGTTCGTGTTCCACGATGTCATGCCCGCCGGGGAATAGGGCGTCGGCCAGTACTTTCCAGTCCATTGTCATGCTCCCAATCGGTAAGGCCCCGCGGCCGCAATGAAGGAATCGATATCCAGCATCGGGACGTCCTGCGGCGCGGCAATGCCCAGCGCTGACCAGATGTCAGCCGGTTCGCGCAAACCGCCAAAGCGCTCGATGCGCTGCTCCAGTATGGCTTGTTCCGCTTCCAGGCTCGCCAGCGTCAATTCAACTGTGCCGCTGCGGGCTTCCGCGATGGCTTCCAGCGCGGCATGGCGGAAGGCGGGAATGCTGTCTTCCACGATGCGCTGCACGTCGCCGAGCAGGTAGCGGTGCTTGCCGCCGGTGGTGCGCCAGACAAGGGCTCGGTCGCGCGCGTCGAACTCTTCGACGCCGTTGGCGGTTTCGATTACTTCGGGCCCTGACATGGCCAGGCGGCCTTCTTCCGAGATGACCAGCGAATTGGCGCAGCGAGCGACGATGCCCATGCCGCCAAATGCGCCATTGGAGCCGCCGATCAGCACTACGACCGGAATGCCGGCAGCACGCACGTCCAGCACGGCACGCATGACTTCCGATACTGCGATCAGGCCAGCATTGGCCTCATGCAGCCGCACGCCTCCGGTTTCCAACAAGAGAAGCACGGCGGCAGGGCGGTCGAGCAGGGCGCGGCGCAGCAGGCCAACCAGCTTGGCGCCATGCACCTCGCCGACGGCGCCGCCCATGAAGCCACCTTCCTGCGCGGCGGCGAAAACAGTCAGGCTGCCCAACGTAGCGCGGCCCACGACCACGCCGTCGTCGAACGACACCGGTGCATTGAGTTGGGCCAGGTGCGGGCTGACAACGCGCTGCGCCGGACCAATGAATTCTTCGAAGCTGTCAAACAGCGCCAGGCGTTCTCGCGCATTGGCTTCCAGGTAGCTGCTCATTTGCCTTCCCCCAGCATGGATTCGACCGCCTGGTCGAGGCGCAGGCTGACTACGGCGGGCGTCGCGCCCATGTCGTTGATGGCAATCCGCGTGTCGGCCAGTTGCCAGCGCTCGTGGAAATCAGTAATTACGGCCTGCCAGATCGGTCCGAAGCCGACGGCGGCCGTCTGGATGCCTACTTCGCAGGCGCCGCCCAACGGCGTGCTTTCGATCAGTACTTCCAGGTTGCCCGAGCTGACGACACCGACAATGCGCGGTTCGGCCGATAGCGAGCGATTGCCTTGTTCGAATCGGTAATTGAGTGTTTCCATCTTGGCTCCTACCAGTTGCGGAAGCGCTTGGGCGGGTCATACAGGCCGCCGGACGCTCGCACGAGGTCTTTCATGTTCTTGGCCGCCAGCAGGTCGCGCGTGGCTTGGCGCTTGTCGATACCCAGGTCTTCGGCGCGCGTGATGATGCCGCGGTCGCGCAGGTTTTCCACCATGCGCTTGTCGCGCTGCAGGCCGACCGGCGTGTAGCCCGCCACGCCGCGGATGGCCTGTTCGCGCTCCTCGGCGCTGCGGCATAGCAGCAGGTTGGCAATCCCTTCCTCGGTCAGGATATGGGTTACGTCGTCGCCGTAGATCATCACGGGCGGAATCGCCATCTTAGCCTGTTCGCCCAGTTCCCAGGCATCCAGCCGTTCGACAAAGGCCGGCTGCATGTGTTCGCGGAAGGTTTCTACCATCTGCACCACCAGCTTCTGGCCGCGCGGGATGGTGCCGCTGCCATGGCGCGCCTGCGCGCCAGCCTTCAGCCATGCGGGGCTGGCGTGGCGCCTGCCGCGTGCATCGGCGCCCATATTCGGCGCGCCACCGAAGCCGGAAATGCGGCCCAGCGTGGCGGTGGACGAGTTGCCGGCCAGGTCGATTTGCAGGGTCGAACCGATGAACATGTCGCAGGCATAGTGGCCAGCTGCCTGGCAATACGCGCGGTTGCTGCGCATCGAGCCATCCGGGCCAACGGCGAAGACGTCGGGGCGTGCGCGGATGTAGTTCTCCATGCCCAGTTCTGAGCCGAAGGAGTGGATCGATTCAACGAAGCCTGCTTCAATAGCCGGAATGAGCGCTGGATGCGGATTCAGCGCCCAGTTGGTGGCGATCTTGCCGCGCAGGCCGAGCGATGCTCCGTACGTTGGCAACAACAGTTCGATGGCGGCGGTGTCGAAGCCGATGCCGTGGTTCAGGCGCTGCACCTGGTACTCGGCGTAGATGCCTTTGATTGCCATCATCGCCATCAGCACCTGGATTTCGGAGATCTGCGCCGGGTCACGGGTGAACAGCGGTTCGATATAGTAGGGCGTTGGCGACTGCACGACAAAATCGACCCAGTCGCCCGGCACGTCGATGCGCGGCAGTTCATCCACAATGCGGTTGACTTGCACGATCACGATGCCATTCTTGAAGGCCGTGGCTTCGACGATCGGCGGTGTGTCCTCCGTATTCGGCCCGGTGTACAGGTTGCCGTTGCGGTCCGCCGCTTCCGCCGCGACCAGGGCGACGCGCGGCGGCAGGTCGATGAAGTAGCGGCTGAACAACTCCAGGTAAGTGTGGATGGCGCCGATATTCAGCTTGCCGGCCGCTGCCAGCTTTGCCACGCGTGCAGCTTGCGGGCCGGAGAAAGAGAAATCCAGCTTCGACGCAACACCGCGCTCGAATACGTCCAGGTGCTCGGGCAAAGCCAGCACCGATTGCAGCATGTGCAGGTCATGCACGCGCTGCGGATCGAGCCCCGCCAAGGCTTGCGCCAGGAAGTCGGCCTGCTTCTGGTTATTGCCTTCGATGCAAACGCGGTCGCCGTTTTCCAGCACCGCATGCAGCAGGTCGGAAATGCGGGCTGCCGGCAGCGCCTTGCCCGTCAGCTCGCCACCGAGCACGCTGCGGGCGCGGGCCAGGCGGCCGTCGCGGTTGCGCTGGAGGCTGTCCCACACGCGGTTCGGGGCATTCATTTACCTGGCTCCCATGATCATGTCCGGCAGGCCGGTGGCAATGGCGGGGAAGATGCACAGCAGGATCACTGCGGCCACCATTAGCAGCAGGAAAGGCAGCACACCCCAGATCACGTCACGCAAGGGAATGTCCGGCGCGATGTTCTTGATGACGAAGATGTTCAGGCCCACTGGCGGATGGATCAGGCCCATTTCCATCACCACGGTCATGACGATGCCGAACCACACCAGGTCGAAGCCTGCTTCGCGCAGCGGTGGCAGGATGATTGGCGCCGTCATCAGGATGATCGATACCGGCGGCAGGAAGAAGCCCAGCACGACGACCAGCACCAGGATGGTTGCGAGCAGCACCCACTTCGACAGGTGCATGCCAACCACCCAGCTCGCTGCTGCCTGGCTGATGTGCAGGTAGCTCATGACATAGGAATACAGTAGCGACATGCCGATAATCAGCAGCAGCATGGTCGATTCCTTGATGGTGGACGACAGGATCGGCGACATGTCCTTCGGGCGCCAGGCGCCGTACACCACGGCGATCAGCACCAGCGCGAGCAGGGCGCCCAGGCCCGCCGTTTCGGAAGGCGTGGCAAAGCCGCCATACAGCGCCACCATCACGCCGATAAGCAGCACGATGAAGGGCAGCACGCGCGGCAGCATTTCAACTTTTTCGCGCAAGGTGAAATGCTCGTCTTCCAGGTAGGCCGACTTGACGCCGCCGTTCTGGTAAGCCACCAGCGCCAGTTGGTATTCGGCGCGGGCGCGGTAGACCGCATAGCCGGCAAACAGCAGCACCAGCAGCACGCCTGGCCCAATACCAGCCAGGAACAGGCGGCCCAGCGACTGTTCCGCAGCCACCGCATAGAGGATCATGGTGATCGAAGGCGGCAGCAGGATGCCGAGCGTGCCGCCGGCCGCGATGATGCCGGCCGCGAAACCGGGCGAATAGCCACGCTTGCGCATTTCCGGAATGCCGGCGGAGCCGATGGCCGAGCAGGTGGCAGGCGAGGAACCGGCCATGGCGGCAAACAGCGCGCAGGCAAACACGTTGGCGATACCCAGGCCGCCAGGCACCTTGTGCAGCCAGGTGTGGATCGCCGAGTACAAGTCTTTACCCGCAGGCGATTTACCGATGGCCGCACCCTTCAGGATGAACAGCGGGATCGAAAGCAGGGTGATGGAAGCCATTTCCTCGTACACGTTCTGGGTTACCGTGTCGAGCGAACTGGCAGGCATGAAGAAGTACATGAAGGTAGTTGCCACGATGCCCAGCGCATAAGCGATCGGCATGCCGGAGAACATGACTACCAGGGTGACGATGCCGTACAGGGCACCCAACGTCAGTTCGCTCATTTTGCGGCTCCTTTATCGGTGATACGAGCCAGCACTTGCAGCAGGATCTGCAGGGTCAGCAAGGTCATGCCGGCCGCCATCATGGAATAGGGAATCCAAAGTGGCGGTGCGAAAGTGGAGGTGGTGGTCTGGCCGTCTACCCAGGCTTCATGCCACAGCGTCCACGATTTCCAGGAGAAGAAGGCGCAGAATGCGAAGGACAGCAGGTCGACGATGAACAGGCGCACCGCGTTGACCTTCGGCGGCAGGATGGCCGCCAGGGCTTCGATGCCGATATGGCCGCGGAAGCTTTGCACGTAAGCGCAGCAGAAGAATGTGACGCCAACCAGCATGAAGATCGACGCCTCGTCCTGCCAGTCCGTTGGCGCGTGGAAGAAATAGCGCGACACAACGGAGTAGGTGAGGATCAGTGCCGTGGTCACCATCGCCACCATGGACAAGACCAGCAAACCCTGGTTCACTTTCGCCAGCAGTGCACCAACCATCGACAGGCCGGGAGCCTGCGGCAGGGCCGCCTCCTTGGGCGGATTGAGTTCGAAACCGTGGCTCACAGCGTTTTCTCCGCCAGGGCCAACAGCTTGGCGCAGTTCTCGTTGCGCTCTCCGTAATCTTTCCAGGCGGTGGTGCGGGCGATGGCTTGCCATTTCTTGACGGTGGCCGCGTTCAGGTCGACCACCTTGGCGCCGGCTTTCTGGTAGACCGCTGCCACTTGCGAATCGTCTGCCTGTGCTGCCGTCTTGGCGAAAGCTTCCAGTTCCGCGCCAACGGCCATGATGGCTGCCTGCTGGTCTTTCGGCAGGCGCTCATAGGCTGCGCGGGACATCATCAAGGGCTCGAACATGAACCAGTATGCGGTGCCGCGCCCGGTGGTCAGCGCTTTCGATACTTCTTCCAAGCGGAAGGAGATAAGAGAGGTGGAGGAGGTCAGCGCCGCGTCCATCGCGCCGGTCTGCATGGCGGCGTAGATTTCATTGGAAGGCAGCGACACCACGGCGGCGCCGGCGGCTTTCAGGATCAGGTCCATCTCGCGCGAACCGCCGCGGATCTTCATGCCCTTGGCATCTTCCGGATCGACCACCGGCTTGACGCGCGAAGCGACGCCGCCCGCCTGCCAGATCCAGCTCACCAGCACCACGCCTTTTTCCCACAGGAGCTGCGTCAGCGCCTTGCCGATTTCCTGGTTCTTCCAGCCGTAGCCCTGTTCATAGGAGGTGACCAGGCCGGGCATCAGGCCGATATTCACTTCCGGGACTTCGCCGCCCGCGTAGGACAGCGGCACCAGCGACAGGTCCAGTGCGCCCTTGCGCATGGCCGAGAACTGGGCGTTGGTCTTCATCAGCGAGGAGCCGGGGTAGATGGCGAACTTCAGTGCACCCTTGGTGCGCTTCTCCACTTCCGCAGCGAACATGCGGGTCAGGCGGTCGCGGAAGTCGCCCTCGGCCAGGGTGCCGCCGGGGAACTGGTGCGAAATCTTCAGCGAGCCGGTCTGGGCCCAGGCGGATTGCAGCCACAACGGGCTGGTGGCGAGCGCGGCAAGAACGGACCTGCGGGTCATCTGGGACATGTCATCCTCCAAGGGGTTAAGTATGCAGCTTTGTTTTTTATGTATACAAGAATATCTTCGCCGAATACATTGTCAAGTGAAATATGCGTCTTATAATGGAGTCTCATATACATACTGAACTTTTAGTTCCATGACGAAACATTCTTCCACCCTGCGGGAAACCATCGAGGAGATGATTGCGATGGGCGAGCTGCAGCCTGGGCAGCATCTGGACGAGACCGAACTGGCGACCCGTTTCGGCGTGTCGCGCACGCCGATCCGCGAAACGCTGATTCAACTGGAATCGATGGGACTTGTTGTGATCCGGCCACGGCGTGGCGCCATCGTGGCGGAATTGGGGCCGCAACAGCTGGTTGAAATGTTCGAAGTGATGTCTGAGCTGGAGGCGACTTGCGGCCGCCTGGCTGCGCGCCGCATGACGCCGGAAGAGCAGCAAGTGCTGCTGGCTGCCCATGAGGCCTGCAAGGCCGCGGTGGAAGCGCAGGAGCCGGACGAGTATTACTACCGCAACGAGGCCTTCCACGAGGCGATCTACGCTGGCGCGCATAACAGCTTCCTGTTCGAACAGACGCGCGGCCTGTATCGCCGGCTGCGTCCTTACCGCCGCTTGCAGCTTCGGGTGCGCAACCGCATCGGCCATTCCTATTCCGAACATGAGGGTGTGGTGCAGGCGATCCTCGCCGGCGACGGCGAGAAGGCGGCCGAACTGCTGCGCGGGCACGTCATGATCCAGGGCCAGCGCTTCTCGGACTTGATGGCATCGCTGCCGCAACTGACCAAATCTGCCGCCTGATATTAAGTAAAGTTTTTCGTTTACTTATTGTCGAGGCCTGCGTATAGTGGAGGGCATGAACAATGTCCTCCTCATCGCGGCTACCTGCCTGCTTGGCCTGCTGTCCACTACGGGCGCATCGCTGCCATACCCGATCCTTCCGCCGCTGTTCGCGGCCGAAGCGCACAACTCCCTGAATAACTTCCTCGGCTTGCCGCCCAAGCTGCTGTTCGGTATTGCGCTGACAGTGAACCCGATCGGGCTGGTGATCGGCTCCGCGCTGCTCGGCCCACTGTCCGACCGTTACGGACGCCGCCCGATCCTGCTGGCAACCGCACTCGGTGCTGCCGCGGGCCACGCGCTGACTGCTCTCGCGCTGGTGATGCAGTCCTATCCGCTGTTCATCCTGGCCCGCTTCGGCACCGGCTTGCTGGAAGGGAATGGCGCGGTGGCGCGCGCTCTGGTTGCGGAAAAGCTGGAAGGCCCGCAGCGGCTGCGCGCCCTGTCGCTGGTGAATGGTTCGCTGCACCTTGGCTGGCTGGTGGGTCCGGTATTGGCCGGCTTCACGCTGGGCTTCGGCATTACGGTGCCGTTCTGGGTAGCGGTGGTGGCGCTGGTGCTTGCTGCGGCCCTGGTAGCGCTTACCGTGCCGCGTGCCGCGAAGGCGCCGTCCGATGGCGCATCGTGGTGGCAGGTGGCGCGCTCGCACCACGCCATGAATTTGCTGCGTTTCCCTGAATTGCGCACGCTGTTCATCGTGCAGTTGGCGCTGACCTGCGGGATCACCGGCTTTTACGAATACTATCCACTGTGGCTGGTGGAGCAGGGCGGCTACGATGCACGTGGCATAGCGACCATCAATATGGCGATGTGCGCGATCATGACGCTGGCCGCCATCATCTCCGGCCGTCCAAGCAGCGCGGAGCCGCTGCATCGCGCAAGCTGGCTGGCTTTCGGCCTGGCGGCCTCGGTGGCGGGCGTTGCGCTTGGCAACCTGTGGATCGGCATGGTGGCGATCTGCCTGTTCGGCCTCCCCAACGCCTTCTATAACGCGACGGTGCAGTCGTGGGCGGCAGACCGCTTTGCCGGGCATGGTCAGGGATCCGTCATGGGCTTGCTGTCGATGACGTTCTGCTTCGCGAATATCGTGATGGCGGCGATTGGCTCGGTTTTGACGCTGGTTGATACGCGCCTGATCCTGCTGCTTGGCGCCGTGTTCGCGGCCTGGGCTGGCTGGCGCTTGCGCAGCTGGCGCGGCGAACTGGCTGCGGCACCCGCAGCGCACACCGTAGCGGGCACGGAAGGAGCCGGTGCATGAATACTGCCGACCAGATCCTGTTCCTGCTGAAAACGCGCGGTCCGCGCACGGCGCAGCAGCTGGCCGAACTGCTCGACCTGACTTCGATGGGCGCTCGCCGCCACCTGGAAGCGGCGGAAGAACGCGGCTTCGTCACTTTCGAAGACGTGGCGGAAAAAGTCGGCCGCCCTTCGCGCCGCTGGCTGCTGACCGACGCCGGGCACGCGCGCTTCCCTGACCGCCACGCCGACCTCACGCTGCAATTGATCACGCAAGTGCGCGCCCTGTTCGGCGAAGAAGGCATGGACAAGCTTATCACCGCCCGCGAGCAGGCCAGCGAAGCGTTTTATCGCGAGACGATCGGTGAAGGCGCCGCACTGGAAGAGCGCGTGCAGGCGCTGGCCATGGCGCGTGACGTGGAAGGCTATATGGCCGAAGTCGAACCGCAGGCCGACGGTTCGCTGCTTCTGGTTGAAAACCATTGCCCGATCTGCGCTGCAGCGCGCGAATGCCAGAACTTCTGCCGCTCGGAGCTCGACGTATTCCAGCGCGTTCTGGGCCCTGGCTGCGAGGTGCGGCGTGAGGAACACATCCTGGCCGGCGAACGCCGTTGCGCCTACCGGATCAAGCCCGTGTGACAGCATTCCCGCCACTGGTGTAGAGTAGGGGAAACTCAACGGAGGCAGCAATGGACGATGAAATCAGGCGGAAATTTGTCACCGAAGTGTGGAAGCGCTACGTGGAAGTGCAGAACTGGGCCATTGCCAACTGGCCCGACCGCGAACATCCACTCAGCACTTCCGATTTTGTCGAAGGCAGGAAGGAAATCCTGGGCCTCGGCTTGCCGCCTAACTTGAAGCTGGGGCATGAGCCGCCGCAGGCTGCGCCCGAGCCTGAGCAGGGCGGCCCGCAATATCAGGAAGTGACGCCGGCGCCCTGGCCCTGATGCTGGCCATGGGTGGCGCCAAGGTAGGTTGCGTAGCTCACTACCAGGCAGGCCACCAGGCCAAGCGCCAGGTGCAGCGCGCTATCAAACAGCAGCGGCGCCACCAGCCCGGACACCAGCGCAAACAGCATCATCTGCAGGAAGGACTGCATCGACGCGGCCAGGCCGCTATTCTGCGGGAACAGGTTCATGCCCGCCAGCGTGAGCGGCGGCATGGCCAGGGCCAGCGAGAACGAGAACAGGAACAGCGGCAGCACTGCCCAGGGCACGGTCGCCGCAAAGAACCAGTTGTAGCCCACGTTGAGCGCTGCGGCGATGGCCATCAGCACATAACTCAGGCGAATCAGCTTCGCCGGCGCCATGCGGTGTGCCAGTTTGCCGCTTGCCGTTGCACCGAGCACGTGGCCGCTGATCAGCGGGATGAACAGCCAGGCGAAGGCGGTTTCCGGCAGCTTCAAGATATGCATGATGAAGTAGGCGGCTGAGCCAATATACAGGGCGAAACCGCCGAAGGCGGCACCCAGCGACACAGACAGCAGCAGGAACTGGCGGTGTTTCAGCACCATCCAGTAATTGCGTGCGATGGCGCCCAGGTGCAGCGGGTGACGCTTCTGCTGCGGCAGGCTTTCCGGCAGCCAGCGCCAGACGGCAACCCACATCAAGACGCCGAAGGCAGTCAGGAACCAGAAGATGGAGCGCCAGCCGAAGGAAACCTGCAGCCAGCCGCCCAGCACCGGCGCGATGGCAGGCGCCAGGCCGAACACCATCATGATATTGCCCAGCATTTTCTGGGCTTCCATGCCGTCAAAACGGTCTTGCACGATGGCGCGCCCGATCACGGAACCGGCGCCCGAAGCAAGGCCTTGCAGGATGCGCGCGCCAAGCAGGAAGCCAAACGAGCCGGCCAGGGCGCCGCCCAGCGAGGCCAGGACGTACAGTACCAGCGACCACAGGATGACCGGGCGGCGGCCAAAGCTGTCCGACAGGGTGCCGTAGAACAGCATCATGAAGGCGAAGGTGAACAGGAACAGGCTCAGGGTCTGCTGGATCGCCATCGGGCTGGCGCTGAACGTCTCCGCAATCGCCGGAAAAGACGGTAGGTAGGTGTCGATTGCCAGCGGGCCGACCATGGTCAGGCCGGCAAGCAGCAGGGTAAGCAGGATGTTCTTCATGTGGCGCCCGAGAGTGAGCGCGCTATTTTAAGGGAATCCCGAATACTCTGCTTATGACTGGAAAGCATAAGCTTGTGCAAACAGTTTCTTTCGCTTTTCGATGTAATCTCGATATTCTTGTGCCTTATGGCTATCGACTCTTACGGCGCCGCGAGCGGCGCAGCGCGCTGGGACCTCGACGAGGTGGTTAACCAGCTGCGCGTGTCGCGCGAAGCGACCCACAATATCCGTCACCAGCGCCGCGTGCGCGAGCTGCCTTCGCGCGCGGAACTTGTGCAAATCCTCGAGGGCTTGTCGGCTGCCTTGTTCCCGACGCATTACGGGCGTCCCAACCTGACCGACGAGAGCATCGACTACTTCGTCGGCGATACCCTGAACACCACGCTGGACCGCCTGCACGAACAGGTGCGGCGCGGCTTGCAGTTCGGTGCCGGGGTGGCGGAGACCGAAGAGGCGCAGATCGCCACCGCACAGGGCATTACGCGGGCCTTCGCCGCCTCGCTGCCGCAGATCCGGGCGCTGATCGTGTCGGACGTGCAGGCCGCCTACGCCGGGGACCCGGCAGCCACCTCGATTGCGGAAATCCTCCTGTGCTATCCGGGCATGGTCGCCATCCTGCATTACCGCCTGGCGCACAGCCTGCATAAGCTGGGCGCACCGTTCATCGCGCGCATTGTCAGCGACATCGCCCATTCGCGCACCGGCATCGACATCCACCCGGCGGCGCAGATCGGCGCCAGCTTCTTCATCGACCATGGCACAGGCGTGGTGATCGGAGAGACGACAATCATCGGCGAACGTGTGCGCTTGTACCAGCATGTCACGCTGGGTGCCAAGCGCTTCCCGGCCGACGATTCGGGGCAGTTGATCAAAGGGACGCCGCGCCACCCGATCGTGGAAGACGATGTGGTGATTTATGCCGGCGCTACGGTGCTGGGCCGGATCACCATCGGCGCCGGTTCGACCGTCGGCGGCAACGTCTGGCTGACCCAGAGCGTGCCGCCGAACAGCAATGTCTCGCAGGCGCAGATGCGCAGCGACTAAGCCGTTTGTTCGGCCAGGTGCAGCAGGTCGAGGATCTGGTGCTTCAGCGGCAGCAGGCCGGCATCGCTGCGGCTGCGTGGCCGCGCCGCCGGCACGCTGAATTCCCCGCTTAGCGGGCCGCCGCCGGCAGGCAGGACCAGGATGCGGTCGCTCAGGTAGAGCGCTTCGTCGATATCGTGGGTGACCTGGAGGATCGTCAACTGGTGGTGGGCTGCGATGCGCAGCAGCAGGTCTTGCAGCTTCATTCTTGTAAATGCGTCGACGGCCGAAAATGGCTCGTCCAGCAGCAGCACGCGCGGTCGTCGCATCAGGCCGCGCGCGATGGCGGCACGCTGGGCCTGGCCACCGGATAGCTGCTTGGGCAAGCGCTGGCCCAGGCCATGCAAGCCGGTTTCATCCAGCAGCAAATCCACCTCGCAACCGCAATCGTCGGCGGATGGCAATCCGAAACGCAGGTTTTCGGCCACGCTCAGCCAGGGGAACAGGCGCGGCTCCTGGAAAACCAGGCTGATGGCTGGATGCACGCCCTGCAAGGGAGTGCCATCCAGCTGAAGGCTGCCGCGCCAGTCGCGGTCCAGGCCTGCGACGATGGAGAGCAGGGTGCTTTTGCCGCTGCCGCTGGCGCCCAGCAAGCTGACCACTTCTCCCTGCTTCAATTGAAGGTGCAATGGCCCCAGTACTTTCTGGTCGCCATAGGATTTGCTGTCGATGCGGATATCAAGCATGGTCGGGGCTTTCAAAACTGTCGCGCCAGGCGAGCAGGCGTTGTTCGAGGCGGAGCATCAGGCTGTCGCTGGCCTTTCCGAGTACGGCAAGCAGGAGGATTGTTGCCAGCACGATGTCGGCGCGGCTGGTTTCGCGGCCGTCGCTGAGCAGGTAGCCCAGGCCCTTGCTGGCGGCGATCAGTTCTGCCGCTACCATGAACATCCAGGCCAGGCCCAGTCCATTGCGCAGGCCAGTCAGAATTGAGGGCAATGCGCCAGGCAGCAGTACCTGCCTTGCCTGTTGCGCTGCGGTGAGCCTGTACAGGCGCGCCACCTCCACCAGCTTGCGATCGACGCCGCGAATGCCGGCACTGACGCCCATGTAGACGGGGAAAAAGGCGCCGATGGCGATCAGCACCAGTTTGGGTGCTTCGTCGATGCCGAGCCAAAGCAGCAATAGCGGCACCCAGGCCAGGGAAGGAATCGCGCGCAGCGCCTGCACGGTTGGGTCGAATATGGCGTGCGCTGGGCGGTGCAAAGCGGTGGCGGCGCCAAGCAGGATGGCTGCCAGCGCACCAGCCGTGAAGCCGACGGCCACCCTGAGCGTGCTGGCTGCCACATGGGTGGCCAGTCCGCGCCGCGCCAGCTCCGCAATCGTTTCCAGGATGGCGCTTGGGGGCGGCAGCAGGTTTGGCGCAAGCGTCCCTGAACGCACCGCAAGTTCAGCGGCTGCGAGCAGGGCCGCAGGCAACAATAGCCCAAGAAGCCAGCGTGGCAACTGCCGATGGCGTGCGGGCGTGGGCAGAACCGCGTTGGGCGTTCGCTGCACGAGCGGCTCGGCGCCGGCCGCCGGCGGCGCGTGGGCTCCTCCCTGGCCGAGGTAGATCGCAGCCTGGTCGCTCATGCGCGCGCGATCAGTGCTTGTGCGAAGCGGGTGTCCACCAGCTCCGTGATCAGCCGCGGCAAGTCGCTGCCTGGCTTGACCAACGCTTCATCGAGCAGGATCGGCGCCGCTGCCTGCAGTGCCTTCACGTGCTCACTGGATGGCTGCGGGTTGGAGAAGTCAGTGCGCAGCTTGAGCTGCAGCAGCGCCACCGGCAGCGAAACCTTGGCTTCGTCTGACAGGATGCGCGCCGCCTCGCTCGGATTGGCGCGAATCCAGGCACGGGCCTTCTCGTACCCCCGGATGACGCGGCTGACAGCGGCCGGCTGGCTGGCCAGGAATTCTTCCCGCACGTTGAGGAAACCATAGGTATTGAAGGCGATATTGCGGTAGATGAGCCGCGAGCCGCCTTCGAGCTCGCTGGCCGCCATGTGCGGGTCCAGCCCCGCCCACGCATCGACCTTGCCTTGCTCGAGAGCCGCGCGGCCATCGGCATGCTGCAGCGAGACGTGCTCGATATCGCTGCGTTGCAGCTTGACCGAATGCAGGGCGCGCAGCAGGAAGAGGTAGGGATCGGTGCCTTTGGTGGCTGCCACCTTCCTGCCTTTCAGGTCGGCCAGGGTGCGGATCGGGGAATCCTTGCGGACTACCAGTGCAGTCCATTCCGGGCGCGAGAAGATGTAGGGCGTGCGGATTGGATTGCCGTTGGCTTTTGCCAGCAGGGCCGCCAGTCCGGCGCTGGAGCCGATATCGATGCTGTTCGCGTTCAGGTATTCCAGCGCGCGATTGCTGCCGGCGCTGAGCACCCATTTGATTTGCGTGCCGTCCGCTGCGAAGTCCTGCTCGAGCCAGCCGAAACGGCGCAGCACCAGGCTGGCCGGCGAATAGTAGGCATAATCGAGCCGCAGTTCCTTTAGTGGTGCGGTTGCGTGGACAAGGCGCGGCAAGGCGGCAAGGGCGGCGCTGGTGCCGGCAGCCTGCAGCAGGGTTCTGCGTTTCATAATGCTTCCTCAGAAAGTCGGGATGGGATTTCAACTTGTGTGCCCGGATGGCTTGCCGCCAGGCGCGGTCCATGCCCTGCGAGCTTGTGGCGCAAGGTGCCGGGGGTATAAGCGGTGCGGTAGCGGCCGCGCCGCTGCAGTTCGGGCACGATGTAGTCGACCACGTCGCGCATCGATTCGTGGGCAACGGCAAAGGCGAGGTTGAAGCCATCGATGCCGGTGCTGTCGACCCAGTCTTCAAGCTGGTCGGCTACTTCGCTGGCATCGCCGACCAGCACCGGGCCCCGCCCACCAAGGCCGATGAAACGAGCGGCATCGCGCACCGTCCACTGGCGATTCGGATCTGCGGTGGTGAAGGAAGCGAGCGCCGAGCGGCCGGCATCGGACTCTATGTAATCGATGGTCGCGTCCAGCGGCACGCGGCTGAAATCGACGCCGGTCCAGCCGGATAGCAGCGCCAGGGCCGCCTCCACGTCCACATGCTCCAGGTACTCGGCGTGGCGCTCGCGCGCCTCCTGGCTGCTCGCGCCGGTGATAATCAGGGCCTGGCCATAGACCAGCAAGCCGGCCGGGTCGCGTCCCGCTTCGGCTGCCGCGGCGCGCAGTTTGTCGACATAGCCCTTGACCACACCTTTGCCCGGCCCGCTGACGAAGGCCGCTTCGGCGTGGCGCCCGGCAAACGCGTTGCCGCGCGGTGAGCTGCCAGCCTGGTACAGGAAGGGCGTGCGTTGCGGCGACGGTTCGCTGAGGTGGATGCCGGGGACGCTGTAATAGCGGCCTTCATGCCCGATCGGGTGCACGCGCGCCGGGTCGGTGTAGATGCCACCGGTCTTGTCGCGCAGCACGGCGCCGTCTTCCCAACTCATTTCCCACAGCTTGTAGACCACCTCCAGGTATTCGTCAGCCAGGTCGTAGCGCTCGTCGTGTGCAAGTTGCCGTTGCTGGCCGAGGTTGCGCGCTGCGCTGTCGAGGTAGCCGGTGACGATGTTCCAGCCGATGCGGCCGCGGGTCAGGTGGTCCAGCGTCGACAGGCGACGCGCGAAGGTGTAAGGATGTTCGTAGGTCAGGGCGGCCGTGACGCCAAAACCGAGGTGCTCGGTGACGCCCGCCATCACGGGCACCAGGGCCAGCGGGTCATTCAGCGGCACCTGCACGCCACGCGCCAGGGCCGTTTCGTGGCTTTGCTTGTAGACGTCGTACACGCCCAGCACGTCGGCCAGGAACACCGCGTCGAACAGGCCGCGTTCGAGCAATTGCGCCAGCTCGGTCCAGTGCTGCGGGTCGGTATAGCGGTGGCTGTTGTCGCGCGGGTGCCGCCACAGTCCGGGCGACTGGTGCCCGGCGGTGTTCATCTGGAAGGCGTTGAAGCGGATTTGCTTGGCCATCGTGCTACTGCGCCTTTTCCAGCGCGAGCTGGTAGTCGGTCTTGGCGTAATCGCGGAAGTGCTTGTTGGTCACGGCAAGGAATTCCTTCGATTTGTAGGCAGCCTCGATATCGCGCGCGAACTGCTTGTCTTTATCGGCAGTGCGCACCGCGACCAGGTTCACGTAGTTGGGCGAGATCTTTTCCGTAATCAGCGCTTCACTGAGTTTGAGTCCGGAAGCGAGGGCATAGTTACCGTTGATGAAGGAGTAGTCGGCATCCTGCAGCGAACGCGGAAGCTGGGCGGCTTCCAGCGGCAGCAGCTTGATCTTCTTCAGGTTCTGCGCCACGTCCCGCTCGGAGGCACGCAGCGGGTCAACGCCTGCCTTCAGCTTGATCCATCCAAGCTGGTCGAGCAGCACCAGGGCGCGTGCCTGGTTGGTCGGATCGTTAGGCAGGGCCACGGTGGTGCCTTCACGTACCTCGGCCAAGGCCCTGTGCTTCTTGCTATAGATGGCGATTGGTGCAGTAGGGATGGTGACCAGCGGCGACAGCGCCAGCTTATGCTCGGCCGCGAACTTGTTCAGGTAGATGATGTGCTGGAAGACGTTGGCGTCCAGCGAACCTTCGGCCAGGGCGATGTTCGGCTGCACATAGTCATTGAACTCTACCAGCTTGACCCGGTAGCCCTGCTTTTCGAGGATAGGCTTGATGCCGAGCTTGATCTGGTCGGCATAAGGTCCGGCGCTGGTGCCGATCACCAGCTGTTTCGGGTCTTTGGCGGCTGCGGCGCCGCCAGCGAGGGCAAGTGCGGCGAAAGCGGCCAGCAGTACGGAACGTCGTAATACAGTCATTGTCACTCCTTGTTATCGTTTGTCGAGGCGGCGCGCGACGCGGTTGCCTGCGAACTGGATTGCTTGCACGAGCAGGACCAGCAGTGCGACGGTGGCAAACATCACATCCGTCTCAAAGCGGTAATAGCCATAGCGGATGGCGAGGTCGCCGATGCCGCCGCCGCCCACTACGCCGGCTACGGCGGAATAGGAAAGGAAGCTGATCGCTAGCACGGTCAGGGCCAGCACCAGGCCGGAGCGGGATTCAACCAGCAGCACGCGCAGCACAATCTGCAGTTCGCTGGCGCCCATTGCGTGAGCCGCTTCAATCACGCCGCGCGGCACTTCTCGCAGGTTCTGTTCGACCAGGCGGGCGAAGTACGGGATGGCTGCCACCGACAGCGGCACGGCCGCCGCCAACGGGCCGATCGAGGTTCCGGCGATGGCCCGCGTGAACGGCACCAGTGATACCAGCAGGATGATGAAGGGGAAGGAACGTACCGTATTCACCAGCCAGCCGAGGAGGGCGGAAAGTGGCCGGTTCTGCAGCGACTGGCCATCGCCGACCAGGAACAGCAGGATGCCGAGCGGGCCGCCCAGCAGGATGGCCACCGACAGCCCGATGCCAAGCATGGTGCCGGTTTGTGCCAGCGCTTCCGCCAGTTCGGGCAGCAGCGAAAGATATTTTTCAAGCATGGGCAAGCTCCTTCCGCGGCGCCGCCTGGGCCGCGAGCACCGCCTGCGCCGATAGCGCCGCGAGTTCGCGGCCGAGTGCTGTCCGGCGCGGCGTCGACCAGTCGGACACGGTGAATTGCTCGCCAATCGTGCCGTTCTCGATCACTGCCACGCGCTGGCAGATCGACGCCAGCACATCGAGTTCATGGCTGACGATCACGATGGTGACGTCCAGTCGCTTGTTGACGTCCTGCAGCGTCGCCAGCAGGGCACGAGTGGTTTCGGCATCGAGCGCCGAAGTGGGCTCGTCGCAAAGCAGGACAGCCGGTTTGCTTGCCAGGGCGCGGGCGATTGCCACCCGCTGCTGCTGCCCGCCGGACAGGCGCGCAGGATAGCTTCCTGCCTTGTCCTCCAAGCCCACCAGCGCCAGGCAATCCGCCACGCGTCGCGCTACGTCCTGTGCGCTATGGCCGCCATGGATGCGCAAGGGAAAGGCAACATTCTCGGCCACCGTTGCGTTACGCAGCAGGTTGAATTGCTGGAAGATCATGCCGATGTTCTGCCGTGCGGTCCGCAATTCGCGCTTGCCCAGTGCGGTCAGATCCTCGCCGTCCACCAGCACACGGCCGCTGTCCGGGCGTTCCAGCAGGTTAATCATGCGCAGCAAAGTCGACTTGCCGGCACCGCTCTTGCCGGCCAGACCGAATATTTCGCCGCGCTGGATCGACAGGCTGGCGTCGCGCACAGCATGGAGGCGCTCGCCGGGGCCGTGCGCAAAGCTGCGGGCCACGCGGTCCAATTGGATAAGTGTTTCGATGGTCATGGATCAGGAATAGGCAGTCGGTTCCGGCAATGTGCGGTTCAAGGCGTAGCGCCCGAGGTCGCGGTACTTGTAGTCGATCGGGTCGTGCAGGGTGTGCACCCGTACATTGCGCCAGAAGCGGTCCAGCCCCAGCTTGTTGGATGTGGCGCGGGCGCCAGTCAGCTCGAAAAGCTGGTTCGACACTTCGATCCCCGCACGGTGCGACAGCACTTTTGCTTCGGCCACCGAGATGGCCAGCTCGCCGCGCTCACGTTCGGTTACCAGCGCACCTTTGCCCAGCGCCGAATCCAGCTCCAGCGCGGCGTGATCGGCCAGTACGGCTGCCGGCCGCAACAGGGTCCAGAGTTCCCCATAGCGATGCTGCACGAACGGATCTTCGGTGGCGGCGGCCACATTGGAGGCGAACCAGGGGCGCGATTGTTCGCTGGTGAAGCTGCGCGCCGCTTCAAATGCGCCTTCCGCGATGCCGAGATATAGGTTGGCCATGATCAGTTGCGCCACCTGCGAGCGCAGGGCGGCGCGCGGCGTCGCCTTTGTGCCCGGCGGCAGCAGGACCAGGCTGGCCGGCAGCGCAACGCCGCGGAATTCCACGGTACCGCTATCTGTCTGCTTCTGGCCAAAGGCGTCCCAGTCGGGCCGGATCGAAACGCCTTCACTGGTGCTTGGCAGTACACCGATCAGCGCGCTCTGTGTTGGCGCATGCCATGCCGATATGGTCAGCCAGTCCGATCCCACCGAACCTGAGCTGAAGCTCTTGGCGCCGGTCAGCACGAAGCCGTCCCCCTGTTCCACCGCGACGGTGCGCTGGTCGAGCGGGTTGAGGGCATTGCCCCAGAACAGGCCCCGTTCGACGGTGGCAGTGAGCAGTTCGCGCTGCTGGCGCGCGTTGCCGTACAACTGGATGCCCGCCAGCTGCAGATGATGGAAGCCGAACAGGTGGGCCAGCGCGCTGTCGGCACGCGCCAGGATGCGTATCACCTGGTTCACCGTGCTCCAGCTGGCGCCATCTCCGCCAAACTCGCGCGGTACGGAGAGCGTGAGCAGGCCGGATTCGCGCAGCAGGCGGCGTTCGCGCGCGGCATGGCCGCCCTGGCGGTCGCGTTCTACGGCGCTGGCGGCGAAGGTGCTCGCCAGTTCCCCGGCAATCGCCAGGGGATCGAGTGGCTGTGGCTTGAGTAATGCACTGGTCATGGAATGTCTTTCGGGTTGCGATGTTTTTCAGTATTGCCGCCACCGCAAGCAGGCGTCCACGAAGAAAATTGAATAACTATTTGCGAAACAATTCGTTTGCCCTGTGAACCGTGCGCCTTACGCTAGGGCCATGACTATCCTGCTTATCAGCGGCAGCCCCGCACAACCATCCAGTTCCAACCGCCTGCTGCAGCACATCGGCGAACGCCTCGCCGTGCTCGGACACCGGTATAACCGCATCCACGTCCGCGACTTGCCGCCGCGCGCCTTGCTGCATGGGCTGACGGAAGACCCGTCCGTGCAGCGCGCCGTGCAGGCAGTGCGCGATGCCGATGCCGTGGTGATTGCCACGCCGGTCTACAAGGCTTCGTTCGCCGGCATATTGAAGGCCTTCCTCGACCTGCTGCCGCAGGATGGGCTGGCGGGAAAAGTGGTACTGCCCATCGCGACAGGCGGCAGCCAGTCGCATTTGCTGGCGCTCGATTACGCGCTGCGGCCGGTGCTGCAGGCACTGGAGGCGCGTCATGTACTGGCCAGTATCTTCGCCACGCCGCAGCAGCTGCAATGGACCGAAGAACACGGCCTGCTGCTCGCGCTGCCGATTGCCGCCCGCGTCGACGCGGGCGTTGCTGCGCTCTCGCAAGCACTGCTGCCGCGCCACGGCGAGTTCAACGATCTTCAATCTGCATAAGGAAACCCATGAACCAGTACCAGCAAGCACGGGCGGCGCGCCGCCGCACCCTTGGACTCTTTGCGGTCGGCATTTTCCTCGCCGGCGTCGCGGCCGGCCTGCTGCCATCCGCCGCGCTGGCGCAGGACAAACCGGTGCTGCGCATCGGCTACCAGAAATACGGCACGCTGACCCTGCTCAAGGGCCGCGGCACGCTGGAGAAACGCCTGGCGGAAAAAGGCGTCGACGTGAAATGGACGGAGTTTCCGGCTGGCCCTGTGCTGCTGGAAGGCCTGAATGTGGGCAGCATCGACTTCGGCACGGTTGGCGAGGCGCCGCCGATCTTCGCCCAGGCGGCCGGCGCCAACCTGGTTTATGTCGGCAATGAGCCGCCATCGCCGGCCAGCGAGGCAATCGTCGTGCCGAAACAGTCCACGCTGCGCAGCGTGGCCGATCTGAAGGGCAAGAAGATCGCGCTGAACAAAGGTTCCAATGTCCACTACCTGCTGGTCAAGGCACTTGAGAAGGCCGGCCTGCAGTACAAGGACGTGCAGACCGTGTTCCTGCCGCCAGCCGATGCGCGCGCTGCTTTTGAACGTGGCAGCGTGGATGCCTGGGTGATCTGGGACCCGTTCCTGGCCGCAGCCGAGAAGCAGTTGGGCGCGCGCGTGATCGCCGACGGCAAGGGCCTGGTGGCGAACCACCAGTTCTACCTGGCCTCGCGCGCCTATGCGCAAAAGAATCCTGAAATCGTCAGCATCGTCATCGACGAACTGGCCAAGGTGGATGCCTGGGGCGCCAAAAATCCCAAGGAGGTAGCGGCAATCCTGTCAGTGCAAACCGGCCTCGAACCGCCCGTAGTCGAACTGGCAGCGGCCCGCTATGCCTATGGCGTGCTGCCGGTGACCCCGCAAGTCATCCAGGAGCAGCAGAAGGTGGCTGATGCCTTCGCCGCCCTCAAGCTGATTCCGAAACCGATCATCGTCAGGGAAGCCCTGCTCAAGCCTTGAAGGACAACAAATGACTTCCGATATTTTCTGGTTCATTCCAACCCACGGCGACAGCCGCTACCTCGGCACCTCGCAAGGTGCACGTGCGGTCGACGCCGATTACCTGCGCCAGGTCGCCGTGGCGGCCGATACGCTGGGCTATGACGGTGTGCTGCTGCCTACCGGCCGCTCCTGCGAGGATGCATGGGTGGTCGCTTCCTCGCTGATCCCGGTGACGAAGCAGCTTAAATTCCTGGTGGCCGTGCGGCCCGGCCTGTCCACCCCCGGCCTGGCTGTGCGCATGGCATCCACGTTCGACCGGCTGTCCAATGGCCGCCTGCTGGTGAACGTCGTCACCGGCGGTGACCAGCAGGAGCTGGAAGCGGACGGCGTGTTTGCCGACCACGCGCAGCGCTACGAAATTTCCGACGAATTCCTGCGGGTCTGGCGCGCTGCGCTGGCAGGCGAGGGTGGTGAGGAAGGCTACAACTTTGAAGGCAAGCACATTACCGTCAAAGGCGCACGCACCTTGTATCCGCCGGTGCAAAAGCCATACCCGCCCTTGTACTTCGGCGGCTCCTCCGAGGCGGCGCACGAGCTGGCAGCGGAGCAGGTCGACGTCTACCTGACCTGGGGCGAACCGCCCGCAGCCGTGGCGGAGAAGATCGCCGACGTGCGCGCCCGTGCCGAAAAGCATGGCCGCAAGATCCGCTTCGGCATCCGCCTGCACGTAATCGTGCGCGAAACCAATGAAGAAGCCTGGGCCGCCGCAGACAGGTTGATCAGCCATCTTAGCGACGACGTCATCGCGAAGGCACAGGCGGCCTTCGGCAAGATGGATTCCGTTGGCCAGCGCCGCATGGCCGCGCTGCACGGCGGACGCCGCGACAAGCTGGAAGTGTCGCCGAACTTGTGGGCTGGCGTGGGCCTGGTGCGAGGCGGCGCGGGCACGGCGCTGGTAGGCGATCCGGAAACGGTGGTGGCGCGGATCCGCGAATACGAAGCCCTGGGCATCGAAAGCTTCATCTTCTCCGGCTACCCGCACCTGGAGGAGTCTTACCGCTTCGCAGAGCTGGTGTTCCCGCTGCTGGGCAAAGGCAAGGCGGTGGGCGAACAGTCGCTGACCGGGCCATTCGGCGAGGTCATGGCATCGAACATCGTGCCGAAGAAGGCGGCCTGAGATGGACTGGCGCAAGGCACTGGCGCCCTGGGCGCTGCCGATAGCCTTGCTGCTGGCTTGGGAGCTTGCGGCGCGCATCGGCTGGCTGTCCAGCCGCATCCTGCCCGAACCGGTGGCGGTGGCGCAAGCCTTCTGGACGCTGGCCATTTCCGGCGAACTATGGGCGCACCTCAAAACCAGCTTGTGGCGCGCCGCCAGCGGTTTTGCCATCGGCGCCGGCGCAGGGCTTGCGCTCGGCCTGCTGACCGGCACCTGGCGCCAGGCCGAAACGCTGCTCGACACCACGCTGCAAATGGTGCGCAACATTCCGGCCCTGGCCTTGATACCGCTGGTGATCCTCTGGTTCGGCATCGATGAAACGGCCAAGCTGTTCCTGCTGGCGGTAGGCGTGTTCTTCCCGGTCTACCTGAACACTTTCCACGGCATCCGCTCCACCGACGCCGGGCTGGTTGAAATGGCGCGCAGTTACGGCTTGCGCGGCTGGCCGCTGTACCGCGAAGTGATCCTGCCGGCGGCCTTGCCATCGATCCTGGTCGGCGTGCGTTTTTCGCTTGGGCTGGTGTGGGTGCTGCTGATCGTCGCCGAAACCATTTCCGCGCAAGCCGGCATTGGCTACATGACGATGAACGCACGCGAATTCCTCCAGACCGACGTGGTACTGGTCGGCATTTTGCTGTACGCCGTGCTGGGCAAGCTGGCCGACATGCTGGCGCGCGGCCTTGAAAAATACTACCTGCGCTGGAATCCAGCTTACCGATAAGGAGCGCCCATGCTGCTGGCACCAATCTCCATTGACAGCGACTTGCTGGCCTACTCACGCCAGGAATTTGCCCCGCCCGAGCGCAAGCCGGTAGCAAGGCAAGGCGCCAGTGTTGTGCTGCAAGGCCTGGGCAAAGCCTACGGCGCGCGGCGCGTGTTGCATGGCGTGGACCTGAACCTGAAGGCTGGCGAATTCGTCGCCGTAGTAGGGCGCAGCGGCTGCGGCAAAAGCACGCTGCTGCGGGCGATTGCAGGCATCGAAACGGCCGACGAGGGCAACACCCGCGTCGGCAACGGTGCAGCGGACGCCAGCCTGCGCATCATGTTTCAGGAACCGCGCCTGTTGCCGTGGAAGTCGGTGTTGCAGAATGTCGCCCTCGGCCTGCCGTATGGCCTGGGCCGCGCAGCGGCAGCGCTGTCCACAGTCGGCCTGGCCGAACGCGCCGACGACTGGCCCGCCGAACTGTCCGGCGGCCAGCGGCAGCGCGTGGCGCTGGCACGGGCGCTGGTGCACGAACCGAACGTTCTGCTGCTGGACGAACCGCTCGGTGCACTCGATGCGCTGACCCGGATCGAAATGCAGCAACTGATCGAATCTCTGTGGCGGCAGCGCGGTTTCACCGCCGTTCTGGTAACACACGACGTGCAGGAAGCGCTGGCACTGGCCGACCGCGTGCTGCTGGTGGAAGACGGCCGCATAGCGCTGGACCTGCCGGTGCACCTGCCGCGGCCAAGGCAGCGTGGCGATGCCGCTTTTGCCGCCCTCGAACAGCGCCTGCTGGAGCGCCTGCTGCAGCCTGCTACCTCGAAAGGGTAATTGTTTTTCGCTCCAAAGTGGTGCCTACTATCGAAAAAGTCGATCAATTTCGCGCACATTATGCGTTTTACACTGATCGGCAGTCGTCGCATAATGGGGCACCATCACCCCACTTGGAGTTTAGACAATGAAAAAACTGATCGCCTTTGCAATCGCCGCCGGCTTCTCCCTCGCCGCATCCGCCGCACCTGAAACCTATAACATCGACCCAAGCCACTCCTTCTCCCGCTTCGAATACAGCCACTTCGGTTATTCGACCCAGGTGAACAAGTTCAATAGCACCACCGGCAAGATCCAGATCGACCGCGCCGCCAAGACCGGCTCCGTGGAAGTCACCATCGACCCGAAATCGGTCAACACCGGCTCCGACCTGTTCAACGGCCACCTGCAAGGCCCTGACTTCCTCGATTCCGCCAAATACCCGGCCATCACCTACAAGTCGACCAAGTTCCTGTTCAACGGCGACAAAGTGGTCGGCGTGGAAGGCAACCTGACCATCAAGGGCGTGACCAAGCCAGTGAACCTGGAAGTGACCTCCTTCCAGTGCATGCCACATCCGATGCTGAAGAAAGATGCTTGCGGCGCCAATGCAATCGCCAAGATCAAACGCTCCGACTTTGGCGCCGGCAAATATGCACCGCACGTCAGCGACGACGTGACCCTCGGTTTCTCGGTTGAAGCCATCAAGGAATAAACCATGAACAGACCGTTGCTGGCCGCAGCCATGCTGGCTGCCGGGCTGTCGCATGCCTATGCGACAGACATGATCATCACAAACGGCAAAGTCGCCACGATGACGCGCGAAGGCAGCTTCGCGCAGGCAGTAGCCATCAAGGACGGCGTGATTACTTCCGTGGGCAGCAATGCCCAGGTGCTCAAGCTGAAGAAGCCGGGCACGCAAGTAATCGACGCCGGCGGCCGCACGGTCATTCCGGGTCTGAACGATTCGCACCTCCATATCATCCGCCAGGGCCTGAACTACAACGCCGAGCTGCGTTGGGATGGCGTGACCTCGCTGAAGCGCGCCATGCAGATGCTGCGCGAACAGGCGGCCCGTACGCCGGACGGCGCGTGGATCAAGGTGGTTGGCGGCTTCAATGAATTCCAGTTCGAAGAAAAGCGCCTGCCAACTTTGGAAGAACTGAATGAGGCGGTGCCGGACAAACCGGTATTCATCCTCTACCTGTACGGCCTTGGCTTCGTGAACAAGAAGGGCATTGAAGTCCTGGGCTACGACAAGGACACAAAATACAAGGACGGCGTAGTGGAACTGGGCGCAGACGGCAAGCCAACCGGCCTGCTGGTCGCCAAGCCAAACGCCATGGTGCTGTACTCCACGCTGGGCAAGACGGGCGCGCTGCCGCGCGAGCAGCAGCTGAATTCCACCATCCAGTACTACCGCGAGATGAACCGCCTGGGCGTGACCAGTGCCATCGATGCGGGCGGCGGTGGCCAGGCCTATCCCGACGACTATGCGGTCAGCCTGGAACTGGCCAAGGGCGGCAAGCTGACCGTGCGCACCTCCTACTACCTGTTCGCGCAGAAGCCAGGCAAGGAGCTCGAGGATTACCAGCGCTGGCTGACGATGACCAAGCCGGACCACAACGACCACATGTTCTACCCCAATGGCTACAACACCGAAGGGGCAGGGGAGAACCTGGTGTGGAGCGCGGCCGACTTCGAAAACTTCCTCGAACCGCGCCCCGAAATGCCTGGCCACATGGAAAGCGAGCTGGAACCGGTGCTGCGCCTGCTGGTGAAGAACCGCTGGCCGTTCCGCATCCACGCCACCTACGGCGAATCGATCGAGCGTGACCTGGCGGTGATCGAAAAGGTCAACCGCGAGATGCCGTTCAACGGCCTGCGCTGGTTCTTCGACCACGCCGAGACCATCACCGACGACCAGTTGGCGCGCGTGAAGAAGCTCGGTGGCGGCGTCGCGGTGCAGGACCGCATGTACTTCCAGGGCGAGCATTACTGGAAGCGCTACGGCGAGCAGGCACGCCAGATGCCCCCGATCCGCAAGATGCTGGAGATGAAGATCCCGGTCGGCCTGGGCACGGACGGCACGCGCGTATCGAGCTACGGCCCATGGCCATCGATCTACTGGGCAGTAACCGGCAAGACCGCGGGCGGCATGCCGATGTGGCAGGCCAAAGACCGCCTGAGCCGCTACGAAGCGCTGAAGCTGATGACCCAAGGCAGCGCCTGGTTCAGCGGCGAAGAGAAGGTGAAAGGCCAGATCACCAAAGGCCAGTACGCCGACCTGGTAATCCTGCCGAAGGACTACTTCAGCATTCCCGAGGCCGAGATCAAGACGCTCGAAAGTGCGCTGACTGTC
Organism: Pseudoduganella sp.; assembly: GCA_039593775.1. Classification (GTDB taxonomy): domain Bacteria; phylum Pseudomonadota; class Gammaproteobacteria; order Burkholderiales; family Burkholderiaceae_D; genus Rugamonas. Next base: position 101,642 of record JBCNOP010000002.1, read on the forward strand.
GTGAACGGCCGCATTGTCCACGCCGGCCCCGACTTCGGCCAATACGCCCCCGAACAGCTCCCGGTGCAGCCCGAATGGAGTCCAGTCAAATACTACGGCGGCTACCAGAACCGCTAAGCCCGTACAGACCAGCCCGTGTCACACCTTGGGGTCACACCCCAAATGGGACACGGCCTCGGCCGTTATGCGGCCGAGCTCGTGTCTCGTTTCGGGTGTGACCCCAGGGTGGGACACGAACTCAGCCGTGATTGTTGCGGGTGGGCCATTGACTTATTGGCGTCACGGTCAATACTTCCTTGACCGCCCATCCCGCCTGAAGGTGTCCTTATGGAATTGCTGCAATACCTGCCACGCGTCGATTTGGCGCGCAGTGAAATCGTCGATCGAGGTATCGAGGTGCAAGCCAGCTTCAGCACCTTGTGCGCAGTGGAGTATTTGAAGTCCCACAATATCGCTCCCAACATCATCCAGCGCGTCTTGCTGCAACCTGCCCAAAGGCGTACGGCTGCTCAGGTTATGCACAAGAATTAACGAAGAGTAACGCGCGACTTTAATTAGTTAAAGAACGCATGTGATAATTTGTGAGATTTTAAGTCATTGATTTTTAAGGTGCTTTTTTCTGCACATTGAACAGGCAGTTTGTTGGAAATGGCGTCGTTGAGGGCTGTTTGCCTTGTCAAGACCCCCTTATCAACAAAGATATCCACAAACAATGTGGATAATTGCAAAAGCCCTTTTCAATCCGCCACTTACGGCAGTATGCGGGAAATTCGAGGGGAGATGACTGCAAAATAACTACTGTACGCGCATACAGTAGTTATTTCAGGATGTGCCCGGTGGCCTTGAAACTGCCTGGTTCGGCGCCCGGCTGGACCTGGATATCCACAGTTGAGGCAGGCTGGCCGATGACCAGCTGGCCCGACCATGCTTCACCCTTCTGCAAGCCTTGCAGGATCGCCGCAAATTGCTCGCGGTGCTGGTTGTATTTGGCCAGCTGTGATTGCAGGATTTGCAGATCGGAGTAATTGCGCAGCGAGGAAATCACGGTGGTGAACAGCTTGCGCGTGGTGAGGTCGGTCTTGCACCAGAAATCGTTGATGTCGTAATCGAGGATGATGCTGTGTTCCAGCGCCTGGCCCGGCTGGCCCGTGCGCAGCACGATGCGCACCAGTTCGTTCTTCAGTTCGGAACGGATCTGGTTGGCGACGCGCAGGCCGGCGTCGCTGGTTTCCATGATCACGTCCAGCAGCACCAGGGCCACGTCCGGGTTGTTGCGCAGTGTGGTCAGGGCTTCTTCGCCGGAGTAGGCGTGCAGGAAGCTGAGGCGGCGCCCCATGAAGCATGCATTGCTGAGGGAGAATTTCGTGACCACGTGGACGTCGACGTCATCATCGACGATCAGCACCCGCCAGGGAGCGGGATTGGCGCCTGGAGCCTGTTCGGCGGAACTGGCTTGCGCCTCGTCGTCGATCATCCATCCTTCGCTTGAATCGTCGTCAGGAACTTTAACGTCCATGCATTTTCCTTTGTCGGTTGTGGACACACTATTCCGCGCCAGAACTTTTGTCAAAATATTTTCCGAAGGCTCAGTGAGTTGCAAAAAGGCACGCACTCGACCCAGCTAAGTCATTGATTTTATTGAGACTAATCAATTGCCAAAGAATTGGGCAATTTGTTGAAAGCCGCGCCGTTAAAGGCGAAACAGGCTGTCAAGACCCGCTTCTCCACACGTTTATCCACAGCGGAAGTGGATAACTGGAATTTGGTCTTTAAAAACTTCGCATTACGACAATTTTATCATCCGGACTATCAAGCTGCTGCCTTGAGACGATTCAATTCGTCCAGAAAGCGCTCGCATGCCAGCCCCGGCGGCCATGGTTCCCAGGCCTTCTCGCCATATAAGGCTTGCAACGGATCTTCATGTAAGGGCACGGCCGTGATCTTCAATGTGCGCCGTACTTCTTCATTGCTCCAGCCCACGACGTGCACGGCTTCGCTGGCCGCTGCGAGCCGGTCGGCGCGCTTGTGGACCTGGTATTCCTTCGGCGTCCAGGCCGGCAAGCCATAGCGCAGGAATACGGCCTGTTCTAGCCGTTGGCTCAATTCGCGGAAGCTTTCGCCAAGGAAGGGCTTGAGCACGGAGATGCAGTCAAAGCCCAGCAAGCCTTCTTCTGCGTCATGCAATAGCTCACGCAGGGAGCGCAGCGGGTCGAGCGGGGTGGGTGACCACAGGCGGCGCAATTGCAGCACCGTGATCGAGTGCTGGGCAACAGAGAGGGGCAGGGGCCAGGCCGAGTGGCCGCCCCAGCGATAGGTGCGCGCCAAACCAAGTGCAAGGTCGGAGTCGTCCCAATCGAAGGGCGTGGGGTCCAGCAAGTCCAGCCGGCGGCCGGATGGCATGCGCACCCAGGCGCGTTGTGTCGTCATGCAGCTATCGTATCGTCGCGACGCAGGTCGTTGCAAGCTTGCAGGATAAGGGTTTCGAGTTCGGGCAACAGGGCGGAGGCGGAATCGAGGTCGCCGGCGGCGCTGGCCTTTTCCATCTGGTGGCACAAGGTGTGCAGCTCTGGCGCGCTCAGGTAGCCGCAACTGCCTTTCAGGGCGTGGAAGGCGCTGGTGGCGCCTTCGCCATCGCCGTTCTGCAGCGCGAGGCGTCCCTCGTCCATGCGGCGCGGCGCTTCTTCGAGGAAGGCTTGCGCGATGCGCTGCTGGTGGCGCACCGTCATGCCGCTTAGTGGCAGGATGTGGATCGCCGGGCTGGCCGGTTCCACGCCGAACATGTCGTCCAGTTCCGCCAGCGTAGGCGCAGTGCGCGGCAGGCTGCGGCCGCGATTGAGCAATTGGGTGATGGTCTTTTCAAGCTGGTCGAACAGCAGCCGCTCATCGACCGGTTTGCTGAGGAAGGCATCCATGCCGGCCGACAGGTAGCGTGCGCGGTCAAGGTCATTGGCATTGGCGGTGAGGGCGATGATCGGTATCAGCGGGTCGCGCGAGGGATAATCCTGGCTGCCACCGCGGCGCACCAGGCGCGCTGCCTGCTCGCCATCCATTTGCGGCATGCGGCCATCCATCAGCACCACGTCGAAATCCCGGTCGTGCAGGGCGCGCAGCGCCTCCAGGCCGTTTTCGACGACGGTCACTTCATGGCCCATGCCTTCCAGCAGGGTGCTGATGATGATCTGGTTGGTGCGCACGTCTTCCGCACAGAGCACGCGCAAGCGGTAGGCGTGGCGCAGGTGGGCCGGGATCTTGACCGGGTCGTGCTCCGGCGGCCCGCCTAGGGCCAGCGGCAGCGAGAAACGCAGTGTCGTGCCTTTGCCGAGGCGGGTATCGGCTTCGATCTGGCCGCCCATCAGGTCGACCAGCTCTTTGCAGATGGCCAGGCCGAGCCCGGGGCCGTCGGCGCGCCGGGTGGAGGACAGGTCGGCCGGCTCGAATTTGCGGAACAGGCGTGGCAGCATTTCCAGGGGAATGCCGGGGCCCGTATCGCTGATGCTGAAGCTGACGCGCGCCAGGCCGTCGGTCGTTTCGCCGGAAGCGCGCAGCCTTACCTCGCCACGCTCGGTGAACTTGATGGCATTGCCCAGCAGGTTAAGCAGGATCTGGCGGATGCGATTGGGGTCGCCCTGCACATGGCGCGGCAGGCCCGGCGCCAGCTCACAGCGCAGCAGCAGTGCCTTGGCATCGGCTTGCGGGCGCAGGATGGTGATGGCTTCGTCGATGATGTCGATCAGGTCCAGGTCCTGGGTGTTGATCGACAGGCGGCCGGCGTCGATGCGGGAGAAATCGAGCAGGTCGTTCAGGATGGCCAGCAGGGCTTCGCTGTTTTTCAGGCCGATGCGCAGGTATTCGACCGTGCGGTCGGCGATGGTGCGGTCGCGCAGGGCAAATTTCAGCATGCCGATTACGCCCGCCAGCGGGGTGCGGATGTCGTGGCTCATGGCCGCCAGGAAGTCGATGCGGTGGCGGCCCAGCTTTTCATTTTGAATCTGCGTTTGCCTTAGCGCGGCCTCCCGCGCCTGTAATTGCTTCTTTAGGCTGCGGTTCTCCCATATCAACAGGATAAACGCTACCAACCCCAGAATTAATAAGAGGGGTGCAAGCAGTTCAATAAAGGATGCAAACGAAGAAAGCAAAATATTAATGATCTCCTCAATAGCAATTATTGTAATGGACAAATAATCATGGCGTGATACTGAATTGTTATGCCCCGGCTCACTCGTGTATGATCCTGGCTATGTTAATTTCTCCTGAACAAGGGCTGGCCTTCCTGGCTGCCGCCATGCTCATTACGATTTCCCCAGGTCCCGATAACCTGATGGTATTAAGTATGGGCATGTCTCGTGGGCGCAAGCAGGGCGTTGTTTTCGGCCTGGGCTGCGCTTTGGGTTGCCTGAGCCATACGCTGCTGGCCGCGTTGGGCGTGGGCGCGCTGATTGCCGCTTCGCCAACAGCCTTTACTGCGCTCAAGGTTGCGGGCGGACTCTACCTCATCTGGATGGGATATGGCGCACTGCGCAGCAAGGGGGGCGCGAAAGTGGGCCAGGCGGCCCTGCCGGAGGAGTCTTTGGGCAAACTCTTTGCGAAGGGATTGTTCGCCAATGCGATCAATCCGAAGGTGGTGCTGTTCTTCCTGTCTTTCCTGCCGCAGTTCGTGGTGGCAGGGCGCGGTGACGCCAGCTGGCAAACTGCCCAACTGGGACTGATCTTCACTTTGCAGGCTTGCCTGCTGTTCGGGATGCTGGGCTATTTCTCGGGTGCTGTAGGCAAGTGGATCAACCGCAACCCACGTGCTGGCCTGTGGCTGGACCGCGGCGCCGGTGCGATTTTCGTCGGTCTCGGCTTGCGGCTTATCGTCGCGCGCTGATCGCGAATTTCAGTTCCAGTTCGTCTTGCACGGCCAGCGCGCCGCCCAGGACGGCAAACGGCGTAATGCCGAAGTCTGTCTGCCTGACTTTGAAGGCGCCGCTGGCCAGCACGGTGGCGCCATCCTCGCGCAATTCCAGGGGCACGATATATTCGCGCGTCTGCCCGTGCAGGGTGATTGCCGCGCGCAGCCTGTCCTTCGCTCCCTGTTCGAATGCCGCCCGCACCAGCACCCAAGGGTAGGCATCCGCTTTCAACACCTTGTTGAACATGTTTCGGCGCGTGCCGTCGATGGCGTCGGCCGAGGGCTGGGTCTCCAGCCCGGCTTCCTTGCGTAGCGCTGCTTCGTCGACCGTGAGTTGGTCGAGGCGGAAGCGCAACTCAGTGCGGCCCTGCGCAAGTTCAATGAATCCCTCAAGCTGGCGTGTGGCGACAACGTGATCGTGGCCCATGCGCGCCAGCGGTCCGCCGCGGCGCACCGTGATGGTGACCAGCGAGTCGCCTGCCACGATGCGGTGTGCCGTCTGGCTCGCGTGCAGCGCAGGACCTGCCAAAGGCGCTGTCGCGGCAGGGGGCGCCGGAGGCTGTGTGCCGCAGGCCGAAATGGCCAATGCCGCCACTAAAAATGCGGCTTGATAAGGCCATTTGCAATTTTTTTTTCGCATTGTGACTATTGGAGAGTTTCTATTATAGAAAATGTACTATCTTAAACGAAGTCGTGATGTTTTCGTTTTTCGGGAATATCCCCTTGCACTTTCAAATCTCTCCCGATTTGAATCCCTTTACCCGCGCAAAGACGCGGGTATTTTTTTGCCCGTAATTTGATTCCTTAATGAACTCCTAAGCATAGGACGCCGCAAAGCTGGCAAAGTACGTCCATAGCGTACAGCATCCCTGTGCGCCGGGTTGCCGGATTCCTCAATCCGGCACGGTTTCTTCTATCCCCGCGCCCTAAAAAGCGTTTTTCACCGGCCCCCTCCAAATCGGCCGGTTTTTTTTTGCCGGTACGGGTTATCCTTTGCGCCACGACATGCATGGAGGACTTCCGATGATCGACCTGTACACCGCTGCAACGCCGAATGGCCATAAGATTTCCATTGCGCTGGAAGAGCTGGCGCTGCCTTATGAGATGCATGTGCTCGACCTGGGCAAGAACGAGCAGAAGGAGCCGTGGTTCACAGCCATTAATCCGAATGGCCGCATCCCGGCGATTATCGACCGCGCCAACGACAACTTTGCGGTGTTCGAATCGGGCGCCATCCTGATCTACCTGGCCGAGAAGACCGGCCGCCTGATGCCGCAGGATCCCAAGGGCCGCTCGCTGGTACTGCAATGGCTGATGTTCCAGATGGGCGGTATCGGCCCGATGATGGGCCAGGCCAATGTGTTCTACCGCTATTTCCCCGAGAAGATCCAGCCGGCCATAGACCGTTACCAGGGCGAATGCCGCCGCTTGTTCCGCGTGCTCGATGGCCATCTGGCGCACCACGAATTCCTGGCCGGCGAATATTCGATTGCCGATATCGCCAACTGGGCCTGGGTGCGCACCCATCGCTGGTCGGGCGTCGAAACGGAGGGCTTGCCGCATTTGCAGCGCTGGATCCGCCAGATCCGATCCCGCCCCGCCGTGCTGCGCGGGATCGATCGCCCACCCAGCAATGTGTTGGAACGGGCGGACAGCCCGGATAAAGTCGAGCAATTTGCCGCAGAGGCGCGCAAAATGCTGGAAACCGGCCAGTCGCGCTGATGACAAAATAAAGGAGACTTGATGAAGCTGTACACCGCCCCCCGTGCCCCCAACCCGCGCCGCGTTGCCATGTTCATGGCGGAGAAGGGCATTCAGCTGGACTTGCGGCCAGTCGACCTGGGCAAGGGCGAACATCGTGGCGAGGCTTACCTGGCGGTGAACCCCTTCGGCCGCGTGCCGGCGCTGGAACTGGACGATGGCCGCATCCTGTGCGAAACGCGCGCCATCTGTACCTATCTGGAAGGCCTGTATCCCACGCCGAACCTGATGGGCGAGGGTGCCGAGGAGCGTGCCTTCATCGAAATGGCCGACCGGCGCATGGAACTGCACCTGTTCGCGATTGCAGCCAACAGCATCCGCCATTCCCATCCCGGCTTTGCGCCGCTTGAAAATCCGCAGTTCCCGGACTTCGGTGCCTCGCAGGGCGAGAAGTTCCGCGAGAACGCGAAATGGCTGGACGGCGTGCTGGCCACGCAAGCCTTCGTGGCGGGACAACGCTTCACGATCGCCGACATCACAGGCTTTTGCGCGATCGAGTTTGCGCGCGGCCTGATGAAATTCCGTCCGTCCGATCACGGGCTGCTGCACTTGCAGGCCTGGCGCGACCGCATCGCAGAGCGCGCCAGCGCCACTGCCGGGACCTGAGCGATGTACGCGGGGCAGCGCCGGCACTGGCTGGGCTGCATGGTCCGCTGGCCCGGTGCTGCCGCTCTTGCCGCACTGGCGCCGGTTTGCTGGCCAGGGAGCGCGCTTGCCAGGCCGCGTCCACTGCGCGCCGTGGCGCTGGCCATTCCTCCATTTGCCACGCTTGAAGCCAATGGCCGCAAGGCTGGTCTGTTTGTCGAAGCGATGGAATTGATCGCCCGCGAATCCCGGCACCAGATCGAGATCACCCTGGCGCCTTATGCCCGCGCCATTGCCATGCTGCGCTCCGGCGAAGCGGACGTGATGATTTCCACATCCAACTCGGTGATTGCGGAAATTGCCGAACCGATGGGCATGCTGTGGACGACGGAGGTCATCGCCATCGGCCGGCCAGGCCTCAAACTCGATGGCATCCATGACCTTCGGGGCCGCACCGTCGGCATGCTGCGAGGCTCAAGTTACGGTGCGGCTTTCCTGGACGACCGCGAATACCGCAAGCACGAAATTACTGACCAGTTGCAGGGCATCCGCATGCTGCTCGAAGGACGGCTCGACGCTTCGATCGGAACGCGGCTGGCCGTCTTTCACTCGATGCGCCTGCTGGGCGTGCCGCGTGCGCGGCTGGGCGGGACCCTCGCGTTGGAGGCGCGTGAAATCCACCTGCACCTGAGCCGGCATCATTTTGACGAAACACTGGCAACCGAATTGCGCCGCGCCGTGCAGGAATTGCGCAGCAGCGGCAGGGCCGACGCCTTGCTGTCTAAATACCTGGCCGGGCTGCCAGTTGCCTGAACTTTCCCACGATCCCACTGGGGAAAAAGTAGATGGCCAGGATGAACAGGATGCCGAGCCAGAGCAGCCAGCGGTCCGGATGCAGGGCTGATTCAAGTATGGGCACGCCAGCCACGGCACCAGCAGCTTTTGCCATCAGGGACTTCAGGTAGTTGTTGGCCAGTATGAACAGGGCCGCGCCAATGACCGATCCATACATGGTACCCATGCCGCCAATGACGACGATCAGCAGGATATCGGTCATCACCTCGAAGCCAAGCGTAGTCCTGGGGCCGACATAGCGCAGCCACAGAGCCATCAGCGCGCCGGCCAGGGCTGCGGCGAGCGCACCGATGCAGTTGGCGGCGATGCGGTAGACCACGGTGCGGTAGCCCAGGGCTTCGGCGCGGAATTCGTTTTCGCGGATCGCCTGCAGCACGCGGCCAAAAGGGGAATTCACGATGCGCAGCAGTGCCAGGAAGATCAGCACGGTACAGAAGAACACGATGTAGTAGGTGAGCACCTTGCCGTCCACGATTCGGCCCATGAATTCGCCGAACTCGTTGGCAGGCGACAGCAGGTCCGGCACGTCGAAGGTCTTGCCGTCTTCGCCGCCGGTCCACCCTGACATCTGCGATGCCAGCACTGCGAACGAGGAAGCCACCGCCAGCGTAATCATGGCGTAGAAAATTGCGCGTACGCGCAGCGCAAACAGGCCGATGATGAAGGCCAGGACCAGCGTCAGTGCCAGTGCCGCCGCCAGGCCGAGCGCCATCGAACTCCAGGCCGGAGAAGGACTGTCGAACCCCAGGCCGACGCCGTAGGCTCCGATGCCGAAGAACATCGTATGTGCGAAGGACACGATCCCCGTATAGCCGATCAACAGGTCGTATGAGGCGACCAGAACGATGTAGATGCAGATCGTGGCAGCGGTGTTGAGCGGACGGGCGCCAGTTGTGATGAAGGGCGCCAGTGCGAGCCCCAGCACGACCACGAGCAGCAGCATGGACAGCGTCCGGCTACGCGGCAGGTCGCCGGATAGAAGGTTGTTCAGCATTTCATTTCCTCGACAGGCCGGCAGGGCGCCACAGCAGGATGGCAATCATCAGCACGATATGGGACACGAGCGCCAGCTTCGGCGCCAGGAAGCCGGCGTAGTTGGCCGTCAGCGCCATCAGCAGCGCGCCGATGAAGCAGCCGCCCACCGAGCCAAGCCCGCCGATGATGACGGTGATGAAGACCATCACCATCACTTCGCCGCCCATGGAGGCGGTCAGCGTTTCCTTGTACAGGCCCCACATCACGCCGCCCAGGCCCGCCAGCGCGGAACCCGCTGCGAAGACTGCCACGAACAGGCGCCGGATGCGGTAGCCAAGCGCTTCGACCATCTCGCCATTCTCCACGCCGGCGCGGATCAGCAGGCCAAGCTTGGTACGGTTCAGCAGCAGCGTGAGCACGATGAACACCAGTGCCCCGACCGCGACGGCCAGCAGACGGTATTTCTCGATAGCGGCGTCGCCCAGCACAAAGGCGCCGCGCAGGGCGGTGGGCAGGGGCATAGGCTTATGGTCTGCGCCCCAGATAACGTGGATCAATTGTTCGACCACGATCATGCCGCCCATCGTGATCAGGATCTGCTTCAGGTGCTGGCCATAGACCGGCATGATGATGATGCGCTCGAACACAAGCCCCAGGACGGCTGTAACGGCCATCGCCATCGCAATTGCCAGTCCGAGCGCGGCCAGGTTCATGCCGAGCGAATCGGCCTCCATCCAGCCCTGCATCGGTACCAGCACCAGGGTGGCGGCGAAGGCTCCGACGGAAACAAAGGCGCCGTGGCCGAAATTCAGCACGTCCATCAGGCCGAACACGAGGGTCAAGCCGCTCGACATGATGAAGATCATCATCCCCATCGCCAGCCCCGCCACGGTCAGCGTGACCCAGGTCGGCATGCTGCCCACCAGCGGCAGCATGGCCAGCATCAGGGCCGGCACCAGCAGCATTGGAATATAGTCGCGTGGGACGGAAGGCATCTCGTGCGGCTCCTTATTGGTGTGAATCGAGGGCCAGGCCGAGCAGGCGTTCCTGCAGGGCGCGGTCGGCGGCCAGTTCGGCCATGGAACCGCTGTGCACGATGCGGCCGTCATCCATCACGGCCACGGTGTCGCCAAGCTGGCGCACGAAGTGGAAGTTCTGCTCGACCAGCAGCACGGTGGCCTGTCCCTTGAGCTGGCGGATGGCGTCGGCCAGGCTCTGGATGATGGCCGGCGCCAGGCCCTTGGTCGGTTCGTCGATCAGCAGCAGTTCGCGCGGCTCGATGATGGCGCGTGCGATCGCGACCATCTGTTTCTGGCCGCCGGACAGGTTGCCGGCCGGGTAATTCCAGAACTTCTTCAAGGCTGGGAAGAAGGAGAAAATCCACTCCAGCCGTGCTGTGTCCATCGGGCCACTGCGTGCGGCGAGGTAGAGGTTCTCGCGGACTGTCAGGCCGCTGAAGACCGCCATCGATTCGGGTACGTAGGCGATGCCGGCCTGCGCGATATCGGGCGTGCGCAGCTTGCTGATGTCGCGGCCATTGAACTGGACGGAGCCGGCGCTTGCCTGCCACAGCCCCATGATGGTGCGCAGCGTCGTGGTCTTGCCCGCGCCGTTGCGGCCGAGAAGGACCGTCAGCCCGCCGCGCGGCACGGCCAGGTCGACGCCTTGCAGGATATGGTATTCGCCGATGTGGGTGTGGACCCCGGACAGTTTGAGCACGGCATCAGTCATGGCTTGCGGTCCCCAGGTAAGCTTCCTGCACGATGGCCGACGACATGACGGCAGAAGGTTCGCCGTCCGCCACCAGGGCGCCGTTGTGCAGCACGATGATGCGGTCGGCCAGCGCCCGCACCACGTCCATCTTGTGTTCGACCAGCAGCACGGCTTTGTTGCGCTCCGCCTTGACCTGGTGGATCAGGTCAAGCACCACCGGCACTTCGTCCACGCTCATGCCGGCGGTCGGCTCGTCGAACATCATCACTTCCGGCTCCAGGGCCAGCATGATGGCCACTTCCAGCTTGCGTTTGTCGCCGTGCGACAGGGCGGCCACCGGCGTGTCGCGCCGCCCCGCCAGCGCCACGCGCGCCAGGTAATGGTCGGCGCGTTCGATCAGTTCCTTGTGGCTGGACCAGATCGACCACAGCTTCATGCCGGCATTGGCGCGCGCCTGCACCGCCAGCCGCACGTTCTCATGCACCGGCAGGTGCGGGAACAGGTTGGTGAGCTGGAAGGCGCGGCCGATGCCCTTGCGGGTGCGCGCTGCAGGGCCGCTGCGGGTGATATCTTCACCGCGCAGCAGCACCTGTCCGCTGGTTGCCGGCAACTGGCCTGACATCAGGTTGAAATAGGTAGTCTTGCCGGCGCCGTTGGGGCCGACGATCACCGTCAACTGGCCCGCGTGGAAGTCGGCGCTGACGTTGTCGACGGCCGTGTGGCCGCCGAAGCGGATAGTCAAGCCGCGTGTGGACAGCAGTGGAGTCATCGGTTCAGCGCCGCTTGTTCTTGATCGGTACCGGCAGCTCGGAGGCCGGAATCTCGCGCACCAGTTCCAGCAAGTCCCATTCGTTCTTCTGGTCCTTCTTGATGCGGAAGTGGTACATCGGCTGCATGGCCTGGTGGTCTTCCTTGCGGAAGCTCATCTTGCCCTTGGGCGTGTCGAACTCCATTCCCTCCATGGCGGCGATCATCTTCTGCGTGTCGCCGCCGCCTGTTTTGGCGAGGGCGGTATAGACTGCGCTGGCGGCCGTAAAGCCACCCGCCGTGAACATATCCGGCGGCTTCTTGTAGCGCTTCTGGTGCTCGGCCACGAACCAGTCGTTCATTTTGTTCTTTGGGAAGTCGTAGTAGTAATAGATCGTGCCTTCGGTGCCGGCGAACGATTTCCAGGTCTTCAGCACAGGCAGGATATTGCCGCCCGGCGCCAGCGTGATGCCATAGCGCTCGGGCTTCATGTCGGCGATCTTGTTCATGGGGTTCGGCCCGGCCCAGATGATTTGCAGCACGCGCGGCTGCGGTGCGTCTTTCAGCTGGTCGAACAGGCGTTGCGCAGAAGCAGTGAAGTCGGTTGCATTCTGCGGCGCGAATTCCTCATGCACGATAGTGGCCTTGGAGCCGGTCAGCTTGAGGGCCTCGCGTGCCGCGGCCACCGCGTCCTTGCCGAAGGCGTAGTCCTGCGCCAGGAAGGCCACGCTGCCTTGCTTGAAGGTGGAGGCGGCAGCCAGCCCGTCCTGCATGGAGTTGCGTGCCGTGCGGAAGATGTACTTGTTCCATTTGGCGCCGGTAATGGCATCGGCCACCGCCGGTTCCACGATCAGGACTTTCTTGTATTCCGCTGCAATGGGCAGCATGGCGATGGCGGAGCCGGAGGAACTGGTGCCAACCGCTATATCGACTTTGTCGTCGCCGTATGCTTCGGCCAGCAGGGTGCGGCCCTGGTCTGGCTTGCTCTGGTCATCCTTGACGAAGACCTTCAGCTTGCGGCCATTGATTTCCATCTTGCCGCCAGTAAGATATTCAAGGCCCATCATGAAGCCGGTCTCGGTTTCTTTGGCGTACGGCTCGAGGATGCCGGTCTTGCCGGTGATGAGGGCCACTTTCAGGTCCTGCGCCGGCGCCAATGCCGGCACCATTGCGAACAACAGCGGTATCAGTCTGTTCATCAACTTAATCCACACTGGCGAGGAAGGTGCGCAGCGCCTCTTGTGCTGCGGGCTCCGACAGCATCGGCGCGTGGCCGACATCGGGCACCTCAGCATACAGCATGCGTGGCGCGGCAGCACGCATGGCATAGGCCTGCGCCGGCTCAATCAGGTCCGACAGGGCACCGCGAATCAGCATGGTGGGCCGGCGCCGCGCCAGCCTGCGGAAAGCAAAATGTGCGGCCATCGACGTGGAGCGCAGCTTGTTGGCGCGGATCGGCACGGCGATATTCGAATCGTAGCGCATGGCCAGCGTGCCATCACGCTCTTCACGGAAGGCACGGCGCGCCCAGCGCTCCCATTCCTGCGCCGTATTGGCGGGAAAGGCGACCGCGTTGATGCCGCTGATGTAATCGGCTGCCTGCTGCCAGCTCGTGAATTGCTCGCCCTTGCCTGTATAGCTCCGGATGCGCGACAGGCCGCGTTCGGACAGCGTCGGGCCCACGTCGTTCAGGACAGCTGCGGCGACCAGGGACGATTTGCGCACGGCGAGGGTCATGGTGATCAGGCCGCCCATCGAGGTGCCGATGAAAACTGCGCGTTCGATGCCGAGGTCGTTCGCCAGCTTGACCACGTCGTTGGCATAGACCATCGGCGTGTAGCGGTCAGGCTGGGGATCGTATTCGGAATTGCCTCGGCCGCGCACGTCGACGGCGATCACGCGCCGGCCCAGCGCCGCAATCCATGGCGCGACATCTTCAAAGTCGGCCGAATTGCGGGTCAGGCCGTGGATGCAGATCACGGGCAGGCGCGCCGCACCGCTGGCGGCAGGGTAGTCGCGCGCATACAGGCGCAGGCCATCGTCGCTGGTATAGCTGATCTCGGAATACATGGTCCTCGTGGGCAGCGTTGCAGGAGCGTGCAGTGTGCAAGAAATGCATCAAAGCGGGAACCGGAAGCGGCGCCCACTGTGTGTGCAATTTTGCACAGCAACACTACGGCACCGGAAAATGATGCACAATACACCGCATGAAAACACTGCCCGAATGGACTGACTTGCGCTTCTTCCTCGAGCTGGCGCGCTCCGGCACCCTGTCCGGGGCCTCACGCCGGCTGGAAGTGGAGCACACGACGGTGTCGCGCCGTATCGACCGCCTGGAGCAGCAACTGGGCGCCACACTGTTCGACCGCTCGCGTGAAGGCTACGAGCTGACGGAGATGGGGCATGCCGTGCTGCCGCATGCCGAAGCGATGGAAAGCGCAGTGCTGGCCGCGCAAGGCCAGTTGTCCGGCACCGAAGTCGCGATTCGCGGCGTGGTGCGCCTGGGCGTGCCCGAGGCCCTGGGCGTGCGCTTCATCACGCCGCTGCTCGCGCAATTCCTGCAGGATTATCCCGAGCTGTCGGTCGACCTGCTGGTGCAGCCTCGTTTTGCCAACCTGGCCAGCCGCGAGGCCGACCTTGGCGTCACGCTGGATGCGCCCAACACCGGCCGCTACATGGTGACGCGCCTGGCATCGTTCCGGCTGTATGTGTACGGCTCGCCGGATTACCTTGCGCGCCACCCGCCGATCCTGAAGCGCAGCGACCTGGCCGGGCATGACTTTGTCGACTACGTCCAGGACCGCCTCGCCAGCAATGAGCTGAACTTCCTCGATGAGCTGGGCGTCAACCCGCGCCGGCGCCTGTGCTGCACCGGCATGCTGGCGCAGGCCGAAGCCGCCGCTGTGGGCCTGGGCCTGATGATGGCGCCGCCCTATATGGCGACCGACGGCCGCCTGGTGCCGGTGTTGCAGGACGAAGTATTCGTGGAGCGCGCCTACTGGCTGGTGGCGCCGGTCGACCTGTACCGGCTGCCGCGCGTCAGGGCCGTGTGGAACCTGCTGCGTTCATTCGCCGAATCGCGCGCCAGCCTTTTTATCTCGAACAAGTAAGGCAGCTCGCCCGAAATTTCGACCCGGTGCAGGTCAGGATCGGCACGGTCCGGAAGCGGCGCCTGCTGCGCCAGCGCCTGCAGGATCGGCGCTGGGTCGTAGCTCCAGTCCACCATGTAGCGGCATGGATCGCCCTCGCGCACCTTCATCAGCGCCAGTTCGAACTGGGATACCGAAACCACCAGCGGGTCTTCATGTCCCGCCAGGAAGCCGAGGAAGGCCAGCGGCTGGTATTCGCGGAACGGCGAAATATTCTCCTGGCGGATGAAGGCCTGCAATGCGTCCTCCAGCAGTCCGGCCTGGCGCAGCAATTCTACCGTCAGCACGCAGGTGCGTTCCAGGACGTAGACCCGCCACAGGAGCACGTTTCCGCGCGCTTCGTGCAGGTCCGGCGAGCAGGACACGCGGTGGTAATAGGGCGCATCGCCGGCGCCGGGCTGGTAAGTGGCGCGCATCATGCCAAGCAGGATGCGCTGGTGGCTGGCCAGGTCCATGTCTACCTCCATTCTCGTTGCCGCATTTGCTGCAGGGTGTTTGCGATGGCTGCATTACCCAGGCCGGGCACGGCTTCCGGCATGAATTCGTAGACGATCACTTCCGCCTCGGTCGCGACTTCGCGCAGGACTTGCTGCGCCAGGTCCATTGTGCAAGGGCGCGGCAGGCGCGAGTGCACATCGAGCATCAGGCCATTGTGTTTGACGCCGCAGGCCACGTGCAGCTCCTTCACATGGCGCCCATCCAGTTCCGCCAGGAAGGCCTGGATATCGAGCGCATGGTTATGCTCATCGCATTCCAGGTTGTACACGTCCAGGATCAGGCCACAGCCGCTGTCGCGTGCCACCGCGTTCAGGAAGCCGGCATCGGTGTAGTCGGCCGGGCAGTCGGGCACGACGTGCACGATATTCTCCAGCAGGAAAGGCAATCCGTAGCGCTGCTGCAGGCACCAGGCCCGCTGCGCGACCAGTTCCGCCGCCTGCGCGGTGCGCGGCATGGCCAGCATGATGCCGAGGTGTTCGCCATCGACCCGCGTGTAGCCAAGATGCTCGCTGTGCCAGCGCACCCGCACCTGGTCCATCAGTTCATCGAGCAAATGCAGGTAGGTAGGCGACCAGCCATCATGGGAACCGATGGACAGGCTGACGCCATGCACCACGATGGTTTTCTCGCGGTCGATATTTTTCAGTTCGGCCAGAATGGCTTTGTCCAGCGAGATGCGGTCGCCGTCAGCCACCGACATGGTCTC
The DNA here is from genome assembly GCA_039593775.1 of Pseudoduganella sp. Taxonomy (GTDB): domain Bacteria; phylum Pseudomonadota; class Gammaproteobacteria; order Burkholderiales; family Burkholderiaceae_D; genus Rugamonas. Next base: position 117,522 of record JBCNOP010000002.1, read on the forward strand.
CGGCGTGACTTCGATGATGTCCACGTGCGGCAGCATCATTTCGAGCAGTGCCGGATCGCGGCCCTCATAGCTGACGCCCACGCCCAGTGCCGGGCGTGGATCGTGCGAAAGCAGGTTAGCCGCGGAATTCATTTTCCAGCACCGCGCCTTCGATATGCGGTACCTCGCGCAGCACGCGGCCGATCGACGGGTCGCCGCGCAGGAAGGTCAGGTCGAAGCCCGTCAGGCCGCAGTTGCAGCCGCCCTTGGGCACCATCTGCGATACGGCGATGTCGAGCGCCTTGTGCAGTTCTTCCAGGGTGACCTTGCCTTCGCTGACGACGATCTTGATATGGTTTTTCTTGAAATTGGTGTGGCGCAGTTCTTCCATGACGATCTCCAGGCGGTCCGGTATTGAAGAGGGGCGGGCCCTTCGGACCAGGCTATGGACCGCGCCCCGTGCTTTCCATGGAAGTCACTTTAGGCGGCAAGGAGGCGCGGCGAATTGGTACTGGCACCCAAATTCCGGGCGCCCAGCACCTAGTTTTTATGCAGTGAGGCAGGCGGCCGGCGCAGCAAATCGAGGCGCGTGGTGGCGCCCAGCTTGCCGAGCAGGGTGGAAACGTGGTGTTCGACAGTGCGTTCGGACCGGCAGAGGCGCTGGGCGATCTCGAGGTTGCTGAGGCCATCGAGCAGCAATTCCAGCACCTGGGCTTCGCGGCGGGTCAGGCCGCTCGGGTGTTCGCGCGCTGCCGCGTAAGGCCCGCGCCGCGACTTGGGCAGCTGCGCCTGGGCGCCGCAGGCGCGGGCGCGCTGCCGGGCCAGCGCAGCAGCCGGTGCGGCGCCGATCTGTTCCAGCAGGGCGACCGCCTTCGGCATGGCCTGCACGGCCGCCTCGCCCGGCAGGTCCAGCAGGGCCAGCGCCGCTTCATATGGCAGTCCCAGTGCCAGCCAGGCGTCGCAGGCGGCCTGGCCGTCTCCGGCCGTTTCTGCTGCGCGCGGCGCCGGGGCAGCAGCCTGTTCGCCGCCTGCCAGCGCCGGCAGTGCCGCGCGGCGCCGGCAGGCCTCGACCTCTGCCAGGTCCCAGGCATTGACCCCGGACAGGTCGAACTGCCCGATTTCGTCCAGCCAGCGGCGGCAGCCGTCCATATCCTGCACCTGCCATGCCGCTTCCGTGAGGGCCAGCAGCACCGGCAGCAGGCGCTGCGATTCGCGGGTAGCGCGCGCCCATTGCAACGCTTCCTGCAGGCAGCGCGCCGCGTCCGGCTCTCCTTGTCGCGACAGCGTACGGCCCAGCACCGTCAACGCCGGCAGCCGCATGACGAGGCTCAGGTCGGGCAAGGCGAGCACTTGCCGCGCCAGCGCGGCGGCCTGCGCGAACTCGCCTTTGTCGAGGTGGAACTGCGCCTGCCAGCCGGTCAGGTAATGCACCCAGGCGTCCAGCTCATGCTCGCGGTGGTAGGTAAAGCCTTCGGCCAGCAGGCGTTCGGCCAGCGCAAACTGCTTGAAGACGACAGCGTATTCGACCCAGTTGCTGTAAATACGGGCCGCATGTTCGTGCAGGTGCTGGTCCAGGGCGCACTGCAATCCCTCTGCCAGGTCGTGCTGGCCGCTGTCGTCGCCCAGGAACAGTTTGGCGCTGCCGATATTGGTCAGCGCATGGACGCGGGTATCGTGGTCGTCCAGCGCCGTCGCCAACTCCAGCGCCAACTGGCCCCATTCGATGGCGGATGCGGGGTGGTCTTGCAACAACTGGTGCTGCGAACGCATGCTGTAGGCCATGGCCAGCTCTTTGCTGTTCGGCAGCTGTTCGAGCGTGCGGATTGCTTCCAGCCCATAGCGCTCGGCTTCCTTCGCCTCGCCACGGTACCAGTGGGTGCGCGCCAGCCAGCGCAGGTTCAAGCCGACCTTGTCCGGCCGCTCGACGCTACGCCACAAGTCGATTGCTTTCAGGCGCGCTTCGATCAGTCTGTCATCAATGCGCAGCAGGCCGGCTTCGTACGCCCAATCCTCGTAAAGCTGGGCAGCTTCGCCGGTCCAGCCGACTGCGTCCACGAATTGCAGGGCGCTGGCCAGGTGGGCCGCAGCCTGCCGGTGCGCGCCCAGCCGTGCCGCCTGGCGGGCCGCACGCGGCGCCAGTTGCAAGACCATATGCGCGTCCTGCGCCCCGGTCGCATGGTGGACGAGACGGGCCAGTTCGATGCGCGCATGGGGCGGCGCCTGTTCGGTCAGGGCCTTGCACAAGCGTTTGTGCAGGGCGCGCGTGGCGCCCGGACGCAGCCCGCTCAACACGGCCTGGCGCGCCAGTTCGTGGCGGAACGACAACAGGCCGGGAGTGGCGCGCTGCAGCAGGCCGCTGTCGACGCTGCCGTCGATGGCATCATGTCCGTCCTCGCCCAGCAAGGCTTCCAGCAGCCACTCCTCGAGCGCGACGGGGCTGACGCTGACCAGTTCCAGCACGGTGCGCACCTGCGCGTCCAGCCGCGAGGTGCGCGCCCAGACTGCATCGCGCACCGAGGCCGGCAAATGGCCGGGCGCACGGCTGCAATCGGTCAGCAATTCGGAGAGGAAGAAGGGGTTGCCGCCGGTGACGCGGTATAACTCGGAGGGATCGCAATCCGCATCGCGCGCAAGGGTAGCGACGGCGTCGGGCGACAAGGCAGGAAGATCGATGCGTTGCGTGCTGGCGGGAGGCAGGTCGCCGGCCCAGCGCCAGAAGGCGTGGTCGGGCGGCAGCTCGTCGTTGCGGGCGCTGGCCAGCAGCATGATGTGCTGGTCGGCGATGCGGCGGGCCAGGTACTTGAGCAAGTCCAGCGTCGCCTGGTCGGCCCAGTGCAGGTCTTCGCACATCACCAGCACCGGTCGCGGTTGCGCCGCGAGGTGGGCCAGCAGCATCGGCATCAGGATGTCGGGACTGCCCGCATTATCGATCGTGCACACCACGTCCGAACCAAGCGCGGGCGCGAAGTCGCGCAAGGGGCCCAGCACGCGCGGGGTGGATAAATCTTCGCAGGCGCCTTGCAAGACAAGGAACTTCCCCTTCAAGGGGGTGGCAAAAGCTTGCAGCAGGGACGATTTGCCGATGCCGGCTTCACCCAGCACCAGCGCCATTCCGCCCGCACCTGAGCTAACGCGGCTGGCAAGCCGCTGCAATTCCTGCAATTGCCTTTCGCGCTCGAGCAACATCTGGCTCTCCTCACTGCCATCATATTCCTGTCAGCGCGAAAAGATTCTCACCAATCGTAACGTGCGTCAGAACTTGTACGAGGCAGTCAGCTTGTAGGTGCGTGGATCGCCGTAGTAGGTGGTGACGGTGTTGAAGAAACCACCGAAGGCATAGCCAGCCACCTTGTAGCGTTTGTCTGTCAGGTTACGGCCGTGCAGGCCGATTTGCAGGCGGCGGTCGGCACTGGTCCATACCAGTCCGGCATCCCACAGCGTGAAGCCGCCTTGCGCCAGCATCAGGTTTTGCGGCACCAGCGCATCCATCGAAGCGATGCCGGTCAGGCGCACGATTTCAGCCTGGTACACCTTGTCCTTGTAGGACAGGCTGCTATTGAAACTCATGTTGCCGCCGCGGCCGAACAGGCTGACCGGCCATTCATAAGTCGCGCCCACGTTGGCGGATTTTTTCGGCGTGTTCTGGAATTCCGCGCTTTTCGCCACATTGACCAGCGTTGCGCCGCTGGCCACCATCCATTCCTTGTACTCGGCATCGATGTAGCTCAACATGCCGTTCAGCGACAGCCCATCCGTTACGCGGGCGATGGCTTCCAGTTCCAGGCCTTTGATCTTGGCCTTGCCGGCGTTAGTCAGCGTGCCGGCAAAACCGGTCACCTGGCCTTGCGCGTTGAAAGTCGGGATTGAGCCCGGGATCTGCACGTTCTTGTAGTCGGTGTAGAACACAGCCGCATTGGTCTGCAGCCGGCCGCCATTCATCGATGACTTCAGGCCCAGTTCGACGGTGTCGACTTCTTCCGGGTTCACGCCCTTGCGCTTTTCCAGCGAGGCCGGGGTATTGGGACCACCGGTTGCGGCCAGGTCCATGCGCGGGTCGAACATGCCGCCTTTGAAGCCGCTCTGGTAGGAGCCGTACACATTGTGCTCCGGATACAGTTTCCAGCCGAAGCCCAGTTTCGGGGTGAATTTTTTGTCTTTGCGGTGCAAGTCGCCCTTGCCCAGGTCCGTGTTCGGCGCCAGGCCGACGGCTGCAGGATTGCCCAGGTTCGGCGAACCGGCCAGGCCGAGGTAGGTGCGCTTGTAGATGGAGGCTTCGCGCTCGTCATCGGTCCAGCGGCCGCCCACGCTCACATTGAAGGTGTCGGACACGCTATAGCTGGCATCCGCATACACGGCCCAGGTTTTGGAATCGATATCGTCGCGGGTCAGCAGCGACAGGCCGCCGGCAGCGTTGTACAGGACATCGAATTCGTTGAAGGCGTTGGTCTTCATGTAAAACAGGCCGGCCACGCCTTGCCATTTGGAGCCGGTGTAAGTCAGCTGGAATTCCTGGCTGTCCTGCTTGTCGCTATAGATCGCCGGGGCTTCCCACAGTGGAGAGTTCAGCGAATCGAAGTCGATCGGCGCATAAGACCTGGACGAGCGGTGTGCGGTGACCGACTTGAACATCGTCTCGGCATTGATGTTGTAGTCGATGGTCAGCGACGCGCCCTTGGTGGTCACTTGCTGTTCGTGGCCGTTCACCTTGTACAGGTTGGCGCGGGTGTCGTAGGCGCCTTCCAGCGGCGGTTCGTTGCCCGGCGGCGGACCATTCAGCAGGCGGTAGCCTTGCTTCGGCTCGGAATCGTCCTTGGTGTAATCGGCGGCGAGGCGGATGAACAGGTCGCTGTTCGGCACCAGTTCGGCGCTGATGCGGGCGGCGTTGACGTCTTTGTTGTAGTTTTCGCGGCCGTTGATGACGTTTTTGCCGTAGCCGTCGCGGTTGAAAGTGCCGACTGTGCCGCCGATGCGCAGGATATCGCTGATCGGCGTGCTGCCTTTCAGTACCAGGTCGCGCTGGCTGTAATTGCCCAGGGCGCCCTTGATCTCGAAAGTCGGGTTAGGGGAGAGCTTGCGGGTTACGTACTTCACTGCGCCGCCGATGGTGTTGCGGCCGTACAGGGTGCCTTGCGGACCGCGCAGCACTTCGATGCGTTCCAGGTCGTAGATGTCGGTCAGTGCCCCTTGCGGGCGGGCGAGATAGACGTCGTCCAGGTAGATGCCGACGCCTTGCTCATAGCCGGCCACCGGGTCTTGCTGGCCAATGCCGCGAATGAAGGCGGTGAGGGTGGTGTTGGTGCCGCGCGAGGCTTTGAGCGTGGTGTTCGGCACGATGTCGGTCAAGGCCGTGATGTCGGGCAGCGCCTTCTTTTCCAGCTGCGCGCCGGACAGGGCGGTCACGGCGCCCGGTACGTCCTGGATCAGTTCTTCGCGCTTGCGGGCGGTGACGATCACCCGGTCCATCTGGCCTTCGGCCTTCTCACCGCCGGCGCTTTGCGCCAGGACAGGGTGGGAATACATGGCGGGAAGCGTCATCATCACGGCTGCCACCGAGCGTCGCAGCATGAAGTTGTGTTTCGACACACGCATCAAAGTCTCCTCAGGTTTTGTTATGCGAGGAGTGTGCATGTTTTGCCAACTGTGCGAAACTGACAGGGTTGCACTCACGTTGTGCAATTTTGCACACAATCGCGACTAGTGATATTTCAAATTCAGAAGGATCCAATCCGAACTGATATAGCTGTGCCGTAGTGCCCTGGCTGCTTGCTATCCTCTGCCGAAAATACCTAAGGAGGACACGTATGGCAGCGACGAATGAAACCAGGCGCAAAGTCTTTCTTGGCTTGCTGGGCGGGGCTGCCGGCCTGGCCTTCGGCGGGCATGCGGCGGCCCGTGCTTCGGTCGACGAGGCGACCAGGGTCTTTCGGCTGGATGGCGGCGGCGCCACCTATGCTTTTGGCGTGAACGCTAGCGGCCAGCTGCAATCGCTGTACTGGGGCACCGCGCTGGCCGCCAGCGACAAGCTCCCGGCGGCAGTCCTGCCTGAAGCCAATTCGTCCAACGAAATGCCTGTCAGTATTTCACCCTACGAATTTGCCGGCTTCGGAGGCGGGTTGACGACAGAGCCTGCGTTGAAAGTCCGCTTCCCCGACGGTGTGCGCGACCTTGACCTGCGCTACGTCAGCCACCATGACAGGGGCGACCGGCTTGTCCTGCAACTGAAGGACGTGAAGCGGGCAGTTCACGTCACGCTGACTTACGCGATGGACGAGGAAACCGGCATCCTCTCACGCTCCTCAGTGGTAGAGAACCGGACCGGCAGCTGGATCCAGGTGGATCAAATGGCGGCGGCTTGCCTGAATCTTCCATATTCGGATGATTACCAGTTGTCTTTCCTGTCCGGCCGGTGGGCTGGGGAATTCATGCTGCAAACGCGGGCAATCACGCCGGGCGCGTTCGTGCTGGAGAGCCGCAAGGGAGTCACCTCGCATCAGGCCAATCCATGGTTCGCGGTGAGCCGCAACACGACCGGCGAGGAATCCGGTCCGGTGTGGTTCGGGGCGCTGGCCTGGAGCGGCAATTGGCGCATCGATGTGGAGATGGATGCCATGGGCGGCGTGCACGCAACCGCCGGGTATAACCCCTTCGACTTCAACTACCGGCTGAAGCCCGGCGAGAGCCTTGCGTCACCCGTGTTCCATGCCGGCTTCTCCAACGACGGCTTTGGCGGCGCTTCACGCGTGTTCCATCGCTACCAGCGCGAGAAAATCCTCCCCCACGCGCCAGCACCACGCCTGCGCCCGGTGCTCTACAACTCATGGGAAGCCACGTTCTTCGACGTCACCGAAGCCGGACAGATGGCGCTTGCAGAAAAGGCCGCCCGCATCGGCGTTGAGCGCTTCGTCGTCGATGATGGATGGTTTGGCGCGCGCAACAGCGACAAGACAGGGCTTGGCGACTGGGTGGTCAACCGCAAGAAGTTCCCGAACGGACTGGGGCCGTTAGTCAAGCGCGTGAATGAGCTGGGCATGCAGTTCGGACTCTGGGTCGAGCCGGAGATGGTGAACCCGGACAGCGACCTGTATCGCGCCCATCCCGACTGGGTGATCAATTTTGCTGGCCGGCCGCGCTCCGAAGCGCGCAACCAGCTTGTGCTCAACCTGGCGCGCAAGGACGTCTGCGAGCATTTGCTGAAGGTGCTCGATGGACTGGTCTCCAGCCACAACATCGAATACCTGAAATGGGACCATAACCGGGCCTGGTCCGAACCCGGCTGGCCGGAAGCGTCGCCGGACGAGCAGCAGCGGCTTTACGTCGCCTACCTCGACAACCTGTACAAGCTGCTGGCAGAACTGCGCCGCCGCCACCCGAAGCTGGAAATCGAGTCCTGCGCCAGCGGCGGGGGGCGCGTCGACCTTGGCATCATGCAGCTCACCGAGCAGGTGTGGACCTCAGACAATACCGATCCGTATGACCGGCTCATCATCCAGGATGGATACAGCCATGCCTATGCTCCGGCCGCGATGATGGCGTGGGTGACGGATTCCCCGAACTTCGTGAACAAACGCGTGACCTCTCTGGAATACCGCTTCCTGTCCGCGATGCAGGGTGGGCTGGGTATCGGCGCCAACCTGAATCACTGGCAGGACGAAGATTTCGCCAGGGCCAGGAAGCTGGTCGAAGAATACAAGCGGATTCGCGCCACGGTACAACTGGGGAACCTCTATCGACTGGTGTCACCGCGGAACGGTTCGCCGCGATCGGCCACTTTGTCGGTGTCGCAGGACCGCAAGCAGGCAGTATTGTTCGCCTTCCTGCACTCCAGCATGATGCGCTCAGCGCAGAAAACGATCCAGCTGCGCGGACTGGATGCCGGCAAAGTCTACGCACTGCGCGCTTTCGCCGGCGCCGCGGCGGCAGGAACGGTAGCCAGAGCAAGCGGCGCTTACTGGATGGGGCATGGCTTGAAGGTGGCCTTGGAAGGCGACTTCCAGGCAGCAGCCTTTGTGCTGGAGGCTGAAGCGCCCGAGACGGCAACTGGTTCCTGATATCAGTCTTCGCTACCGATACCGTTCTATTTTTGAGACTGGCTTTGGTAAACGATGTTCATGATCGGTTTGAACCCTTCCTTCGAGAGGAAGAACAGGGTCATTTCTTTGCCATCTATCGCCCAGGTAGCGGCCTTGCCCCATACCTGGCCTGATCCCCTGCGCAGGCTGCTTTCTTTTCCGTACTGCGCGACATTCAGCGCGTAGAGTTCGTCCCAAAGGCGGGCGACATCCTCTGACGAGAGATTGTCTTGCAGTTCAAGTGTGATTTGATGAAGCTTGGCTTCCTTGAAGTAGAAGCGTGCAGTGAAGGTATTGCGTCCGATAGGGACGCCGTACTGTTCAAGAACTTCCTTCGCCCCCGTTTGGAGGGTACTTGGGTTCGCCGGTGTGGTTGCAGCAGGGTTCAGTTTGCGCACCGTCTCCCTGGACATGCCGAACGAATTGCCACCCCATAGCTCCTGGGCCAAGCTCGAGGCAGAAGCAAAAAAAAGTGCAGCGATGGCCGCCGCCCGCATCAAGCGCATACCAAGACTCCTGGTTCAAAGTATGCGTTTATACCACGGCTGTCCTGGACTAAGAGGAGCGTAGGCTTCAGTTAGCGGCTCCCCCGCATCCAGTTCGCGGTCCAGGCCGAGGGTGCCGAAGGGGACAAGGCTGTCGTGGAATAGCTGCAGCACACGTTGCCGCAGCAGGGGGCCGAAGTCGGGCAGGGCGCGCTGGCAGGCGATCAGGTTGAATTCGTTGAACGACGCATCGGTGACCAGGTTGTACTGAGCCAAGGTGATATGGCTGCGCAGGGAGGGCACCAGGATCGCGCGGCCGCCCTGCACATTGAAGTAATTGGCCAGCCGGCTCTTTCCGCCAGCTTGCTCGTAGCCTTCCTGCGCGCACGCAAGGTCGGCTTCCGGCAGCCATGCCGACGCGGCTTCCTCCAGCATCTCGTCGCTGGCAACAGTGGCGTAGATTTCGGCGTGGGACAGCAGCCCCATTTCAGCCAGAATGATGGCCAGCGTCCACGCTTGGCCGGCGCCGGCGCAATCGGCCAGCCAGATGCGCGGCAAGGCGACGCCGCGCAAGGAGTGCTCGGCGGCTTGGCGCAGCATCAGCGCTTCCGCCGCATCGTCGA